>NZ_VPDZ01000011.1:0-169994 GCF_013417465.1 Acinetobacter sp. YH12251 | reverse complement strand
TATAATCAGCGAAGAATTCAAAAAGGCTTGGATTTTAAGACACCAAATCAAATGGCAGAAGACTTTTATCGGTTAGCTGCCTAGAATCTCCCAAGTGAAAGTCTCCTGCTAATTCAGCACACATCATTAGTATCTAAGGATTTTTTATATTTAATAATTGATTTCTCATCAATTTTTTCACTATGTTTTGAAATAAATCTAAGAAAATTTCTTAATTCCAGAAAGACAGCTCTGCTAGACTGTTGTCCCTTTAAATATATTTTTAAAGCCGTAGCTATTGCATGAATATTCTCTAAATTAGTTAAATCACTAATATCATAGGTCTTTTCTTCAACAGTAATTTCTAATTTAGGAAATTCTATAATAGATTCTTTTATCAATGGTTTTAGTACAATAAGTTCACGCTTTAGCTTAGTCATTCATATCTTCCAAATGAATACTGGCAGTATATATATCTAATGTTGAAGAATGACTATGCCTTGTAAGCGTCTTCGTAACTTCACGAGGGTCACGAATATGCTTGAGCTGGGAAATTTTTTTAAGCTTATCTGTAGCAAATCTATGTCTTAACCCATGTACCCATACGTATTGGTCTTGTGTTAGGTTGCCATTTTCCAAAGCTTGCAGCCATCTAGATCTAAGTTGATTAGAGAATGTTCGACGATGAAGTGCTTGACCTGTTGTAGAGGAAATAAATACCTGTTGTGGTGGAATATATGCCTTACGCTGTAGTCGTGCTTCATTCTTAAATTTTTTTATTAACTGATTCCGTTCAGATTCAATATAGTCCAACGTTTTTTTTAATAAAATTCCACTCACCGGAATCCGTGCTTTCTTTTTTCCCTTTGTTACACTCAATTCAATAAAGGAATTATTTTTCTCTATAATATTTTGTTCTAGAGTCTCCCTTGACGGTATCTGATCAACGCTTAACGCACATATTTCATGTGCCCGCAATCCACACCTACGTCCCCACTCAACCATCAAATTAAAGCGAATTTCTAAATCTTCAGACTTAAAGTATTCTTCACTTAATACCGTTTCAATCCATTCATCTCTTGGCGCAATTTTAGGTGATGCCCCTTGTTTGTTATAGTATTTAACCAAATTATGGGTGACACCATTTTTGGTCTGAAAAACTTTTATTTTAAATTTAGAAGTTACTCCTATTAGATTTTTACAATAATTATTATTTTCACACCAAAACAAGAAATCAATTACGCTAGATAATAATTGTGATACGTAACCTTCAGAGCCGGGATTCCGATTCGATATTTGATTTGCGTAAGCCTCTAACCAGTACTCATCTATATGATCAAACGAACACTCTTTATTTTCAAGTTCTAACTGAGAAATGAAGTCACATACATGCTTGGTATAGGTATGCAAAGTACCTTCGCTCCATAAAACTCTTTGAGATAGAAAATATTTAAGTGTGAGGCGATTTATAATGTGTTCATTATTTAAAATTAGGGGAAATTTTTTATGAGATTTTCCAGCAAAGATTACTTCATCAGCGTAATCAACATATGCCATATATCCACCTTAACTGTTTGAATGAACCATGTTTTCTTAACATAGCACTGAAACGAACATAAATGAATATACAGCATTCTTAGAGTAAAGTATTAGAGTAAACTATTAGTGAGCAATAATGACCTTATTTACACCACGCATCAGACGTATTCTTCCTATTTGTTTCTATTATTTACTTTATAAGAGTTATGGTTAAATGGCTACCTCTTTCCCTAACAAGTGCGTTAAATGTTGTCGCGCAGATTCATCCATCTGCTGCTTATCCACTTTTACATAAGCCACTTGCTGGTCAGACATCACCACAACTTCTTCAATACCACGAATTGCTAAAAGCTGAGAAGTCCATTCATCCGTTTCTTTATCTTCAGGCAAACTGAAAACCATAGACGATAAATAACGCGGCTGAGCCAACCCAAAACTAATGATCAACCATAAAATGGCTAGCCCTGTCAGGATGCCCCATCCCATTGCCGTATCATTTAGCAACAGAAGTTGCCCGCCAATCATACCACCAAAAAATGCCCCCAGAAACTGACTGCTGGCGTTCACCCCCATGGCAGTCGCTTTGGATTGAATTGGAGCCGCTTTCGATAACCATGACGGTAATAATGCCTCCATCACATTAAATGCAATAAAGAATAAACCTAAGCCTGTCAGCAAAATATATTTTGATTCGAAACCAAAAATTAAGATGCCCAATCCTAAAATAATGCCACCAATGGCGGTCAAGAAAATGCCGCGCATTTTGCGATATTTTTCCGCCAAAATAATACTTGGAAATGCAAAAAACAGGCTCACGACCAAAAGCGGCAAATACACCAGACCATGTGAATGTAATGGAATATTGGCAAAGTCAATCAACTGAGACGGCACATAGATAAACATCGCTGTGAGCAGTAAATGCAATGAAAAGACTGAAACATGTAAACGATTTAGATCAGGCATTTTCAGTACTTGCTTTAACTGCGTCAGATAACCTTGTTGAAAATTTTTATGATGACGCGTTACTTTCGGTACCAATAGCAACATCGCAATCGCGGCAAGTCCCATGATGGTGGTCACCCAAAATAAACCCGAGATGCCGACTAAACCTGTGAGCCAAGGCCCAAGGCTGAACGCGACCACAAAGGACAAACCGATACTCATCCCCATCATGGCCATGGCTTTAGTACGCTGTTCTTCACGTGTGACATCGGCTAACAAAGCCATCACTACGGCAGATACAGCACCACCACCGGCAATCGCACGCCCGATAATCACGCCATAGATACTATCGGACATTGCAGCAATTGCACCACCTAAAGCAAACAACAGCAGCCCAATTACCACCAACGGTTTACGACTATAACGGTCTGCAATTAGACTAAACGGGATCTGTAAAATCGCTTGGGTTAAACCATAAACACCCACCGCTAAACCAATAAGTGCTGGTGTTGCCCCTGCATATTGCTGACCTGCCACAGAGAAAACAGGAATAATCATGAACAGCCCCAGCATACGTAAGGCGAAAATACTACTCAAAGCAAAAGTTGAGCGTCGTTCAAGAGCATTCATCATAGCTGGTTAAAAATTCATTAATCTTGGAATGGGATTATAGGACATTCAGCTTAAAGCGAAGCAGGATTTTTATTGATTTTAAATATCCTGATGATTGGACAAATAAAAAGCGCAGCTGACGCTGCGCTTTTTGGGAGATTTTAGGCAAATTTAAATTAGCCTAAATTTTCTTGACGCTTTTTATATTGAATTGAGGCAATCACAGCCCAAACAATAAATGCCACACCAATTAGACCCGTTACCACTTCAGGAACATGCAGACCAGTGCCACTTGCCAACATAATGAAGGCCAAAGCACCAATCGCATAATGCGCACCATGTTCAAGGAAGATATAAGCATCTAAGGTGCCTTTATCTACTAAGTAAATGGTCATCGAACGCACGAACATAGCACCAATAGCAAGACCGAGCATAATGATTACGACATCAGAGGTAATCGCAAATGCACCAATCACACCATCAAAACTGAATGAGGCATCAAGTACTTCAAGGTAAAGGAAACCACCAAAACCTGCTTTGATCACGCCCGTCGGTACGCCATTTGCGTCATGTCCAACCGCATTACCGTTTTCATCAACTTCTGGTTCACCACCCAATAAATGACTCAGTACTTGGACACCGATATACACCACGATCCCCCAGATACCCGCCATCACTACCGCTAGACGAGAGGCTTCGGCCACGTTTGCTGCCATTACCAATAACGCAATTAGGGCAATAAACACGGACATCGCAGGAACGTTTGCAAGATTGGCCAAACGGCGCTCTAGCCAACGGAACCAATGGGTATCTTTCCCTTCATCTAAGAAGAAGTTCAGGAACACCAACAATAAGAAAGCACCACCAAAGGCCGCAATTTCTGCATGATGTGCCATCAATTTTGCAGAGTATTCAATTGGATTATTCAATGCCAATTGCACCACTTCCATAGCGCCCATGTCAGCCGTTACAGCAACAATGACGATTGGGAAAATCAAACGCATACCGAATACAGCAATCACGATCCCGACAGTTAAGAAAATCATTTTCCAGAAATGATCCCAACCACGGAGTACCGATGCATTCACTACAGCGTTATCAAATGACAATGATACTTCCATCACTGCCAAAATTGCAGTAATGGTCAGTGCTGTCAGCATGGCTTGCACGCCTGCATTTGGGCCATGATTCAGCCCCCAATATGCAGAAATAGCAAGACACACGATCGTAAAGACGATTGAGAAACCAAAATGTTTCATCATGATAGATCGACCTATTCATTCAATAAGATTTCAAAATGAGGGAATACCCAGTTTGAAGCTAAGTTTATGGCGCAATTATGCCGCTTTTCAGGATTGAAACCAAAAATTATTCGTTACATTTTGAATAAACACTCTAAGATGGAGGCTCTCAATTACATCGCATCATGGTGTAGACCCGTCTTTCATTTTTAACGACAGGAATGTTCAATGCGTTTTTCTGAAGAAGTTTGGCAACGTAATACCGCGTTATATCAGCAGATTCTCCATCTACCGTTTAATCAGGAATTGGCTCAGGGCAGTTTAAGCCGCGACGCCTTTTGCCACTATGTCATTCAGGATGCCCATTATTTATTGGCCTATGGTCGTGCACTTGCAGTGTGTGCAGCCAAGGCGTTTGATGCCGACGATGTGATTCAGTTTTCTGAAGCAGCAAAAATTGCCATCGTGGTGGAACGTAGTCTGCACAACGACTTTATGCAAGGTTTCAACATCAGCAAAGAACAGTTTGAAAATACTCCACTGACCCTTGCCTGCCATCATTACACTTCGTTTCTAACAGCGACAGCATGGTCAGAAAGTTACCCTGTAGTCCTTGCCTCACTCCTGCCTTGCTTTTGGATCTATGCTGAAGTCGGCAAAGCCATTGTCAGCCAATCTGTGCCTAATAACCCTTACCAAGCATGGATCGACACCTACTCAGGTGAAGACTTCAATATTGCTGTGCAAAACGTGATTCAAACTATTGATCGAGTGGCAGCCCGCTGTGATGCAGATACACGTGAAAAAATGCATGCGGCTTATACGAACGGCGCAAAATTAGAATGGATGTTCTGGGACAGTGCGTATCAACAGCGCACATGGCCCGTTGAATAAACCTGTGATTTAAGCTGTATAAAAATTTAAGGATCTAAAATTGCTTTTAGATCCTTTTTTAATATGGTTAGATTCGGTTTTTAGAATGACCTTGCACGATCATTTTAGGCATTAGCGTTTAAAACGATACCATCCGAGAAAAATCCCCATCGCGATAATCACCAAAAAAATCGCAAAACGTGCTTCACGCAATTCACTGCGCGCTGCTTTGCGTTCCTGCATTTCTTCTGAATGAAATTGTGATTTGATCATCGGATCAAGTTGAGCAATGGCCAATAAATCTTTGGGCTTTTCACCTTTGCCTAAAATCAAATACAGCCCTTTCACCTGCATTTCATTGAGTTTACCCAGTTCAATATTCAGTTGGGTGGCTTGTGCATTATAGTCAGGCACCCAATCTTCTACGCGGGCATATACATGGGCACGACTGGTATCAAAGAGTGATGCATCCAGCACTTTCTTGCCAGTTTGATCTTCCAGTTGTTCACTCAAATCGGAGAATTGGGACAGTACATAGTCTTTTTTCTGTGCCAACTGTACGCCGTCAAAAGCATACTCTTGTATTTTTTGTGCAGGATTATTTTTCAACAATAAACCTTGCGGAACGACTTTAAAGTCCAGAACAGTATTGTCAGGGACTTGGTTGGTTTGCAGTACCATATAGACCACAGACCATAGCTGTTCATTTTGCCCGACCGCAGGCACGCTCACGCTATAACGCTGCTCGGCTGCAGGGTCAATAAACTGTTCAAACGCGAGGATTTGACTGTCTTCAGCCCACAGGATTTGGCTTGAAAACATGAGGCTGATGATCACCCAAAATTGTTTTAACATTATTTGCTCTTATCATGATTATTTGCTGTTCTGTCAGAATTATAATTAATTATTCAAATACTTACATTTAAAATCACACATTTAACGATTGGAAATTCATCATAATTTTAGCCAAATCTATAGTTTTATAAATGATCTAGAACCCATAAAAAATTGATCTAAATCAGCATCGATATAGGCTTTTGATGCTTACTGAAAACTCTGCCATGCATAAATCAAAACAGCCGCAGCAAGCACCCAACTCAACGTTGCTACACTCAAACATGCCGTTAAACTCACACGTGTTGCGAGCAGGTACACCATCAATAAATAAATGAAATACGGGATGAGAGACCAGAGTCCAAACAGTGCAGTTTTTTGTAATGCGGCTGCACCCTGATCATTTGCCACGATCACATGGGCAATCAACGCAAAAGTCGGAAACAATGGAACCAAACCTGCAATATAAAACGCCTTACTTTTAGACAGTAAAGCAATTAATACCACAACAAAGGTACCCATTAAGCTTTTGAGAAATAAGGACAACATGGCATTCTATAGTTTCGAGAAAACTGCATTTTACGCCTTCTCTGCGATAGTCCTGAGATTTTCCAATGGATTGTTATGCGCATGACACAGGAGATTTAAACGATGAACTCAAAACAGTCACAGCGCTTTTATCTTTATGCACCTTTACACCACAGGCTAGATGTAAAGCGCGCCTTTTGTTGCTCAGCCATGTGCTTAAACTGTGCTTGAACTTTTAAATCTTCAGCACTCATCAAATGTTGATTGTTTTCAACAATTGCCAAAACCAAATCAAACTGTTGAGGAATTTTTTCGCAAGCCAGCTGCTTTTTTTCAGCTTCAATTTTGGCTTGACCTAATTTCGCAATATACAGATCAATTTTTTCACTTTCGGTATTCAGCGCCAAAGTTGCTTGTTCTAAGCTGTCATATTTTTGCGCTTTCGGTGTGTGGTTCGGGGTACATGCACTCAAAAACACACTACACATCAATAAACCCATCACACCTAATGTTGGATTGAGATGAAGTTGCCATTTCATGTTAAAAGTCCTAGATTGCTGATTTGCCGATGTTTCAGGGCATCGGCACAGACAGCTATATTTTGATTCGGCCATTTTTCTCACAAAGTCACGCATAAATCTAGGTTTAAATTACACTTGAACATTTTTCATGCGCTATCATATATAGGTTTTTCGATGAATATTTTAGGACCCCTTGCATGAGCCAAAGCCATATCCGTATTCGAGGCGCACGTACCCATAACTTAAAAAATGTGTCACTCGATATTCCACGCGACAAGTTTGTGGTCATTACGGGTCTTTCTGGTTCAGGGAAGTCCTCTTTGGCTTTTGATACCTTGTATGCTGAAGGTCAACGTCGCTATGTTGAGTCCTTATCTGCCTATGCACGCCAATTCCTTTCGCAAATGGAAAAGCCCGAAGTTGACTCGATTGAAGGCTTGAGTCCTGCGATTGCCATCGAACAAAAATCAACGAGCCACAACCCACGCTCAACAGTGGGAACGATCACCGAAATTTACGACTATTTACGTCTACTCTATGCCCGTGTCGGCACGCCGTATTGTCCTGAACATGACCTCCCGATGGTGGCTCAGACTGTGTCTGAAATGGTTGATACCGTCAAAGGTCTAGAAGAAGGCACAGCGCTTATGTTGCTTGCCCCTGTGGTGCGAGAGCGTAAGGGCGAATACACCAACTTATTTGAACAATTACAAGGTCAAGGTTTTGTCCGTGCGCGTGTCGACGGTGAAGTCATTGATATTGATACTCCGCCTGAACTCGACAAAAAGAAAAAGCACACCATCGAAGTCGTTGTTGACCGTTTTAAAGTTCGTGATGATCTTGGTAACCGGATTGCAGAAAGCTTTGAAACTGCACTACGTATGGGTGGCGATATTGCCATTTTGTCGTGGATGAAAGGCGAACAAGAAGATCGCGTATTTTCTGCGAAACACTCTTGCCCTGAATGTGAACG
Organism: Acinetobacter sp. YH12251; assembly: GCF_013417465.1. NCBI lineage: Bacteria > Pseudomonadati > Pseudomonadota > Gammaproteobacteria > Moraxellales > Moraxellaceae > Acinetobacter > Acinetobacter sp. YH12251. The sequence goes on along the minus strand of NZ_VPDZ01000011.1, from coordinate 161,952 downwards.
TGCCGTTGGTGAACTTGAACCACGGCTATTTTCCTTCAACAATCCATTCGGTGCATGCCCTGTTTGTGATGGTTTAGGCACACGCAGCCATTTTAGTGCTGACAAATTGATTCCCAATAATGAAGTTTCGATTAGTCAAGGGGCAATCCGTGGTTGGGACCGTCAACGTCCGTATTACTACAGCATGATCCAAAAAGTTGCCGATCATTTTGGTTATTCTCTAGACACACCGTGGAATGAACTCGATGCCGAGACCAAAAAGAAATTCCTTTATGGTACAGGCAAGGAAAAAGTTGACCTCAGCTATATTGATGAACGTGGTCGTTCGCACAAACGTGTGCAAGCCTTTGAAGGGATTCTACCTCACCTAGAGCGTCGCTATCGTGAAACGGAGTCGAACTATGTGCGTGAGGATTTAGCACAGTATTTATCCAATGCCGCATGTGATGCTTGCGGTGGCTCACGTCTCAATGAAATTTCACGTCATGTCCGAGTTAAAGATAAAACCATCGCGCAAATCACCAAGATGTCGATCGGTGATGCTGAAAGCTATTATCAAGACCTCAACTTAAGCGGTGCCAAAGGCGAAATTGCTGACAAGATTTTCAAAGAGATTCGTGAACGTCTGCACTTCCTAGTCTCTGTCGGTTTGAACTATTTAAGTTTATCGCGTTCTGCTGAAACACTGTCGGGTGGTGAAGCACAGCGTATCCGTCTGGCTTCTCAAATTGGTGCGGGCCTGATGGGCGTAATGTACGTGCTGGATGAACCCTCTATTGGTTTGCATCAGCGTGATAATGACCGCCTATTGGAAACCCTAGTACGTTTGCGTGACTTAGGTAATACCGTATTAGTTGTAGAACATGATGAAGATGCGATCCGTGCCGCCGACCATATTATTGATATTGGCCCCGGTGCAGGTGTGCATGGCGGTCATGTGATTGCCGAAGGGACGTATGATGAAATTTTGGCAAATCCAGATTCATTAACTGGTCAATATCTATCAGGAAAGCTCAGTATTGATGTGCCGAAAACACGCACACAACCGCCAAAACCTGAAGAGCAAATTAAGTTAATGGGCGCTGCGGGTCATAACCTGAAAAATGTCGATTTGACTATTCCTTTAGGTGTGATGACCTGTGTGACAGGTGTATCAGGTTCAGGTAAATCGACGCTGATTAACCGGACATTATTGCCGCTTGCAGCGACTCAATTGAATGGTGCAACCACATTAACGGCTGAGAAATTTGATTCGATTGATGGCTTACAATTCCTCGATAAAGTCGTTGATATTGACCAAAGCCCAATCGGTCGTACACCACGTTCAAACCCTGCAACATATACCGGTTTGTTCACACCTATTCGTGAACTGTTTGCGCAAACTCCTGAAGCCAAAGCACGTGGTTATGCGGCAGGTCGTTTCTCATTTAACGTGAAAGGTGGTCGCTGTGAAGCCTGCGAAGGTGACGGGATGATTAAGGTTGCAATGCACTTCTTACCTGATATGTATGTGCCTTGTGATGCCTGCCACGGCAAACGCTATAACCGCGAAACATTAGAAGTTGGCTATAAAGGTCGTAACATTTCAGATGTCTTAGAAATGACGGTTGAAGATGCGATGCATTTCTTTGATGCTATTCCTGTGATTCACCGTCGTTTGGAAACCTTGAACCAAGTTGGCTTGGGTTATATCCGTTTAGGTCAATCTGCAACCACGCTTTCGGGTGGTGAAGCTCAGCGTGTCAAATTGGCTCGTGAGTTGGCGAAGCGCGATACAGGCAAAACCTTGTATGTGCTTGATGAACCAACAACTGGTCTACACTTCCATGATATTGCCAAATTGCTCGACATCCTGCATGAACTACGTAATAAGGGCAATACCATTGTGGTGATTGAGCATAACTTGGATGTGATTAAAACTGCCGATTGGATTGTGGATTTAGGTCCTGAAGGTGGTGCGGGTGGCGGTATGATTATTGCTGAAGGTACACCAGAGCAAGTGGCTAAGAATAAAGTATCGCATACAGCGAAGTTTTTAAAGCCGATGTTGAAATAAGATTCACTTTCCTTTAAGTGCATGATAAAACGGTGATTCATTCACCGTTTTATATTTATATGACTTTATTAGAGATAATTGATACAGCCGTAAAAATTGGTTTGGGAGCACTGATAACTGGCGTAATTACCTACTTAAATCAAAAGGCAAATATTTCAGCATCAGTAGCAAAAGATAACCTTCTATATAATCGTAATTTATTGACCAATATTTCCAAAGATCTCGAGGAAATAAATCATCTCGTTTTAAAAATTTGGGCAATTTTTGAATTTGAAACAAAACAATCTCAACCAGCTCTTAATGAGATTTCAGACAGACTTAAACCTCTAAGACACGCACTTTTTAATGACTTTAATTTACTTAGCAAAAATGAAGGTTTACTTCTTTTACATGGATATATTGAACAACAAGAAAAGCTAAGAATTTATGGCGAATTACTCGGAAAATTTAACGCTTATACACTTTGTAAAAATGGAGCTATCAATGTTGAAACAACTGCTCAATATAGATTTGAAATTTTAGAAGCTAGAAAATCACTTTATACGAGCTTAAACAAGGCCATTTCTAAATAAATTCTTGTTCTTCACAACATTCAATCACATGACGGCGACATGGATGTCGCCTGTTTGACTGGGGCAGCACGGATGTGCCCTTAGTCAAACAAAAGCATTTTGCTTACTTTTGTGCTTTCAAAAGTAGGAATCTCCTACGCAATGGAAACTCAAACCCAATGCAAAGTAAGGACGTTTAGAAAACATATTTTTTGAAAATAACCTGAACTAAATTCATCCACAAAATTTGCACCATCCTTTTATACATTAACTGGAACTGTTCGAACGTACTTTCAGCCAAACAAAAGCATTTTGCTTACTTTTGTTCTTTTAAAGGTAGGTATCTCCTACGCAATGGAAACTCAAATCCAATGCTAAGCGAGGACGTTTAGAAAGCATATTTTATTGAAAATAACCTGAACTAAATCCATCCACAAAATTCGTACCATCATTTTATACATTCAACAGCAACCGTTCGGACTTACCTTCAACCAAACAAAAGCATTTTGCTTATTTTTGTGCTTTCAAAAGTATGAATCTCCTACGTAATGGAACTCACCCCCAATGCAAACTCAAAACTCAAAACTCAAAACTCAAAACTCAAAACTCAAAACTCAAAACTCAAAAAATTAACGTAAATAATGAAATACACCTAACTTATCCAACACATCCAACGTCAACTGCTTACGCTCCGCCACATCATCCCCTGCAGCCATCTGCAAATTCAAACTAAACGCCGTGATCTTGCCATGACCATCATCCACCCAACCGGTATACCAACCGACTTGAGGTTCCACATCCATACCCCAACCACTCTTGGCATATAACTTCGCATCCCCACGGCTTTCAATATAAAGCATGTCTTTGACTTGCTTTTGTACCGCGACATCAAACGGTAATTTCTCTGTCGCAAGCTGATACGCAAATTTGACTTCTTGTTCAGGCGTAATCTTTAACGGCCCAACCAACCAAAAATTATCCACCTGTTTGCCAATATTGGCATTGCCAAAACCGACCCGTTTGACTTCTTGTTGCATTAACGCCAAACCTATTCGCCTTGCCAGTTCCTGATATACAGGAACTGCAGATGCTTGCATGGCTTCACCCAAAGTCAGGTCTTTTTCCCATGAGGGGAAAGCACGTATTTCACCTTTCCATTTAAAAACTTCATTGGCTGTCGCCTTCTGATGCTGCAAACCAATTAAAGCATTTAACATTTTAAAGGTAGATGCAGGAATGTATTCAGTGTGGGCGCGCTGTAAGTCATTGCCATAATGACTTAAACGCTGACCATCAAATGTGACAAATACTGCCTGTGTTTGTGCTTGATTAAATAAAGACGGAATCTCACTCACCCGTGAATTTTCTAAATTGGCTTGAGTGGTTTGTTTTAAGTGTTGAGATGAATCCAACATGCCTTCATTAGCTGTACATGCAGTCAAACTCAAGACCGTCATCAACGATAGATATATTTTTTTCATTGCACTATTTTTATGGTGTTTAAAGTCCATAGTATAAGATGAAGTTCAAACCTGAATTGTTTACTTTTCAACAGTCTTCAATCTGTCGAAAACTCAGCATATCGACTATTTATTTTTAAACAAAACATCCTTATGATGACGCCTATCGTGGACTCAACAACGAATAATTTTTAACTTTTTAAAATATAAAAGCATACTAACAATGAATAAATTTATCTTAAGTTTCAGCCTCTTATTATGTCCAATATATAGCTTTGCCGATGGCTATCTAAACGAATACATGGTGCTGTTTGTCTCACAAGAAGACCCCGATCTTAGCCCATGGAAAGATAAGCCGCAGTGTAAAGCCCTCAGTACCCCGACTTCACACAAAGGGATCTATGAAAATCAATATGTCTATGCCAATGGCAATGCCCTAACCACCATCTTTCTGAGCAACAGCAAAATTAAAAATGGTGAATGTGAACATCTCATTCACTTTCCAGATGGTATTCAAGGCTCAGGCGTATTTGAAAGTTTCTTCCCCAACGGCAAATCCCGTAGCCGCATTGCCTATAAAAATGGGGAGTACGAAGGCAAACTCGAGTTTTGGTTTGCCAATGGGATAAAAGAGCAAGAAAGTAGCATCATCAATGGTGAATCTCAGGGGGATTACAAAATTTGGCATCCGAATGGGCAACTGGCTTTTTCTCAAAATTATAAAAATGGTATCGAGCATGGCCTGCGCCAACGCTGGTACAGTAATGGTAAACCGTGGACCTATGCCAATTTTCAAAACAATAAACTGATTGGCGAGCTGAAAATGTGGTTTGAAAACGGCAAACTAGAACGCCAAGGTTATTATCGTAATGGCGTTCGTCATAACAGTTATAAAATTTGGTATGATGATGGGCAACCTGAAGCGGTGCTTCAGTACGATTTAGGCAAAATTACCCAAGCCCAGTGTTGGAATGAAGATGGTAGTCAAATGAACCAACAAGCCTGCAATAAATTATATAAAGATGAAGATTAATTCATTTGTCTAGCTAACTTTATGAATCTGCCAAGCTACGTTTAGGCTGAAACACGATCACGCCCCGCAGCTTTGGCTTTAAACAATGCTTGGTCTGCGCGCTCTAATAAATCGATCCAGCTTTCGGCGCCAACAGCAACACCAATACTCACTGTCACAATGAGATCGGCTTCGTCCTCTGCCAAATTGAAATTCACATGCTGAATATCGTGCCGTATAGTTTCGGCAATGTGTTGGGCTTTGAGCATATTAATCCCCTCGATCAGGACTAAAAACTCATCTCCTCCATATCGCACCACCAAGTCGGATGAACGAATATGTTTTCGTAATTGATTGGCAACATGTTGAATCACCAAATCGCCGACAATATGCCCATAGCGATCATTCACCTGTTTAAAGTGATCAATATCAATCACGATCAGTGCTGTATGTAAAAAGCCTGAATTTTGGCTGTCGCGAAATTTAATATATTCATCTAAGGCAAAACGATTGGCGACATTGGTGAGTGAGTCAGTATTGGCAATATGTTTAAGCTGAAATTCAAAGGCATCACGCTGTTCCAGCATGTTTTCAATATGCTGAATGGCATCAAATAAACTGAGATAACCTACTTTGGCAGGTTCAATCACGCCTTGATCCATTCGGTGCCGAGCCAGTTTAAATAACTGATTACGAGCACGAATTAAAGGTTCAAACACCCATTTCTTGGCATAGAACATCGTTAATAATGCAGTCAGTAATGACACGAGCGAGACAAAAAGCGTGAAAATCAATTTATTTCGCGCTTCACGTTGTTCATCCGCAGCTACTTTGAGACTGTAATCTAAAATATAACTTTGCAATTCCACCACTGTGACAAATTTATTGACCATTGCATCAGTGAGCTGGGTGCCATCCATGTGATAACGCTGATGTTGAAGACTTTTTTGAGTCAAACCATCAATAATTGGCAAACCTTTATCTAAAAATTCCGTCCTTACCGCATGATGTAACTGTTTAAACTCGGGAGTTTTGTCATGTTCAGACTGCACGACATTGATCAATTCCCATAGATAGCGTGTTTGACGCTGGGTTTGTAAACTCCGCGCTAAATTTTGCTCTGGAATTTCCTGTTGAAATGATACCGCAGCCATAATATTTGATGCGACTCTTCCCGCCTGATCACGTAATTCTGCCAGTAATAAAATCAGCGTGTAATAATTCGATACACGGGTATCTTTACCATGTGAATGATTGACCAATTTCTGCATGGCAATATAGCTTTGATCCCAAGCTTGGAACATCGCCAAAATGGCATAATCCAATTTTTTAGCTTCACGCTGTTGTGTCGGCAGCGCAATATATTGATCGACCGTTTTGCGACCCTGCAACAAATATGGATATAAATTGGACTCTAACTGCTGGGCGATCGGTGCAAAGCCCGTTTCTTTTAAAACTTTCAGTGTATCTTGATATTGCCGATCAACGCCTTGACGATATTCAGCCAACTCAATAATTTTTTGCTCGCGCTGTTCACCTTGACTCGACATTGCACTGTTAGCTGGCGCACGTTCACGGGAAATTTGGTTGGTTAAATCTGCCACCATTTTCAGCATCTGAATTTCTTTCAGCGCTTCGGCACTTTTGAGGTAATGTTGATTGCTGCTCACAATCAATGGAACACTGATAAATACGATAGACAAGACGATTACTAGCATCGCAAGTTGCAAGCGCTTACTAATATGCTCTGTTCGTAATGTTTCCATCTATTTTATGCCCCACACTTGTTGCATACCCCAACCCACTTCTCAACTAAACGCGGGAATATTTAAATTAATGACCAATAATTTATTAATTTGTAAAGTGAACATTTATAGCTCTAAATTCTATATAAATGTGCTTAATCTGTCACATTTTTATCACTTTAGAACGAGATAATTTGCTAAAAAACAGCAGCATATTTCAAAACGAAATATTTTTTATTAACTTGTTTAAATAAATATTTACAATTGCAATAAATTGGTGCAGAATGCACCGTATTAGGGCACACTAGATTTCTTCCTCAGCAGAATATTTTAGTTTCCCGAAAATTTTGGCTAAAAAATCCTGATTTTCCTTGAAAATCAGGATTTTTTTTGTCTACATCATTTTAATTGAAAGATAAATAGAATTATTAACGCACCATAAAAGTGCATTTATTTCTACGAGATATTTGCTCTATATTTTATCTTTAATATAAAGTTGCATTTTTGAATAAAAAAAAGCCCAACCTTGGGGAAAGCTGGGCGAATAAAAAACAATAATGGAGAATCAGGGTCAAAGTCACACTTTTAAACCGTGTGACGACTCGATTGGCAAATTATGAATCAAATAAAACCTGATGTAAAGCCAAGTATTTCACTAGGATATTAAAAATATCACAAAGACACATATTTAAGTGACATATCCCTCAAACTTAAAACAAAAATGTCTATTTAATATACAAATAAGTGGTTTTAGCCCAACAATTCAGCAGTCAAAGTCCCGATTTATTACCTCAAATGCGTGAAAAGCGTTAGAATTTACCCACTACAATAAATGTTATTTTGAATTAAAATAACAATAATAATTGTTATTTTAGATTGAAAAGTTGTGTATTTTTTCAAGTGTATTTTTTTAATTAAGAATTTAATCAAACTTACTTAATTGTTCTCAATGATTTTTTTTCAGTGACTTATTAGTTAGAGTAAAAACTGAATTTCTTATTATGAAATAAAGATCTGAGTCAGAGACTGAATAATAACCTTTAGGATCATTGACTTAATATATTGTTACAATACAATGCTCAATGTTTAATCCATTTGTAACAACTGGTAGAAAATCATGAAAAAACTCGGTTTAGCCACTGCTTTATTATTAGCCATGACCGGTGCTCAAGCTTACCAATTTGAAGTTCAAGGCCAAGCAGAATACATCGACACAACTGCAAATGACAAAGATTTCATTGGTGGTGTTCAAGGTACTTACTACTTCAAAAATGTTGACTCTACAAAAGGTCCTTTAGCAGAAGCTGCATTCTTAAACCAAGCTTCTAACGTATCTGTTGCTTACAACTATGGTGAAGTTGGTTCAAAAGGTACTGACGTAATTGCTCATAACTTCGGTGCTAAAGCTGAAGCTTATGTTCCAACTAAAGTTGTTCCTGTATATGCAAGCGCGTCTTACAGCCACACTATCCTTGACAGCAAAAATGCAAACAACACTGATGACAACGGCGACCGTTATGCATTAGAAGTTGGTGCGCTTCCAACTCAAAACTTCTTAGTTGCTGTTGGTTACACTAGCGTTGCTGACCAAGCTGCTGTTGACGCGTTCAACGTTATGGGTAACGGTGTTGCTAAAGCTGTTGCTGAAGCTGCGACTATCGATCAAGACCAAGACGCTATCACTGCACGTGCTAAATATGTTGGCGCAATCGACGACACTAACATGGCAATTGGTTTCGAATCAGGCATCATCTACGGTGATGACACTGCTTACCAATTCAAAACTGATCTTTTCGTAACTCCTAAATTAAGCGTTGGTGCTTCTTACGCTGAATCTAGCTTTGCTGGTACTCCAGACTCAGCTTGGGGCGCGAACGTAAACTACTTCATCACTCCTGCTGTTGCAGTTGGTGCTAGCTATGTAAATGCTAATGCTGAAGAAGTTGCGCTTGACACTCAAACTGTTGGCGTAAACGCTAAATTCCGTTTCTAATTCATATTAGATATTGAATACCAAAAAGGACGCATTTGCGTCCTTTTTTTATCCTGCCATTATTTGTCTTTGGGCTCATGGCGTTCCGGTAAATGGGCAATATACTGCAAAGCAATTAAGCGTGAAACGATGAGAGCCAAATACATCACTCCACAAAACATTTGAAGCATAGCCAACACCCGTGCTGGCGCACTCACAGGCATGAGATCTGACAAGCCCGTTGCAGACTGCAAACTAAAACTTAAAAATAGTAAATCTAACCACGACTGCATACCCAGCTCTGCAGGATTTACAAAACTATCCGGATAAATCAGCTGACAAATACTATAGAGAAAAGCAAAACCCCATGCGATGAGGGTAAATACTGCCCCTGCTGCAAAAAGTTCATCTTTGGTTAAATAACGATCGGCAAACATATAGCGTAATAAGCCATAGGCTGCACTAAAATATGCGCATGCTTCAAAACCATGCGCAATAATTTGAATATTGGGATGATTTACACCGAGCATAATCAAAGTAGAAAACAATACGGCGCAGCCAACAAAACTCAGTCCTAGAATCGTAAACATTGGAGTTTGGCGAATCACTTTGGCAATGATCAATAGTACCGACACCCCAAGTACCCAAATTAGCGCACGAAAAGACAGACTTTCTCGGGTAATCGCGGTTAAAACCAAGATCAGAAACTGCACCAGTAACAGCCATGCTGAGGGTAAAAGTCTAAAGCTTTTCCAAAAATCTACAAAACCTTGCATTATTTTCAATCTCTATATTTTTTTCATGCGCTGAAATGATCGATCTGAAGCATCATCAACTGATTGATTTTAAATTAGCACGAAGTGAGTTTTTTTTATTGCAAAAATTTGTTGATCTTAATCTAAAAAAGCATCCATATGAGCACTGTTCTAGCTGGGTTTCTTATTACCAAAGAGGTTCAAAAAACCTACTGTAAGTTTCAGTTTTCAGGCACATATTCAAAGGAATCTCCTACGTGGTAGATTTCATTATGAAAAAACATCTCGTATTTGCACCCCTCTGTCTGCTCATGCTCTCTGCCTGTACACAAAACAGTCCGCTCCTCAAAGGCCATGAAAATTATGTGGGGACTTGGCAAAACAACCACAGTGAATTAGTGATCAAATCGTCGGGCGAAGTGACGTATTACCATCAAGAACATACTGAAAAAAGTATTGCCAACCAAACCTTCAGTGGTGCTGAACAGTCGCGAATAAAAGCCCATTTGAGCAGTTTTAGTGATCAGAGCTTTAGCATCGGTCAGGATAATTTCTCTCAACAATTCACCATTCAGCGCTCGCCTTATCAAGATGATCAAGGCCATTGGAAAATGTCGATCAATGGAGAAAATTATACACGCAAATAGGACAGAGATTTGTCCACAAACCACTGTTTCATATCATTCACTCAAATATAAAAAAAGCCCCTTATTAGGGGCTTTTTAGGCGATTCAGATTAGTGATCTGAAGCACCGGAGATACCAATACCAGTTTGTGAACGTACATACTGTGCATCGAATGCTTTACGCTCAGCTTGTGCTTGTGCTGAATTATCAGTCACAGAGAACAACCAGCAGCAGATGAATGCCAATGGCATTGCAAAGATAGCAGGACCATTGAATGGGTTAATTGGTGTTTCAGAGATTGCGAATGTATCTACCCAAACTGCTTTAGACAATACAATTAAAATCACGGCAGTTGCTAGACCAACCACACCACCAATCACCGCACCACGCGTCGTTAAACCTTTCCAGAACATCGACAATACAAGCACTGGGAAGTTTGCACATGCAGCTACAGAGAATGCAAGACCGACCATGAATGCAACGTTTTGTTTCTCGAACAAGATACCTAAAATCATTGCGAAGATCGCAAGACCTAAAGTCGCGATTTTAGACATACGAAGTTCAGATTCAGGTGTAGTTTGACCTTTCTTGAATACGTTTGCATACAAGTCATGTGAAATTGCTGAAGCACCAGACAACGTTAGACCTGCAACTACTGCAAGAATTGTTGCGAATGCTACCGCTGAAATGAAGCCCATGAACAAGTCACCGCCCAATGCATCAGACAAGTGAACCGCTGCCATGTTGTTACCACCAACAAGTTCTAACTTGCCAGTTACAGCCATTTTCGCTACATCAAGAAATTGTGGGTTGTTCGATACATAAAGGATCGCACCAAAACCGATGATGAAAGTTAATAGGTAGAAGTAACCAATAAAACCTGTAGCAACAACTACTGATTTACGTGCTTCTTTTGCATCTTTTACAGTAAAGAAACGCATCAAAATGTGTGGAAGACCTGCTGTACCGAACATCAATGCAAGACCTAGAGAGATCGCATCAATTGGGTTGGCTGCAAGTTTACCCGGCCCCATAATGTTTGCAGCTTCAGTTAAGGATACATCATGTACTTTAGAGAAAACTTGGATCGATTGAGTGAACATTTCAGAGAAGCTGAAGCCCACGCCTTTCATGACCATGAATGCCATGAAGCTTGCGCCAGAAAGTAGCATCACTGCTTTAATGATCTGTACCCAAGTTGTTGCCAACATACCACCGAAGATTACATAAGCCATCATCAGTAGACCAACGATCACAACCGCAATGTTGTAGTTCAAACCGAATAGTAGTTTAATCAACTGACCTGCACCCACCATCTGTGCAATCAGGTAGAACGCTACAACCACAAGCGAGCTTACTGCTGCAAGGGTACGGACAGGTTTCTCAGCCAGACGGAATGACACCACGTCAGATAAGTTGAACTTACCTAAGTTACGCAGACGCTCAGCCACCAAGAACAATACGATTGGCCAACCCACCATAAAGCCCAATGAATACAGCAAGCCGTCAAAGCCTGAACTGAATACCATTGCGGAAATACCGAGGAACGATGCTGCTGACATATAGTCACCGGCAATCGCTAAACCATTTTGGAAACCCGAAATACCACCACCCGCTGTATAGAAGTCAGCTGTGTTGGTGGTTTGTTTCGCTGCCCATTTGGTAATAAACAAAGTCAAGCCAACAAAAATTGCGAACATGATAATCGCATGCCAGTTGGTTGCTTGTTGCTGTGCTTCACCTAAATCTGGCCCAGCCATTGCCATGCTTGACATGAGCAGAGCAGGAGCCGCTAATACTATTGCTTTCAATGAATTCCATTTCATCTTAGTGCGGTCCTTTTTCTTGAGTAATTGCTTCTACTTCACGCATTGCTTCTGCGTTTAATGCATCCAACTTGTTGTTTGCAATATACGAATAAACACCACACAGTAAGAATGACAATACGATAATGCTTAGACCTAATGGCATACCAATCGTGGTCACACCACCACTCACGGATTGCATCAAGAACTCTTTGTTATAGCCCACAAGGAGCATAAAGCCGACATAGACCACCAACATGATGATCGTCAAAGTCCAGCTCAACTTACTTTTACGGCTGACCATTTCCTTAAATTTTGGATTCTGTAGAATTTGTTCTACCTGTCTCTCATCCATAATATTCTCCTTACGCCGAACCTTGGCGCGCAATTTTCTAATTCGAATTATTTCGAAGCTAAACTTACCAATGTTCCTTATCTCTTGTAATTTAGACTTTGGTCGTTAAATTTTGAGCAATAACCTCCCTAAGCCTATGGATGCGTTATCATTAAGCGAGAATTAATATGCTGCAGGCTTTATGAATAGTTGGCTTATCGTCGGGGTATTGGCCCTTTACATCGCATTACTCTTTGTATGTGCATTCTTTGGTGAAAAGCATGCCAGCAGGCTCAGTACTCGCGGCAGAATGCTTCTCTTTAGCCTAACTTTAGGGGTGTATTGTTCATCTTGGACATTTTATGGCGCAACAGGTGCCGCCGTTCGTGAGGGCATTATTTTCCTGCCAATTTATCTGGGACCGCTGCTATTTGTTGCGCTCGGCTATGATATTTGGCGACGTTTAGGGCGTGTCCGTCAGCATCATGCCATTTCATCGATTGCCGACTTTGTAGCAGCACGATATGGTAAAAGTGGCCCCTTAGCATCACTGGTCACGATCCTTGCCGTAATTGCCATTATTCCCTATTTAGCCTTGCAGCTACGTGCGATTGCCTTAAGTGCAACGGTCATTTTAGAACCGACCGCTGGTCTGACAGGTACCACCAATAGTGTGCTGTTTTTGACCGGTGTATTGGCGATTTTGGCCATGATGTTTGGGACACGACAGATTGCCAATACTGAACAGCACGGCGGCTTAATGTTGGCTGTGGCATTTGAGTCTTTCGTCAAGCTGTTTGCACTACTTGCAGTCGCATTTTTCTTTGTTTTTGAATCACCTGAAAACATGGCGCAAATCAGCCATGACATTAGCAGTACATTTAAAGATGTCCAGCTCAAAGGTGTGCCAGAAAGCTTTTGGATTCAAACATTATTGGCTGCTTTAGCGATTATTTGTCTACCACGTCAGTTCCATGTCGCGGTGGTTGAACTACGTGATGAAAAGCATATCCGTGGTGCTCGTCGTTGGTTTGCCATTTATCTGATTTTAACCATTATCGCGATCATCCCGATTGCCAGTTGGGCGCTGCATGCAGCACCTGCCTACTTGGCAATCCCCGATGTTGCTGTGCTCTCACTACCTTTGAGTTATAACCAAGACTGGTTGACCTTACTTGCCTTTCTCGGCGGGTTTTCAGCTTCGACAGGTATGCTGTTGGTGTCTTCAGTGGCCTTGTCGATTATGCTCAGTAATGACTTGATCATGCCTGCACTGTGGCGTACACGCTTATTGTCACGTCATGACAAACGCCTACCACTCGTACTGAAATTCACACGTCGTGTGTGTATTTTAGCGGTCATGTTATTGGGCTTCTTGTTCTTCCATTTCTTCAATGACATTGACCAATTATCAGTATTTGGCCTATTGGCCTTCAGTGCTGTGGCACAGTTTGCACCGGCGCTAATTGGTGGTTTGTATTGGCGTGGCGGAAGTAAGCAAGGTGTATATGCGGGTCTGTTGGTCGGTTTTGGCATGTGGGCTTATACCCTGTTATTACCAACCGTATTGCGTAGCTTACCTGAACAATTTAAAACATTTACCGAAAATCTTTTAAGTCAGGGTCCGCTAGGCTTGAGTTGGTTACGTCCTGAAGCACTGTTAGGGTTTGAATCTTTCGATCCACTTACCCATGGCGTAGTTTGGGCGCTCGGTTTAAATATCACCCTCTATATTTGGATTTCCCGCGTCTTCCGTCCAAGTGTTGCCGAGCAAATTCAGGCCGAAAGTTTCTTTTATTATGAAACCAAGCCGCTCCCTGCTCAAAGTACATCAAACGACATCAGCTATATTCACCACGATGTGGCGCGTCTAAAAGTAGGTGATTTGATTACCTTGGCAAAACGTATTACCGGTGAAGGCCCAACCATGCGTGCCTTCAACCAGTTCTGCGCACAAAACAATGTCGTTTTGAATGAAAATAGCAGCGCCAACGGCATGTGGTGGCGTTTTACCGAACAGTATCTTGCAGGCACCATCGGTGCGGCATCCGCCCGTACCTTACTCACCACAGCCATGGTTAATAATGGTTTAGCACTCGGTCAGGTCGCCAATATTCTTGACCAAGCCTCACAGTGGCAGCGCTTTAACCAAAACCTGATCATGACCATGATCGACCATATGACTCAAGGTGTGTCTGTGGTTGATGAAAATATGTGTTTGGTGGCATGGAACAATCAATACCTCAAACTGTTTGATTATCCAAAAGACATTGTCTATGTCGGTTGCCCAATTTCAGACTTGATTCGTTATAACGCTGAACGCGGCGAATGTGGTCCCGGTTCAGTCGAGGAACATGTGCGTAAACGCATGCATTGGATGCAAGTCGGCAGCGCACACGAATTTGAACGGATTCGTAAAGATGGCCGTGTAATTCAGATGCGTGGTAATCCGATCGAAGGCGGCGGTTTCGTGACGACCTTTGCCGATATTACCGCTTTCCGTGAAAATGAAGCCTTGCTTGAAGGCCGTGTGCAAGATCGTACCCAACAGTTGGCAGACGCCCTGTCTGAACAACAATTGGCACGTGAGCAAGCCGATAAAGCCAATATGTCGAAAAGCCGCTTTATTGCTGCTGCAAGCCATGACTTATTGCAACCGATGCATGCTGCGCGTCTGTTTAGTACCGCCCTCGAGCAAAGCGTACAAAATGATGATGATCGTAAAACGCTTCAGCAACTAGATCGTGCATTGCATGGTGCGGAAAGTATGCTCTCTGCCCTCTTGGACATTGCACGACTCGAAGGTGGAACCATTCAGCCGAAACGTCAGCCTTATCCACTACATGACTTACTCAGTGATCTTGAACTGCAATTTAAATCGATTGCAGCACAGCGTAATATCAAACTGACCGTACACGATGCTCAGTTCTGGATTGACACCGACCCACAGTGGATTCGTCGTATTATCCAAAACTTCGTTAGCAATGCCCTACGCTATACAGCGCGTGGTCGTGTTGTGGTGGGTGTGCTGCGTTCAGCACGTCCGGGGCATATTCGTATTGGCGTTTGGGATACAGGTCCTGGGATCGCGGAAGAACAGCGCATTAAGTTGTTCCAAGAGTTCGAACGCTGTGGACACACCTCTCCATGGGGCGAACAGGGTCTAGGTTTAGGTTTAGCCATCGTACAACGGATGACCAGCCTACTTGACTATCCTGTGCATGTGTTCTCAGAACTTGGTCATGGTTCGTGCTTTATGATTGAAGTGCCGGTGGTCGCTGCGCCAAAAGTGGTCGCTGCACCGACCCAAGCGGTTCCGCTGAAAACCAAAGCCTATAAGATTCTGTGCTTAGACAATGATGACACGATTTTGGAAGGTATGTCGACCTTACTGACCAAATGGGGCTATCAAGTCTTTAAGGCCACTGAACCTGAACAGGCCATGGAGTTGATTCAACAAGAGAATATTCAAGTTTGGTTGGTTGACCAACATTTGAATAACAACAAGATCGGTCTCGATTTTATTTTAGATAACCGTCAGGAAAATGTCCCTGTGGCGCTGATTACCGCAGATTCTGATCCTGAACTACCGCAACGTCTAAAAGAGTTAAACATCGTCTTACTGAAAAAACCGTTGAAACCGGCTTCACTCCGTTCATGGTTATCTGGTTTGAAGATTTCAAATCAGTAGCGCTGTTACAGGACATCGCTCTGTGAAAAGTAGCCCATTTCATTCACATGAAATGGGCTTTTGTTTACCTTACTTTTACTTAAACTTACCTAACTGGCAAAAAAATTTGTCTCAGCGGCAAGATCATTCAAAATAGCCCCGATATTTCGTCTATTTATTAGCCATAAATATCAAATTTTGATTGCCTATGGCAAAAGATATCGAATGCATGAGTGAACACTTGTACACTTAGTTACAATTAAAAATATATTTGATTTAAATCAGATTTTTACAAGCAAAAATAAAAACTAAAACTTTAGTCTTATATTTAGCTGCCGCCGTTCGTTTTAAAAATATTCATAAGAAGTTGATCAGTTTCAAGCCAATTCAAGAAGCGTCATAACTCAACACTTGAGAAGCTGATCTCCCCCGCATATTAGGAGTGATCTTGTGAATATTTCAGAAACAATGCCGCATGGTTTTGATCAAAATCTACAGTTTCATCGTCAGTATGGTGCCAATGCCATTTTGCCAGAGATCGACTGGCGTCAATTATTTAAGTTCAGCAAATTAAGTGATGTGCAAGTCGAAGCGTTGGAAACACTCTATCGCAGTGCCGTTCCTCTTGCGTTACAGGTATTTGACGAACTGAATTTTGATGTCTTTGCACCGAATGCTTACAAACCCCAAGGCCTTGGCTTATTCGATCGACTGGCAGAACAAGAAGATCTACTGCTGCAAAATTTAGAAGCAGAATCCAATAGCTTAGGTTTGGACACCCGTCATCAGATTTGGAGCATGCTACTGCGTGGTGGTGCGGTTTTGGTATTTAAAGCGTGGCTTGGTAAAGTCAAAACCGACCAAAACCAGCTGGATAAAACACAGTTTGATGAATTATCCGATTTACTGTTTATTAAAACAGCACCATTTGAATTGGCTCAACGTTTAAATGTCGATGCCAACTCCAAGCAAGACCATATCTTCCTGATGTATGACAATGATGTCTATCTGGACCGTTTTAACAGTTTAGAAACTGCAGCCCTATTTGTGGATTTGGGCGTTTATGACGCTGCCTTTTTGAGTTTACGTGATGACCGTGTCGCGGATTATCTCAAAGCGCGCGGCTATGTGACCGATGAACAAATTGATGAATTGCAATGTGCGCTCAACCCTTTGTACTGTACCGATCTGACGCCTAAGCAAGACTATATTGCTTAAGTTGAAGTGGTTTGTTTAAGTCATTGTTAAGTTGCATTGCTCTATTGCTTTTAAACCGCATGTAAAGACCTAACAGCATTTACACCGAAATGATTCAGCGCCAGCATTAGCGCTTAAACAGCATAAAAAAAGACCTCCATCGTGGAGGTCTTTTTTTTTGAAAAAATCCTTAAATTTTCTTTTCTTCAATATTCAATGCATTAATTGCCAAAACAGCTTGAGTTCGGTTTTGTACGCCCAACTTACGGAAAATCGCCGTCACATGTGCTTTGATGGTTGCTTCAGACACATCCAACTCATAGGCAATTTGCTTATTCAACAAACCTTCTGCCACCATCATTAACACGCGGAATTGTTGCGGTGTTAAAGACTGAATACGTTCTGCCAATGCCGTTTCATCTGCAGCACGTGGGTCAAAGTTCATATTGGCAGGTAAATTTGGTGGCAACCAAATCTCGCCTTCTAAGACTTGACGAATCGCTTCACCAATGTGACTTGGATGCGCAGATTTTGGAATATAACCCATCGCACCATGTGCAATTGCACGTTGGATAATCGACGCTTCTTCATGCGCAGAGACCACAATGATTGGAATCGATGGATATTGTGCGCGAATATGCACCAAGGCAGAAAAGCCTGAAGCACCCGGCAAGTTTAAATCCAATAACACAAGATCAGGCTCAGGGCCATTTTCAAGACGTTCATAGCATTCATTGACTGCTGCAGTCTCATGAATTTGCGCCTGAGGCAAACTATAACGAACCGCCTGAATTAAAGCATGACGAAACAGCGGGTGATCATCAACGATTAAAATATTCATAAGCAACGTGAGAGATCTTGTGCACAATGACCCTATTCTAACCACACATGCTATGTGAAGGATATGCAAGAACTTATTTTTTTGCATTTAAAATGTAGATTTTCACCTAAAATGCGTCTTTTTTTCGCATTTTCTATAAATCTTTAAATCTAATCATATTTTCATATAAATTTTATCAACACAGTAAAAATGCTTATATCTAAGCATTATATGTTGAAATATCAACAGTTTAAAATTTGAAATTTCACGAATCTTGTGGTTTTTCCAACATATCTAAAAATCAGATAACTTTTCTGATTTTCGTTATTTTACAGTGATCCACCCATCGGGATTAATAAAAGGCATTCCGAGAAACCACACTTTTAGGTTTAAAAAATGTCTCAAGTTAATCTACAAAAACCCCTGAATATTGTTGCTGTATCAGGTGGCCTAAACAATCCATCTAAAACCGAAGCTTTGGTACAAGCTATTGTTGATGAGCTCGGTGATGCGACTCCAATCAATGTGCATTTTATTAAGTTTAGCGAAATTGGCAATTTATTAGGTGGTGCGATTTACCGTAACCAATTGCCACAACGTGTACAAGATGACCTTGCTGCCGTTGAAGCTGCTGATGCACTGATTGTTGGAACGCCAGTTTACCGTGCTTCATTTACAGGTCTGTTTAAACACTTCTTTGACTTTGTCGAACAAACTGCATTGGTCGATGTTCCTGTCTTGCTTGCAGCTTCGGGTGGTTCTGAACGCCATGCCTTAGTGCTTGAACATCAACTGCGTCCATTGTTCAGTTTCTTTCAAGCGCAAACATTACCGATTGGGGTCTATGCAACAGATCGTGATTTCACCCCTGAATACACCATTCATAGTGAATTACTCCGTGACCGCATTACTTTAGCTGTAGCACGTGCGCTGCCGATTTTGGAATGGGCTCCAGCCAAAGGTCAGCGTGCTGAAGTGGTGAAAGCCAAGTCTCAACAAGCCAACCAAAACTTGGGCATTAATAAGCAAATCGAGCAAGAAGAAGTCCTTCCTTCTGCAGCCGTTCCAAGTTTGGATGCTGCTGAAGCTCGACTGCATAGTAAAAAGCCAAAAACGCAAGTGGCCTAAACACCACAGCATAACAATTCGATCCCGAGGGTTTGCAAAATGTCAGTACAAGAAAAAAACATTACATTTGCGTATTGGGTACCAAACGTCAGTGGTGGTTTGGTGGTCAGTAATATTGAACAGCGTACCGATTGGAGCTATGACTATAACGTGCGTTTGGCACAAGCTGCAGAAAAAAGTGGCTTTGATTATGCGCTGACTCAAATTCGTTTTACCGCAGGCTATAACGCGGAAAATCAACACGAATCAGTTAGCTTCAGTCATGGTATTTTGGCCAAAACTGAAAAGCTCAAAGTCATTGCAGCGATTTTACCCGGCCCTTGGAAACCGGCTCTGGCTGCGAAACAATTGTCGACCATCGATCATCTTACCAATGGCCGTATTGCGATTAATGTCGTGAGTGGCTGGTTCCGTGGTGAGTTTGATGCGATTGGTGAAGAATGGCCCGAGCATGATCAACGCTATGCGCGCTCTGAAGAGTTCATTCGTAACCTAAAAGGTGTTTGGACGCAGGATAACTTTAGTTTTGATGGTAAATACTATCAATTTAAAGACTACACTCTATCTCCGAAACCGGTGCAAAAACCGCATATTGAAATCTTCCAAGGTGGCAGTTCACGTGCAGCACGTGACATGGCATCACGTGTTTCCGATTGGTACTTCACCAACGGCAATACCCCTGCTGAGTTGAAAAAGCAGATCGATGATATTCGTGAAAAAGCCAAGGCCAATAACCATCAGGTCAAAATCGGGGTGAATGCCTTCATCATTGCCCGAGATACTGAGGAAGAAGCCCAAGCGGTGCTTCAAGCTATTATCGACAATGCCAATACTGAAGCGGTCAATGCCTTTGGCGATGCAACTCGTGAAGCAGGTGCATCCACAAAAGAAGGCGAAGGTAACTGGGCAAAATCTACTTTTGAAGATTTGGTTCAATATAACGACGGCTTTAAAACCAATCTGATTGGCACGCCACAACAAATTGCCGAACGCATTGTGGAACTCAAAAGTGTAGGTGTCGATTTGGTTCTCTCAGGTTTTCTCCACTTCATTGAAGAAGTGGAATACTTTGGCGAAAAAGTGTTGCCACTGGTTCGTGAACTGGAAGCTCAACAGCAGCAAGTTGTGCAGGCTAAATCAGCATAATTGTTGATGGAGTCACAGCTCATGTAATCAGCATAATAATCACAATCGGCTCACTTCACTTTCCTCCCCTAAGGCTCGGCTTAGGGGATTTTTTATCTCGAGTACCATTTAAAGACATGCTCTGATTCTAGAAAATGAGCTGACCTGTAGACAAAGAAAAAGCCCGACATCCTGTCGGGCTTTTTCTATATGGATACTTAAGCATGACTCCTGTCTTGCTTCACAGTCCTGATGGTGAACACTTTTTTATTGTTTTATGTTCCGGAACATCCTGTTCCTGTATGAGTTCATCTTAGGTAAAATTTAAAAGTGCGCCTAGCGTCAAAAACTTCGTTGCTTGTACGCTTAAGCTGACAGCATTGTGCGCAATCGGTTAAGTTAAACCATAGATATTATATGGTTTTTTTATAGAAATCGATTTTTTAGATAATTTCATTACCAATAGATACCCCCGTAATTCTGGTGATATTTCCAACAAAACGAGGCAATAAACATGCAACTTGTTTGGTTTCGACAAGATTTAAGACGACATGACCATAGCGCACTGTGGCAGGCGACACAGTCTGGTCCAACGATTGCCTTTATTGCGCTTTCTCCTGAACAATGGACAAGGCATGACGATGCCCCCATTAAAATCCATCGCTATCTTGCCCAACTGGAACTTTTGCGACAGCAATTGGCTGAACTAAATATTCCACTGATTATTCAGCATATTCCCCATTGGTCAGACATCGCCAATGAGCTATTAACCCTATGCACTCAGCTCAATATACACACTGTTCATGCACATATTGAACATGGTGTGAATGAGCTTAAACGAGATCGCGAAGTACAACAGTTATTAGAACAGCAGCACATCTCTGTTGAGCTGTACCATGACCGCACCCTGTTTCCTGTTGGCAGTATTCGCAATCAATCTGGACATCCTTATCAAGTTTTCGGTGCATTTAAGAAAAATTGCTACGAAAAATTAAGCATCAGTCTGCCTACTTGTTATCCCGCTATTGAAGCCCAAGCGGCTCTCGAACCGCATCCGCTGTGGCAAAATCAATTTGATTTACGTCCTTTTTATCCCACATCGCTGTTAGCTGCTCAAATCGAGCTTTGGCCGATTGGAGAAGATCACGCAATACAGTGCTTAGATGAATTTATTGAACAACATCTGCATCGTTATGCTGATGATCGGGACTTTCCTGCGCTCAATGGAACCAGTCGAATTGGCATGTATTTAAACTTGGGCATCTTGTCTATTCGCCAATGTCTGCAAGCCCTGTTTCGTGAACAAGGCGGCTATTTCCAGATCGACCACAGAGGACAACAAACTTGGCTCGATGAGCTGCTTTGGCGTGAATTTTACCAGCACATTTTATTTGACTACCCGCAAGTTTCTCAGCACCAGCCGTTTCAAACCAAAACCTTAAAAATAAAATGGCGCCATGCACCACAAGACTTTGCTGCGTGGCAATACGGCCAGACGGGCATTCCGATCGTCGATGCAGGGATGCGTCAACTACTGGCTACGGGTTGGATGCATAATCGGGTGCGGATGATTTGTGCCATGTTCCTTAGTAAGAACCTACTGATCGATTGGCGGTTGGGGGAGCAATGGTTTATGCAGCACCTTGTCGATGGCGACTTAGCGGCCAATAATGGCGGTTGGCAATGGTGCGCCTCGACGGGTACAGATGCTGTACCTTATTTTCGGATTTTTAACCCGATCAGCCAATCTCAGAAATTTGATCCGAACGGAGATTATCTACGTCAATGGCTACCTGAGCTGGCAGATTTGGATGCAAAGCAAATTCACCAACCCTTTGCCAAAAATCCTCAATTGGAATTGAACTACCCTCAGCCGATCGTTGACTTAAAACAGTCTCGCCTAGCGGCAATTGAAACATTCCGAGCATTGTAGGCCATTGCCAAAATCGAACTGCGACAGATCAAAATGCTGTACTGAAATGGTCACTCTAAGGCATAGCCGAGCGTTCGTTTTGTCCCTACAATACAGAAAACGCAAATCATTTTAGAGACGCTCCCATGTATACAGGCATCGTGCAAGGTTTAGAAAAAGTCTTAGAGATTCGTCAAGGTAATGGCTTCACAACCTTGGTGATTTCAAATCATCAGAATTTTTTTCATGATGTCTTTATCGGGGCAAGTGTAGCGATTAATGGCGTGTGTTTAACGGCCACACATATTGATTTGGCAGCCAACCAAGTACATTTTGATGTTTCTGAATTGACCAATCAACTCACCACGTTAAAAGCGCTCAAGGCCGGTGATGAGGTCAATGTCGAACGCTCAGCCAAAGTTGGAGCAGAAAATGGTGGTCACAATCTATATGGTCATATCGAAGGTACCGCCACGATCAAAAACTTAGAACATCGCGGGGATACCTTTCATCTCGATATTCACATTCCAGCAGGCAATATTAAATATTTCTTTCTCAAAGGTTTTATTGGGCTCAATGGTTGTAGTTTGACTGTGAACCGTGTTGATCGTGCCAATAGTGAAATTTCAATCGATCTTATTCCTGAAACACTGCGCCTCACTACATGGAAAGATGTCCAAGTCGGTGATGCCGTGAATTATGAGATTGATCAAACAACGCGAACCTTAGTTGATACCTTAGAAAATATTCATCAGCGTTAAATCGACTGACAGCACATTGCAAAAAAACCTCCAAAACGGAGGCTTTTTATTGGCTCATGTGCAATATACGTTTAAGAATAAAAACTTGGATCTGGCACTTTCGCTGTGAGCACCCATTCACCGACCTCCTGATATTTATAATCAATCGGATCGTGTAAGGTCTGGGTACGTACATTGCGCCAGAAGCGATCTAAATTTAGTTTGGCAGTTGTGGCACGTGCGCCCATCACTTGGAAAATATTTTGCGTAATGTACAGCGCACTATTGGTGGCCGCAATTTTGGCTGTTGCAATCGCAATAGAAACTTCTCCACGTTGTTCCGCCGTTAAAGCTTCACCAATCTCCCAAGCCCATTGCAAACGCTGAACCGCTTTATCTGCCAATAAACGTACACTTTCTAATTGCACATAAAACTCAGCAAAATGCTTTTGAATAAATGGGTCATTCACTGCATTTTCAGCTAAAGATTTTGACCATGCTTTTTGGTTTTGAACCGTCTGTTTTGCTGTTTCAAAAGCCCCTTCTGCCACCCCTAAAAACATATGCACAAAGATCAACTGTGCAATCAACGGACGTAAGCTTGAATACGGTGTACTCAAAGGCCCCGGGGTCAGTAGTAATTCATCTTTGGAAATTTTAACTTGTTCAAAATGGCTACTTCCACTGTCGGTTTGACGTTGTCCCATATTGTCCCAATCGCCGAGAAAACTGACGCCTTCACGTGCTGTAGGAATCACCCCGATCAATAATTTTCCATCTTCATTGAAGCCAGAACACAGCAAAATGTCTGAATCCATGGAACCCGAACAAAAACTTTTATCGCCATGAAACACATATTCATGTTCAGACAGTTGCGTCGCTGTAGTACGACGGTCTAAAGGGTTTAGGGTGTTGCCCCAAAATAAATGCTCACGTGCAGTCTGTTCAAACCACGGGCTATATTGCTCTGGCTGCGCGAACAACTGTACCGTTGCAATTAATAAATGATGGAAACCATAAACATGCGCCAATGAGCTATCCACTTGAGCAATGGTTTGAATGGTTTTAAAAATCGTCTGCCAATCTGCACCCTGTCCACCGTATTGCTGTCCAATGGACAATGCAAGTAAACCACTTTGACGAATCAAATCACGTTCAGCTTTGGGATTTCCCCCCTGCTTATCACGCTGAGCAGCCGTCGTGGCAAATTCTGCCGCCAGTTTTTGGGCAATATCGATCGGATCTTGAGTCAATGGAGTTGAAGCATTCATATGTCTGTCTGATTATTCTGTTACCGTTTTAGCTTAACAAAGTAGAGGCATTCAGCTTATCTCAATGCCTGCAGTCTATATCTGTAAAATCTATATCTCATGAAATCTAAGTCACCAAGATTCAGGCGACTTATAATTTGATCATTTTATACGTCGTATTTAGGATGGATAAAATGCATCATGAACGTCCCTTCATCCTAATCAACTTTTATAGGAGAAAGGACGTTCATTATTGCTTTAATAATCCTTCATATAAGCCATAGTGAACTTTCATCAGAAGGTGATCACTCACGCTCAAATTGTTCTTATGACTTCGGATAAACCGTAGCAATCAAATGTTCAACCACTTGAGGTTCTGCCAAGGTCGAGGTATCACCTAAAGAGTCCAATTCATTGGCCGCAATTTTTCTTAAAATACGGCGCATGATTTTACCAGAACGGGTTTTCGGTAAGGACGGCGCCCAATGCAATGCATCTGGCGTTGCCACTGGTCCAAGGACTTTGCGTACCCAAGCCACCAGTTCCTGACGTAACTCATCCGTCTCTGCTGTCCCTGCTTGTAAGGTCACAAAGGCGCAAATCCCTTGCCCTTTAATATCATGTGGCATACCCACCACAGCAGACTCTGCCACAGCATCATGTGCAACCAGCGCACTTTCAATTTCAGCCGTTCCTAATCGATGCCCTGAAACGTTCAAGACGTCATCCACACGACCCGTAATCCAATAATAGCCAGACTCGTCACGACGTGCGCCATCACCTGTAAAATACGTCCCCGGATAAGTGGAGAAATAGGCTTCAATAAAGCGCTCAGGATCCCCCCAAATGGTTCGCATTTGTCCCGGCCAAGAATCCTTAATCACCAAGTTACCTTCTACGGCGCCTTCAAGCTCATTGCCTTCAGCATCGACAATCGCAGGTTGTACACCAAAGAATGGACGCGTCGCTGAACCCGGTTTTAAATCGGTTGCTCCCGGCAATGGCGTAATCATGAAACCACCCGTCTCTGTTTGCCACCATGTATCCACCACTGGGCAGCGGCTTTCACCTACCACGGTGTAGTACCAATTCCATGCCTCTGGGTTAATCGGTTCACCCACCGAACCTAGTAAACGCAGACTACTGCGGTCACTTTCTCGGACAAAGGCATCCCCTTCTCGCATCATGGCGCGAATTGCAGTCGGTGCCGTATATAAAATAGTGACATTGTGCTTATCGACAATATGTCCCGTACGTGCCCAACTTGGATATTGCGGCACCCCTTCAAACATCACGGTCGTGGTGCCATTCGACAATGGCCCATACAACACATAAGAGTGTCCCGTAATCCAACCAACATCGGCAGTACACCAAAACACATCATCTTGTTTAAGGTCAAAAACTTCACGGAAGGTACAATTCACATAGGTTAAATAGCCGCCTGTGGTATGCAATACACCTTTCGGTTTTCCTGTCGAACCTGATGTATACAAAATAAATAGCGGGTCTTCGGCATTCATGGGTTCAGGTGGACAAATATCATTAACTGACATGATTTCCATGTGATACCACAAATCACGATCCGCTTTCATTTCGATCGGGTTACCTGTACGGTGCACCACAATGACATTTTGAACCGAAGATGTGCCTTCGATGTCGAGTGCAAGATCGACATTTTCTTTGAGTGGAATCGGCTTACCACCACGCATCCCACAATCCGCAGTAATCACGACTTTCGCCTGACTGTCATCGATACGACTTGCCAATGAGTCTGGTGAGAAACCGCCAAAAACCACGCAATGTACTGCACCAATTCGGGTACAGGCCAACATCGCAATTGCCGCTTCGGGCACCATTGGCATATACAACACCACACGGTCGCCTTTGCCCACGCCATGTTTTTTTAACACATTGGCAAAACGGCAAGTTTCATCATGCAGTTCTTCAAAAGAAATAATTTTATGCCGTGAAGGATGATCACCTTCCCAAATAATGGCCGGTTTATGTGGATGTTCTTTTAAATGTCGATCGAGACAGTTAGCACTGACATTCAATTCACCGTCAGCAAACCACTCGATCTTAAAATCATCTTGCTTAAAATTTGTATTTTTAACTTGGGTAAACGGTTTGATCCAATCGATCTTTTGCGCTTGCTCCGCCCAAAACTCATCTGGTTGTTCAATCGATTTTTGATAACGCTCAAAGTACTCCGACTCGTTGATGCGTGCGGTTTTTTTGAAACTTTCAGGTACTGGATAGATCTCTTTCATATTGTATTTTCCTTGATCTGATTCATCTCATCACGAGATGCCATGCCACATTTCTACTTTTATAATTCCTGCATCACAGCAGTATGACGATTAATTTTTAATCGCAGCAATCATGCTTTGGTCGTATTATTCTTTCCCATTTAAAGCACATCTATAAGCAAAATTTCAACAAAAACATGTTTTAATTCAGTATCTGACCAGTTCAATTAAACCTATACTGCAAAGGTAATTTTACTCAGCACTCCGCTTTTTCATTCTTTCATATACGTTGAGTTGATCCGATCATGAACACCAATGACTCTTCTTTCTTTTCCCGTCAGACGACCACTACATCGGATAATCCCCTGAAACCTGATGGACGTTTTGGTCGACTGAGCATGATTGGTTGGTATGGCTTTCTCAATATCATCAGCTTTTTTGCCATAATCGCTTTAAGCCTTGCCGTGGGTATTTTTAACATCAATACCATGGCGTTAAATGAGCAATTTGTTGGCATATTCACCGGGGTATCTGGCCTCGCCTATTTGGCAATTATTATTCTCTATATCTATTTCTATTGTGTCTTTGTCGTCCGTCGACTGCATGACCTCAATAAAGCCGGTTGGTTGCTACTGCTTTTATTTATCCCCGTGATCAATCTATTCTTTATCCTGTATTTATTATTGGCCTCAGGCACACCGACCGTAAATCAATACGGCGCGCCACGCCCTGCTGCCGTTTGGGAAAAAATTCTGGCATGGTTGATGATTTTAATCAGTGTCTTGTCGCTCTTGGCTACAGGTAGCATCACCTCGTATATGATGGGTAGCGGTGAAATTGAATCGCCGACAGAAATCATTCAACAAGGTACTGAATATTTCTAAGCCACTGACCGAATCTGAGCCTGTCTGAATTTTGATACATCTGTTCGCAAGCCTGTAAATGAGGGTTATTTTCGCCACTAATTTCAGGCAAAATAGCGAAAAACCGGAACATTTGGAAAACTCGTGGCTGAAAAAGAAAATGCCTTGAGTGATGTCACTCAAGGCACGACTCAACTTTTGCAAGAGGCAACAGAAAAAACGGCACAAACCGTGCTGGAACATACCTCTAAATATAATGACGCATACTCAACGATCGATAAATTTGTCGATGGATTTTGGGAACGCCTGCCATATATTTGTATCGCATTAATTGTTTTTACGATCTTCTATCTACTGTCTAAACTCTTTAGATTCTTTGTTCGTAAAGCGCTCACTGACCGTTCTTACTCAAAACAAAATCTAGTTTTGGTCCTGAACCGTGTGGGTAGCTCAGCCATTATGTTCTTCGGTTTCCTAATTGCAATGGTCATTGCGATCCCAGGTTTCACACCGGGTCAGCTCATGAGTGCATTAGGGATTGGTTCGGTCGCAATCGGTTTCGCGTTTAAAGATATTTTCCAGAACTTACTGTCAGGTATTTTGATTCTCCTCGGTGAACCGTTCAAAATCGGTGATGACATTATTGTGTCAGGCATGGAAGGTACGGTTGAAGATATTCAGATCCGTGCAACCTTCCTACGTTCTCCAGATGGTCGTCGTATCGTGATTCCAAACGCGACGGTTTACACCAGTGCGGTAACGGTGAATACCGCTTATCAACGTCGTCGTTGTGAATTTGTTGTTGGTATTGGTTATGAAGATGACATTCAGAAAGCTAAAAATATTGTTTTGGCTATTTTGGACAAAGACCCAACCATCTTGAGCCAACCTGCGTTTACCGTAAACGTAAATGCTTTGGCTGATTTCTCAGTCAATCTGAATGTCCGTTGGTGGGTAGATACCACAGAAACCACCACTGCGAACTCAATTAGTGAAGTGCAAGAACACGTTATCCAAGCATTTAATCAAAATGGTATTTCAATTCCGTACCCTGTACAGGAAGTGAAAGTTTACCGTGGTGATCAAGCTGAGACAGAAGCGTCAACAGCTAAATAATCGCCCTAAAACGTACGGAATCACAGTTTCTGTCCGGATAATTCGGTTGCCTAAGCTGACTGCTTGGCAACCGTTTTTTATGAGCAAATCGACCTCATAAGGGATAAATCCACCTTCAGGCCCAATAATGATCGTACATCCATGTTGAATCCCTGCAGGCATCACATCTTCGACATAAGGGTGCGCCACATAAGCCGGATAGGCCGAGGAGATCATGCTCGGCAAAACATCCTCCACAAAGGGTTTAAAGCGTTTATACAATTCAATTTTGGGCGCAATGGTGTCACCTGCCTGCTCCAAACCCAACGTCACATAGTGATCGAGCTGCTGTAAAAATGGTGTCTGCCAATAGCTTTTATCCACGCGATAACTGTGCAGCAGAATGATTTTTTCTACACCTAAAGTGACTGCATCCATGATCAGACGGCGCAACACTTTCGGACGAGGCATTGCCACAATTAAAGTCACCGGATGCTTTGCAGGTACTTCTTCTTCTTGTAAGGGTTTAAGTTGAATGCGCTCATCACTGATACTGACGATTTGGGTTAAATAGCGTTTTCCTTCCCGAATCCCGACTTTGAGTGTATCGCCCACCTGTATATTCACATGGTTTTTTAAATGCTCAATTTGACGTTTGGCGCTAATACTCCAAAGTTCAGATTCAGTTTGACGAGGATCAAGCAAGACGATGTTCATAAATAACCATATCAATTCACGCAAAGCATATGTCATTGAGGACAGGCGACATGGATGTCGCCTGTGCGCTGAGGTACAGGAAGTACCTTCAGCGTACAGAGGATTTTTGCTACTTTTAATCCTTTAAAAGTAGATTATGCCTACGAATAGGATGTTCAACGATCACCATAAAATAAGGCCGTGATAAAACTTGCTTAATAAAAATTAATGTATCGCAAAATTAAAACTTAAAGGTACTGATCAATCACCTGAATATGCTTTTGCAGCGACCCAGTATTCTTTTGCATAATCTGCTGCGCTGCAGCATTCAAACACTGAGCTTGAAGCTTATCTTCGATTAACTCAAACAACACCTGAGCAGCCTGTTCTGCATCTTGCACTACTCTCACGCCTTGAGCAGCAACGAACTCATCCACAATGGTCTGGAAATTAAAATAATTCTCACCCAAAACTGTCGGCACATTTAACGTAATGGGCTCTAAAATATTGTGCCCACCACCAGGTTCATTGAGCGATCCACCCACAAAACACGCCTGACTCAGTGCCAGCCAAAGCCATAATTCGCCCATACTATCCGCTAAATACACTTGCGTTTCAGGCTGAATCGTTTGCTTTAAACTGCGGCGCTGTGTGCGTAAATTTAGTTTCTGCGCTTCTACAAAAACCTCATCAAAGCGTTCAGGATGACGTGGTACAACTATACATAACAGCTCAGGCTGTTGTTGCAAAATCGGCTGCAGTGCCGCGAGCAGTTTTTGTTCTTCGGGTGCATGCGTACTGGCAATGGTGATGATTTTACGATCTTGCAAATCCCAATCTTGACGCAACTGCGCTGCTTGTTGCACAAAGCTATCGGGCGCATGAATATCAAACTTGATACTACCGACGACCTGACTGGTATGCGGGTTTGCACCCAACTCAATAAATCGCGCTAAAGTTGCCTGATCTTGCGCCAATAATTGTTTCAAACTCTTTAGCATCGGCTGCGTCAAACTCGGAACTTTGCCATAACCCTTCGCCGATTTTTCAGATAATCTGGCATTAATTAATAAACACGGAACGTTGGCCTGATCGGCTTCAATCATCAAATTTGGCCAGAGTTCAGTTTCGACCAGAGCCAACATTTTCGGTTGATATTTTTCGATAAAACGACGGACTAATTTTTTTTGATCTGCCGGCAAATACACGGCCTGAAATAGCGATTCATACGGTGCTTTTAAAAATAATTGTTTCGCACGCGCTTGTCCGGTTTTGGTGGTATTGGTAACTAAGACCGGATGACCTGCTTTGAGATAATGTTCAATCAGCGGCTGCGCAGCGTTAGTTTCTCCGACGGAAACCACATGAAACCAAATTGCATTACGGTTTTTAACTGGCTGAAATGGCCCAAAGCGCTCAAGACACTCTTGCTGATATAGTTGGAAATCTTCAGCACGTTTTTTGATGCGCCATTGATATAGCGGCTTAATCAGCGCCAAAGCTGCGTTATACCAAAAAGGAGTAGTCAAATTATTACGCTCAAAAACGGTTTGAATCGGCAGAATATATCAGAGCATTATCCACATGTTAATGGATAATGCGTATTCAAGTGTCGATTAATAGGTTGAACGACCTGAACCAAATTTATTTTTCATGCTTGGATAATCAATATAGCCTTCGGCAACATCTGTTCCAATCATATTTTCCAACTGCAATTCATTTAGTGCAGCATTCGCTAGCAAACGTTCAAACAAATCTGGATTGGCAATATAGGCTTTACCAAAAGACACCGCATCGGCTTTACCTGAGGCCAATAAATCTACAGCATCTTCACGGCTTAAACGCATATTGGCAATATATGGCACACCATTTGAGCGCTGTTTAAGATAATCACTAATACTGTCATCCGCCAGATATTCACGGGTAAAGAAAAATGCAATTTTCCTCTGCCCCAACTGCTCTAAAGCATAGCCAAAGGTTTCACGTGGATCATGATCGCCCATGTCGTGTTCATCACCACGCGGCGCAAGATGCACACCTACACGACCTGCCCCCCACACTTCAATCAGCGCATCCACCACTTCAAGCAATAAACGTGCGCGGTTTTCTACAGAACCACCATACTCATCTTCACGTAAATTGGTTTTGCTTTGTAGGAATTGATCGATCAAATAACCATTGGCCGCATGCAATTCCACACCATCAAATCCCGCTTCTTTGGCTTTGATCGCAGACTGTTTGTATTGTTCTACAATGCTTTTGATTTCTGCAATCTCTAATGGACGTGGCACGACATATTCGCGTTTTGGGCGAAGCAGACTAACATAACCCGCCTGTTGTACTGCACTGGCAGAAACTGGTGTATCACCATTCAAAAGATCGGGATGTGAGACACGTCCGACATGCCACAATTGCGCCACAATTAAACCTTGCTGTTCATGTACGGCTTGGGTCACCAATTTCCAGCCCTGAACTTGAGCATCGGTAAATAAACCCGGCGTCTGCAAATAGCCATTAGCTGCTTCTGAAATGACTGTTGCTTCTGAAATGATTAATCCAGCACTTGCACGCTGTGCATAATATTCAGCCATCATCGGCGTTGGAACACGGTCAATGGTTGCACGACTACGGGTTAGTGGCGCCATTACAACGCGATTTTTGAGGTGTAAATCACCCAAAATGAGAGGAGTATTAAGTTCAGCCATATATGTCTCGCCTGACACTTCAAATGCGAAAAATGATTTAAAGTGAGTTCTGCAGATAATCAATATATTGCTGAATGAGTTCTTCATTGCGTGAGAAATACGACCATTGACCATATTTCTCGGCTTGAATTAAGCCCGCCTGTTGTAACACAGACAAATGATTAGACATCGTAGACTGCGAAACATTACCGAGTTTTTCGATATTGCCAGCGCATACACCACGATTAAAGCCGCCACATTGTTCTTCTGACAAAAATTGTTCAGGTGTTTTTAACCATTCCAAGATTTGACGTCGAGTCGGATTGGCAAGTGCTTTAAAAATTAAATCAATATCCATAATTTAAACGGGTTTAATTAAATAAAAATTTGGACAACAAAGTTCTATTCAGCATCTTGAATACACTATATCGTATTTTTTCGATTTTTATATCGATTTTTTTAGATATATCGATCAAGAACAGATAGAACTTTGTTTTATATATAAATTTAAATTACAAACCTTGTTTGAGGCTGGCTTCAATAAACTTATCTAAATCGCCATCAAGCACTGCACCGGTGTTTGAACTTTCTACACTGGTACGTAAGTCTTTAATACGCGAGTCATCTAAAACGTATGAACGAATTTGACTGCCCCAACCGATATCTGACTTGGTATCTTCCAACGCTTGTGCCGCATCATTACGTTTTTGCATTTCAAGTTCGTACAATTTTGCACGTAACTGTTTCCATGCATGGTCACGGTTGGCGTGCTGTGAACGTTGGTTCTGACATGCCACCACAATCCCTGTTGGAGCGTGAGTTAAACGTACCGCAGAGTCTGTTTTGTTAATGTGCTGACCACCCGCACCAGATGCACGATAGGTATCAGTACGAACATCAGCAGGATTGATTTCAATTTCAATATTGTCATCAATTTCAGGCGATACAAAAACCGCTGAGAATGAAGTATGGCGACGATTACCCGAGTCAAAAGGTGACTTACGGACTAAACGGTGTACGCCAGATTCTGTACGTAACCAACCATATGCATACTCACCTTCTACACGGATGGTTGCAGACTTGATCCCTGCCACATCACCATCAGACTCTTCCATCACTTCTGCTTTAAAGCCATGACGTTCAATCCAACGTAGATACATACGCAGTAACATGGATGCCCAATCCTGTGCTTCAGTACCACCAGAACCTGCTTGGATTTCGACATAGCATGGGTTCGGGTCCATCGGATTACTGAACATACGACGGAATTCTAATTTCGCAAGTTCTGCTTCCGCTGAAGTTAACTCTGCTTGCACATCCGCAAGTAAGCTTTCTTCTTCTGCTTCAACCGCAAGATCCAACATCGCTTGGACATCTTCTAGCTGAGTTGAAAGCCCTTCGAGCACGTTAATGACGTTTTCGAGTTCACCTTTTTCTTTTGCCATTGCTTGTGCACGGCTTTGATCATTCCAAATTGCTGGGTCTTCCAGCTCACGTAGAACCTCTTCTAAACGCTCTTTTTTCAGATCGTAGTCAAAGATACCCCCGTAATGTTTGACCACGGTCGTTTAAGTCTTTTAGCTGTAATAGATACGGATTAATTTCCACGTGAATTACTCTCAATCAAAAAATTTGGCTTAAATAGCCGCCTATTATATCACAGAGAATTTGCACAGATTCAGCCAGATTGATCATCCAAATCATTGACTTCAATGCACATAATATGAACAATACGCTCGCGTTACTATTTATTACATTTTATTTACAACAATAATGTTTCGAGGGTTTTATGAAAAAGACATTACTTGCACTAGGGTTAGCTGTTATCACTTCATCAACTTTTGCTTATGATGGTCAAGTTGATGGCGGTTTTACTTATACAGATTGGGATAATGATATTATTGATACTGATAATACATTCAATCTTAAAGGTACTTTGTATTTTGACTCAGTACAAACTGGTAATGGTCCATTAAATGAAGCTGCTTTTCTAGGTCATAACAGCAATGCCTATCTTGGGTATTCATATAACACTATGGAAAGCAATGAAGTTTTTGGTTTCAAAGCTGAATCTGATATTCACCACTTAACCGCAGGTATTGAATATTTTGTCGATCAATTCTACCTCAATGGTGAAATTGGTTTTGGTCAACAAAATGCTAAAGCAACAGAATATGGTCAAACTCTTTATGATGACGACTACGATGTGACTACTTACCGCGCATTAGTGGGTTATTTACCTGTTTCTAACCTTTTACTTGCTGCAGGTATTGATGGCTATCAAGGTGACAATGATGAAGACGAAGACAACCGTTTTGCTGTTAAAGCAAAATATGTTGCTCCTCTTAATAATGGTCAATACATCAACCTAGAAGCAGATGGCGCTTTTGGTGATTTAGACTCTGTTACGATTGGCGCAGACTACTACTTCGATCAAGCATTTAGCGTAGGTGCATCTTACAATATCGAAGATGATGGTGATGAAGACACGGATTACTTCGCTATTCGTTCAAAATATTTCCTTAACCCGAACCTAGCAATCGGTGGTCAAGTTGGTTTTGGTGATGACGTTCAAGCGTTCAACATCAATGCAACTTTCCGTTTCTAATTTCGTTTGAATTAGAAGTTTGCTAAAAAAGCACCTCTATTTTGAGGTGCTTTTTTCTTTTCGATGTAATATTTACTTTAAAAAAAGTCCAGTTATTGACCAAATAACCCACAAATTCATATTATCTACACAGTTTTAATAAAACAAAACATTATAAATAAATACATACTTTTCAATATTTTAAAAAATTTTAATTACATAAAATTACCGAATTCACAGTTCCACAACTTTGCAGCGATTGACCATCTTTAAAATTTCTCTAGACTAAAACTTGTAACAAAAAATGTATTAAATTTAGCCAAACAATTTAGAGGGGTAGTTTCCATGAAAAAACTCGCAATTGCTTCAGCACTTCTTTCTGCACTTGCTATTACAGGTACAGCTCATGCTTATCAAGCAGAAGTGGGCGCTTCAGCTGGTTACATCGACCCAGATAATGGAAGCTCTGGCAGTGAATTTGGTGTAAACGGTACTTATTACTTCAACCCTGTTCAAACTCGTAACGCTCCTCTTGCAGAAGCTGCATTCTTAAACCGTGCAAGTAACGTAAATGCACATGCAACTTTCGCTGACCGTGGCGATGTTGACGACAATACTTATGGCGTTGGTATCGAATACTTCGTACCAAACTCAGATTTCTATGTATCTGGTGATGTAAGCCGTAATAATGTCGAAGTTGACACTCCATTTGGCACAGTAGACAACGATACAACCTACTACGGCGCTGAAGTCGGTTATCTTCCAGCACCAGGCTTCTTAGTTGCAGTTGGTGTGAAAGGTTGGGATAACGATGATGATGATGGTGTAGATCCAACTTTACGTGCTAAATACGTAACAACTTTAAGCAATGGTAAAGACATCAACCTTGAAGCGGGTGCAGCATTCGGTGATCTAGATGAATTCAATCTAGCAGCGGATTACTTCATCGACAAAACATTCAGTGTTGGTGCTGACTACTACAACAACGATGTCACTGATCGTAACGAAGTAGGGATCAATGCACGTAAATTCTTCAACCAACAAGTGAGCCTTGAAGGTCGTGTTGGTTTCGGTGAAGTTGGCAACAATGACTACAATTCATTTGGTGTAGCAGCGAAATACCGCTTCTAATCCATTGAAGTCAAAACCATAAAAAAACCGCTCTTCTGAGCGGTTTTTTTATTTGTCTGTAAAAATAGAATTTATTGAACCAAGTATAGAACTCTCAATTGAACACTGACATTTCCTCTAAATTCATTTTTATCGAGTTCGTAGACCAAGCGGATTTTATCTTGCATAGGATTAAATTCATATTTTTCTGCCGCATTAAATGCAATTGCGTCCACTATTAAGCCATTATCTAAAGCAAGTTTTAATTTCAGATGCACATCTTTCAACCAACGATAATCTAAGACTTTAAATAGACCTTCATAGACCGGTGCAGGAAATTTTTGTCCCCATGGACTTAAATTTTGCAGAAGATCCACGGTTTCGACATTAATGGCCGAAT
Source organism: Acinetobacter sp. YH12251 (assembly GCF_013417465.1). Lineage (NCBI taxonomy): Bacteria > Pseudomonadati > Pseudomonadota > Gammaproteobacteria > Moraxellales > Moraxellaceae > Acinetobacter > Acinetobacter sp. YH12251. Next base: position 126,110 of record NZ_VPDZ01000011.1, on the reverse strand, counting down.
CAGGCAATTCACCATCTGTCCAAATAGTCGCCTGAAATAAATTTTCATCTTGCGCAGCGATGAGTGCTTCAAAAGCGGTTTTAAATTCAGAAAAATGCTGCTTTTGAATGGTTAGTCCTGCTGCGGCAGCATGTCCACCAAAATGACTCACTAAATGCGGATGTAATTCAGCAATACGCTCAATACTGTCTCGAATATGAATACCTTCGATAGAACGCGCAGAGCCTTTAATATGTACGCCATCCTCATCTGCGGCAAAGACGATTGCAGGTCTATGGAATTGTTCTTTCAAACGCCCTGCAACAATCCCAATCACCCCTTGATGCCAATGCTGTTCAAACATGATCAAGGCTGCAGGTAGATTATCCTGATCAAGCTGAATATGTTCTAACTCAGCCAGAGCTTCCTGTTTAATTTGCCCTTCGACTTGGCGTCTTTCAATATTGAGTTGATTCAACTGCTGCGCAATCGGATAAGCCGTACTTAAATCTGCCGCAATCAGACACTCAATCCCAATATCCATAGTCTCCATACGCCCAGCTGCATTGAGTCGTGGGCCGACCACAAAGCCCAAGTCCTGTGCTTTTAACTGTGCAGGATCACGACCGGCAATATCCAATAATGCACTGATCCCTGGACGACATAATCCTTGCTGTATCCGCTTCAAACCAGCATCGATCAAAATCCGATTATTCAGATCTAGACTTGCAACATCGGCATAAGTGCCTAAGGCCACTAAGTCCAAATATTGGCTGAGGTTGGCTGTGGATTTAGCATTTTTTTTGCGCATACTGGCCAAATTTGCCAACACATAAAATGCAACACCCACGCCAGCCAAGGCTTTGCTTGGAAATTCACATCCCAGCTGATTGGGATTTACCACCGCTTCTGCTTGTGGTGTTTCCTTTGTGGTCAGGTGATGGTCGGTAATGATCACCTGCATACCATGCGCCTGTGCCTGTGCTACACCAGCATGGCTCGAAATACCATTATCGACCGTAATCAGCAAATCTGGAGTAAAGCTCACGAAGGCCAAATCAGCAATGGCAGGTGTCAGACCATAACCATATTTGAAACGATCTGGAACCAGATATTCAACATCCGCGCCCATATCACGTAGTGCCAAGACCATCAATGCAGTACTGGTCGCACCGTCGGCATCATAATCACCAACAATGACGATTTTCTTTTGAGTATCAATTGCTTGATCGATTATTTCAATCGCTTGCTCTAAACCCTTTAAGTTTGGCGCATGTAAGTGCTTAAGCTTCAATTCCAGCTCTTGTGCGGAAGAAACCCCGCGACGTGCCAATAAATCAGCAATAAACGGGGCAACGCCCTGAATATCTTCAGGGCGCGTCAAATAGGGTCTTTGTTGAATTAAAAGTTTAGACATTTATGGCATCAGTCGCTGTAAAACCCATTGACCATCCTGTAGTTTATAACTCAAGCGGTCATGTAAACGATTCGGACGGCCTTGCCAAAATTCATAATAATCCGGAACTAAACGATAGCCGCCCCAAAACTCAGGTTTCTCCAAAACGTCTTTGCTTTCCACTTGATCATGCAAATTTTGGAAACGCTGTTGTAATTCTTCACGGCTGGCAATAACACCACTTTGTGGAGTGCTAATGTGCGCTGCGATTTGGCTGTCACGCGGTCGTTTATGGTAATAATCCGTCGATTCTTCGAGAGATATCTTTTCCACACGACCACTGACCCGAATTTGACGTTCCTGCTCTTGCCAATAAAACAATAATTCTGCATAAGGATTATCGAGCAGATCATTGCCTTTTTGACTGTCATAGTTGGTGTAGAAGTCATAACCTGCATGGGTCGCACCGCGCAACAAGACCGTCCGCACGTGCGGACGACCTTGGGCATTTGCCGTAGCTAAAGACATAGCATAGGGTTCATGCAATTGTGCTTCTAAGGCATGGTTAAACCATAATAAAAACTGCTCATGTGGATCACGGTTCACCTGATCTTCATGCAACTCACCTTTTTGATAAGTTAAACGCAGTTCACTTAAGTCCTTAATCACATCATTCATGCAATTTCCCCTCTTGATTTAAGCTGCATTGGCACGAACAGCATCAGCCAAATGATTTGCTAACGCTGTGACTTCTTCAAGGTCATTACCTTCAACCATGACTCGAATGACCGGCTCTGTGCCTGATTTACGAATCAAGATGCGACCACGTCCTTTAAGCTGAGCTTCAGCTTTTTCAAACTCGCTCACCAGTGCAGGTACAGCGTAGGGATCAAACATCGCAGCCAAGCGAACATTCACCAAGACATTTGGTAATAACTCAAACCCTTCCACCAATTCATGCAAAGCTTTACCTTGCTCAACCATCACTGTTAACACCTGAAGTGAAGCAATGATCGCATCACCTGTGGTGCTTTTGTCCAAAGTCAAGATATGACCTGATGGCTCACCGCCCGTTACCCAGCCCTTTTCTTCTAGGCCTTGTAAAACATAGCGGTCACCGACTTTGGCACGAAGCAACGGCACTTTGGCTTGATCTAAAGCAATTTCAAGCGCCATATTACTCATCACAGTACCCACGATACCCGCAGGCTTTTGACTCGCTTGAGTGGCTAAAATATAAAGAATATGGTCACCAGTAATTTGCTGACCGTTTTTATCGACCATAATCACGCGGTCAGCATCACCGTCAAAGGCAATCCCTAAATCCGCCTGATGTTCAACCACTGCTTTTTGTAAAAACTCAGGATGCGTCGAACCACAGTCTTTATTGATGTTTAAACCATCTGGTTCGTTAAACAGCGCAATCACTTTTGCACCCAGTTCACGATACACCGAAGGGCCGACGCTATAGGCTGCACCATTGGCACAGTCCACCACAATTTTTAAGCCTGTCAGGTCAAAATGGTACGGGAAGGTTGATTTACAAAACTCGATATAACGACCATTGGCATCTTTTACACGCACACTTTTACCTAAGTTTGCAGGGTCTTCGATCACCAAGTCATTTTCAAGTTCTTTGTTAATGGCTTCTTGAATTTCATCTGGCAATTTTTTACCTTCGCTCGAGAAGAACTTAATACCATTGTCAAAATACGGATTATGCGACGCCGAGATCACGATGCCTAAGCTGGCATGTAATGCACGGGTTAAATGGGCAATTGCGGGTGTAGGTAATGGACCCAACAAATGAACATAAACACCTGCTGCGTTTAAACCGGCTTGTAATGCTGACTCTAAAATATAGCCCGATAATCGGGTATCTTTACCTAGTACAACGATGGGCTTTGCTTTTTTACTGTATTGTTTTAATACTTTACCTGCGGCAAATCCTAGTTTTAATGCAAATTCAGGGGTAATAGGCAATTCACCGAATTTGCCACGAATGCCATCTGTACCAAAATAACTCATGTTGTACTCACTTCTTAATGGTGATCTTAATCATCACTTTTTACTGCAAATACTTTACACCAAAAACAAAAAGGCCGTCATATTAATGACGGCCTTTTCGGCTAAAAGCTACTAAATATCAACCAACACGGTAGTTTGGTGCTTCTTTAGTAATAGTCACGTCATGTACGTGAGATTCAGACATACCTGCCGCAGTAATTTTGACAAACTGTGCATTTTTACGTAAGTCATCGATCACCGCAGAACCGGTATAACCCATAGATGAACGTAAACCACCCATCATTTGATGAACGATGTTACCCATTGGGCCTTTGTAAGGTACGCGACCCTCAATACCTTCTGGTACAAGTTTTTCAGCGCCTGCTTTTGAGTCTTGGAAATAACGGTCAGCAGAACCTGTAGCACCTGCCATCGCACCCAATGAACCCATACCACGATACGCTTTGTAGTAACGACCTTGGAAGAATTCAACTTCGCCCGGTGCTTCTTCAGTACCCGCCATCAATGAACCTACCATGATGGTACTCGCGCCTGCACCAATCGCTTTTGCCATATCACCAGAGAAACGGATACCACCGTCTGCGATCAATGGAATTTGATCTTTTAGTGCATTGGCAACGCTGTCAATCGCAGAGATTTGCGGCATACCAATACCAGCCACAATACGTGTAGTACAGATTGAACCTGGGCCAATACCCACTTTCACTGCATCTGCGCCAGCATCTAATAATGCAAGTGCTGCATCACCAGTCGCGATGTTACCGCCAATCACTTGAACTTGTGGATAGTTGGCTTTTACCCAACGTACACGTTCAATTACACCTGCAGAGTGACCATGTGCTGTATCAACAACAATCGCATCAACACCCGCTTCCACCAATGCTTCTACACGGCTTGGTGTTTCTGCACCTGTACCAACTGCAGCACCAACGCGTAAACGACCTAAGTCATCTTTGCAACTGTTTGGATAGTTTTCAGCTTTACGGAAATCAGTAACCGTGATTAAACCTTTCAGTTCGTTGTTGTCATTTACAACAAGGACTTTTTCAATACGGTGTTTTTGAAGTAATGCTTGGATGTTTTCTTTTGATTCGTTTTCACGAACAGTCACCAAACGATCATGACCTGTCATGATGTTACTAACAGGTTGCTCAAGATTGGTTTCAAAACGAGTGTCACGACCAGTAACAATACCCACCACTTGACCGTCTTTCACCACTGGTACACCGCTGATGTTATTTGCTTGAGTTAAAGCAATCAGCTCACGTACAGTCGTTTCTGGTGTAACGGTAATTGGGTCTTTCACCATACCTGCTTCAAATTTTTTCACGCGGCGAACTTCTGCAGCTTGTGCAGCAATATCCATGTTTTTATGCAGGATACCGATACCACCGTTTTGCGCCATTGCAATCGCCATACGTGATTCAGTCACAGTATCCATCGCAGCAGAAACAAGTGGAATATTCAAATTGATGCCACGTGTGAAACGTGTCTTAAGAGAGACATCTTTTGGGAGAACAGTAGAATAGGCAGGGAGTAATAAGACATCATCAAAGGTTAGGGCTTCTTGAACGATGGTCAACATAACAGTCTCGCTGGTAATTTCCGTGAGCCATTATATACAAATTTCCGTTCAATTTTCATTTTAATTGCGGCAATTCTTTACGGAGTTTTCAATATTAACCATCGAATATGCTGTTTTCAGCAAGAATACTCTGGGGGTTGGTCAGCATCCAGTGCAATACAGGCAGAATCCGAAGATTCTACCTCTTAATTTCAATAAATTTATTCTGGAAATAAAGCCTTAACTGACTTGATCGAAATCTTCGTCATTTTCAGCGTCATGCAGTGGAATACTGATCAATGGAATCATTTGATGCGCGATGCGTGCTTTATTACATTGCTCATCGGCGATTTGAACTTCTTTACAAGATGAACTACGTGCCTCATACATGTTACAACTCACCTGTTTGCCTACTTCTCCACCCAAAGCAATACAACGTGGATTTGCCTGATTCGTACCCACCATACATGAATACACCGATGTCACAGGTTCCGTATAATGTTCAGGCATATTTAGCCCTTCTGCCCAATAAAAAGAAACGCGATAGTGAGCACAACATGCTCCACAGGTTAAACATGCATCCTGAGTCGGTATTTGAGACAACATTTTTATCTATTCTCGTCATCTAAAAGCTTATTTTATGGACGAAAAATATTAAAAAATGTTATCTGCAAACTCAATTATTTTTTGAAATTTTCAAGTCATTATACTGGGCAAGTAAAAACTGTCTCATCCATTAAATCGACACCACATTGTAAGGTTTCGATCCAATCTAAGAATTGGTTGATCTGTTCTTTACCAATAAATGGCGTCCCGTGCTGCGGTACGATCATTTCCACATCCATCGTCCGTACCATGTTGACCCACAGACGGATCACTTTGTTCGAACACATATAGCGCTGATGAAAGCCTTTCATTTTAGGAATATGAGCGGCAAAATTTTCTAAAGGTTTAGAGGCATCATCCACCATAGATGCGCCCATATCCCCTGAGAATAAAATTTTGGCAATCGGGTCATAAAATTGGAAGTTACCAACCGAATGTAGGAAGTGTGCAGGAACAGCCACCAAATGACTGTTACCTAATGCAATCACCTGACCATGATCTGGCAGTTCGATCAGACGATCCAACCAGTTGCCTTTCATTCGGTCACTCATAAATGCAGAGTTTAAATGCGGTAAGAAACGCGCCCACAGCTTAGATGCCACCACTTTGGCGTCGGTATAAACCAACCAACGCGGCATCGAGGTAATAATGTCTGGGTCCTGATGCGAGGCCATCACATAGTCAAGATTGGTCAAACGGGTATATTTATTCAGTTCCATAGTCAGTGGGACATAAGTCAAGTCACCACCTGGATCAAGCACCGCTGCACGCTCATTATCCAAAATCAGGAACTGGTTCGCCTGTACGCCCTCGCCTTTTACCAAACTGGTAAAGCTAATACATTTATGCTTTCCATCATCATAAAGTACCTGTGATGTTGTGCGTTCGAAAGCCATTCCCATTCCCCAAATTTTTTATCAAAAAATATATATTCTATAGGTGAATAACATATATTTATTTAGGGAAACTTACAATAAATATTCAGCCAATATTATCTGAAATATCAGTGAATTGGGTCTCATTTATTGGCAAATAATCCTGAGTTTTTAACTCAGGATTTCATGTATTTTTAATATGGTGAGATTAGTATTTAAAATAAATAGTGTTGTGCCAACGCAGCCAAACCAATCACCAAGAATACCAAGGCGCCAATTTTATGAATCAGTGAAATCGGTAGTTTTTCAGCTAGCTTGTTCCCAATAAATACCGCAGGCGCATTAACCAACATGATGCCTAATGTCGTCCCCAAAGTCACCCAGCCAATACTGTCAAAGCGTGCAGCCAGTGCAACAGTGGCAATTTGGGTTTTATCTCCAATCTCAGCCAAGAAGAACAACACGAAAGTGGCACCAAAAACCCCATATTTTTGCCATTTATTGATACTTTCAGATTCATCATCCAATTGATCGGGGATCAACATCCACACCGCCATGGCAATAAAGCCCAGAGAAACGATCCACAATAAAACGATTGGGCTTAAAACGGTGGTAATCCATTGACCCAGCACAGCAGAAACCCCGTGGTTCACCACAGTCGCGAGAAAAATTGCAATTAAGATCGGAACGGGTTTACGAAAACGTGCAGCAAGCAGTAAGGCAAGTAATTGTGTTTTATCACCCATTTCTGACAGGGCAACAACAGCAAGGGAAATGAAGAAAGCGGTTAACATGGTGCATTTCTCTGGCTAGCAATAACATATACCGATGACTTATCCCTCCTGCTAGCCAATGTGCAGAGTGATAAATCAAAGGTCTTGCCAACAAAAGAAAGCTACGAAGAGCTCATTTGGTTCTTTGCTATGATGACCATGCTCGTTTTAGAGCAAATATGTTGACCATCACCTTTTTACTTTGCGTAAAAAGCGGCTACTCCCCAATGAAGTAATGCTATTCTAGCGAGGAATGCATGTTTTCGCAATTTTAATTTTCGATGACTCAATTTGATATGCAAAACAATAATCAAAAATTTCAAGAATTTATTCAACACTATATGCATGTGCAGGATGTATTAATCATTGCAGGCGGCCCGTCTCAGCTCAGTTTTGACTTAACCACCATTCAGCCCTCAAAAAAGCTGCTGATCATTTGCTGTAATCAAAGTTTTCTTCAACTTCCTCAGGCTCAAATTGCCCATCATTCAGACTATGCATGGTGGTTACAGTATCAACCCATGCTCAAAGCCTGCTTTCAAGGTGACATCATTAGCGGATGTGGTTTAGGTCACAACCGGCCATATCCTGAACATGAAGTGATCAATCTCAAAACCGTGCGCATCGACACGCAAGCGGAGTTATTTCATTCACCGCACTTTGTTTATGGTAATAATTGCGGCCTTCAAGCCTATTCACTCGCACATCTCTTTCAACCACAGCGTATTTGGCTGATGGGCTATGATTTTCAGCACCAACAGGGCCAAACACATGCTTATCAGCATCAACATGTGCAAGAACTGGAGCATTATGAAAAGTTTTGGGGTTTATTTTTAAAAGACTTCCAACGCTTTGAACATTTACGACATAAGCTTTGGTCGACGGCGCACCCGCATCGTACGCTTCCACTTACCTACAACCTCAATGCAAACTCAGCATTAAAACTCTACCCCTCACCCCTCGAACTTCCTGACTGGCTTTGTCAGTCCACCACCACCACGCCATAAAAAAACCCTGCCAAAGCAGGGTTCATTTTGAAAACTTAAACAGGTCAGATTAGATCAATAAAGTTCGGATATCTTTGAGAAGCTTCGTCAGCTTATTGGCAAAACGTGCAGCATCCGCACCATTAATTACACGGTGATCGTATGACAATGACAGCGGCAGCATCAATCGTGGATCAAAGCCTTCACCATTCCACACAGGTTGCATGGTTGCAGGTGAAATACCTAAAATCGCCACCTGTGGCCAGTTGACCAACGGTGTAAATGCCGTGCCACCAATTGAACCCAGACTGGTAATGGTAAAGTTCGCACCTTGTAGATCTTTCGGCGACAATTTTTTGTCACGTGCTTTTTGACTCAGCTCACCCAACTCAATTGCAATCTGCTTAATGGATTTTTGATCTGGATTACGCAGTACAGGCACGGTCAAACCATCAGGCGTGGCAACGGCAATCCCCATATGGATTTCATTACGTAACAATACTGACTTGCCATCATCAGACAAATGACCTGCAAATTCACGCTCTTCTTTCAACAAATAAGCCACTGCTTTGATGATGAAAGCCATAATGGTTAAGCCAATACCTTCTTTCTTAAAGTTAGCTTTTAAATCATTACGCCAAGCTTCAAGATCAGTAATATCCGCTGCATCGAACTGCGTCACTTGCGGGATAAAGTTGTTTAAAGACAATTGCGGGATCGACACTTGTTGTAAACGCGTCAAAACTTTCTCTTCGACACCACCAAAAGCATCAAAACTTGGCAACTTCGGCAAACCTGAAACCTGTGCCACAACTTGAGCTGTAGGTGCAGCTTGCGGAGTGGTCAAACGGGTTTTCACATAAGCGAACAAATCTTCTTTCATTAAACGCTCATGCGGGCCAGATGCTTTGACTTCTGCCAAAACCACACCCAATTCACGTGCAAGCTTACGAACGGCCGGACCTGCATACACTTTGGCATTGGCAGCATTTTGCTCTTTGGTGAGCTTATCTGCGCCTTGTGGTTGCGGTACTGCTGCTTCAACTTTGCTTTCAGCTTTAGGTGCAACTGTCGCAGGCTGTGCTACAGCTGGTGCAGGTTTCGCTGCTGGCGCGGGTGCTGCAACAGCTTGACCTTCAGCTTCAATCGTCACTAAAGCGACGCCTTCAGAGACACTTTGCCCTAACTGAACATGAATCGCGGTGATTTTACCAGCTGTAGAGCTTGGCACTTCTACCGTTGCTTTGTCTGATTCCACCACGATGATGCTTTGGTCTTTTTCAACCACATCACCCACAGCGACTAAAATTTCAGCCACTGCTGCTTTATCAACACCTAAGTCAGGCACTGCAATTTCAACAGGTCCAGACGCTGTAGCCGTAGACGGCGCTGGTGTTGCTTCTGCAACAACAGGTGCAGCAACAGGCTGTGCAGTTTCTTGCACAGCAGCCGATTCAACCGCAGCAGATGAAGCCGCCGTTTTCACCGTTAAAATCACTACACCTTCTTTCACTACATCGCCAGCACTGATCGTGATCGATTCGACACGGCCTGATACAGTACTTGGGACTTCGACTGTCGCTTTATCTGATTCCACCACGATAATACTTTGATCAACATCAATCTCATCACCAACAGAGACCAAAATCTCACTTACCGTAGCTTTTTCTACGCCAATATCAGGGACTTGCACATCGACACTTTGCGACTGAGGAGCATTGGCTGCAACAGGTGCTGCTGCAGCTTGTTCTGCTTCCACAACCGGAGTTGGTTCTGCTGCTTGGTCTTCAGTTGCATTTTGTACTGGCTCAGCGGTAGCAGTACTTTGACCTTCTGCTTCCAACTCGATCAGCACAGCACCTTCAGCAACACTGTCACCTAGATTAACTGCAATGCTTTTCACCACGCCTGCCGAAGTGCTTGGCACTTCAACAGAGGCTTTGTCAGACTCTAACAACACAATGCTGTCATCAACGCTAATGGTGTCGCCGACTTTCACTAAAATCTCAGCGACCGTTGCTTTATCTACACCAATATCAGGAGTCGTAATTCGCATGATTAGTTCTCCTCTTTGTAGTCAGCCACAGCATGCAGTTCCGGCGTTTCCTGCGGAGCCCATGCCACTGGACGGTCAGTATCTAGTTCAAAGCTTGAGATGGCATCTTTGACTAAACGCGCATCAACTTCGCCTTCATCCGCGAGTTTTTTCAATGTTGCTACCACAATATGTGCGGCATCAACACCAAAATAGCTACGTAAGTTGCCACGTGTATCTGAACGACCATAACCATCTGTGCCTAATGCAACGAACGGACGATTGTCTGGAAGATAAGCACGGATTTGTTCGCTATAAGCACGCATGTGATCGGTTGCCGATACCACAATACCGTCTTTTTCACGAAGTAATTGAGAGATCCAAGCTTCTTTCGTATCTTCAGCCAATGGATGTAGGCGGTTGTATTCTTCACACGCCATACCATCACGAGCTAATTCGTTAAAGCTAGTGACGCTCCACACATTTGAATGAATTTGATATTCATCACGAAGGATTTTCGCTGCTTTAATCACTTCACGCAGAATCACACCTGAACCCATCAACTGAACCGTTGCTTTCTCATCTTCTTCGAAGAGATACATACCACGTTTAATGCCTTCTTCAGCACCTTCAGGAATAGCTGGGTGCTCGTAGTTTTCATTCATTACTGTTAAGTAATAGAACACGCGCTCTTGGTTCACGTACATACGTTTTAAACCATCATGTACGATCACTGCCAGCTCATAACCAAAACATGGGTCATAAGAGATACAGTTTGGAATCGTATTTGCCAAGATATGTGAATGACCATCTTGGTGCTGTAAACCTTCACCGTTCAGTGTTGTACGACCCGCAGTTGCACCGAGCAAGAAACCTTGCGCCTGTGCATCACCTGCAGCCCATGCAATATCGCCAATACGCTGGAAACCGAACATCGAGTAGTACATATACATCGGAATCATTGGCAAGTTATTGGTTGAATAACTGGTTCCTAACGCAGCCCAAGCACTCATCGCACCCGCTTCGTTAATCCCTTCTTGTAACATGTGACCATCTTTAGCTTCACGGTAATGCATCAACTGTTCTTGGTCTTCAGGGGTATATTTTTGACCATGCGCAGCATAGATCCCTAACTGACGGAACATACCTTCCAAACCGAAAGTACGCGCTTCATCCGGTACGATTGGCACAACACGATCTTTAATCGCTTTTTCTTTAAGCAGTGCAGAGATCAAACGCACCATCACCATAGTGGTCGATTGCTCTTTACCATTTGAACCTTTCAATACTGTATCAAACACAGACAATTCAGGAATCGCCAGCTGCTCGCTTTCTTTACGACGTGCAGGTAAATAACCACCCAATGCCTCACGACGTGCTTTCATGTATTTAATTTCAGGTGAATTTTCACTTGGACGGTAGAATGGCACTTCTTCAAGCTGTTCATCGGTAAATGGCAAGTTGAAACGGTTACGCACGTATTTCAACGACTCAAGCTGCATTTTCTTGATTTGATGCGTCTTATTGACTGCTTCAATCTCTTCCGACAAACCATAACCTTTGACTGTTTTTGCCAAGATAACTGTTGGCTGACCCGTTTCCTTCATCGCTTCGGCATAAGCCGCATACACTTTGAATGGGTCATGACCACCACGGTTCAGGTTATCAATATCTTCATCGCTTAAGTTGCGCACCAACTCTTCAGCTTCAGGATACTTACCAAAGAAATGTGCACGCGTATACGCACCACCTTTCACTTGATAACGCTGGAAGTCACCATCGACCGCTTCTTCCATCACCGCTTTTAAGGCACCTGAATCATCTTTTGCTAGTAGCGGATCCCAATGACGACCCCATACCACCTTAATCACGCGCCAGCCTGCACCACGGAACAATGATTCAAGTTCTTGAATAATTTTACCATTACCACGAACTGGGCCATCTAGACGCTGTAAGTTACAGTTCACGACCCAAATCAGATTGTCGAGCTTTTCACGACCTGCAAGTGAAATGGCACCTGTACTTTCAGGTTCATCCATTTCACCATCACCGAGGTAAGCCCAAACTTTACGGTTTTCTTCTTTGATCAGGCCACGGTTCATCAAGTACTTTTGAATGTGTGCTTGATAGATCGACATGATTGGGCCTAGACCCATCGATACGGTTGGGAACTGCCAATAATCTGGCATCAAGTATGGATGTGGGTATGAAGGTAAACCTTTACCGCCAACTTCACGACGGAAATTATTTAAATGTTCTTCAGTCAAACGACCTTCTAAGAACGAACGTGCATAGATACCTGGCGCACAGTGACCTTGATAATAGATCATGTCACCGCCAAAGCTGTCGCTATTGGCACGGAAGAAGTGGTTAAAGCCCACGTCATATAAAGTTGCAGATGATGCAAAACTTGCCAAATGACCACCTAAGTCATCACCTGTTTTATTGGCACGCAGTACCATCGCTAAGGCATTCCAGCGGATCAACGCACGAATACGGCGCTCCATATCCGAATCACCTGGCATAGCTGGCTGTTCTTCAACTGAAATGGTATTTAAGTAAGGAGTATTTAGTCGCTGAATGGGAACGTGCTTAGCAATCGCTTGTTGATAGAGTTTTTCAAGCAAAAATGCAGCGCGGTCAGTTCCCATGTGCTGTAAAACTGAATCAAATGCGTCCTGCCATTCTTGGGTTTCTTGCGCATCTGTATCGCCATAAAACGCCATACTTCACCTATCCTATGTGCTAAATATATGGCTCTATTAGTACCATATTTTGGCTAGGCTCAGTTATCGCCACAAATGAATACGAAATAGCTCTGTTATTTATTTACTAAATACTCATTGATTAACAATTACACAAATTTACATTTTTGGGTCAATTTTCGCCATTTTTCATACAGACAATATTTTTTAAAATGATAATTTTATAGTTATTAGCGATAAATAAAAAAGCCATTGTCTGTAGAGGTTCAGACAATGGCTTCGTATACCGATGTTGTATGTGCTTATGGCAACATCGCTAAATACGTTGATGGATTTTTACGTTGACCATCTTTCACTACTTCGTAATGTAAATGTGGGCCAGTACAACGACCAGTACAACCAACGTTAGCAATATGCTCACCCGCAGCAACACGGTCGCCTACACGTGCAATTAAGCGTGATGCATGTGCATAACGTGTCAGGTAACCATTACCATGGTTAATTTCAACATATTGACCATAACCTGTGCCCCAACCTGATTTTGTTACAATGCCTGGACCCGTTGCATAAATAGGTGTGCCACTAGCCGCAGAAAGATCTAAACCTGAATGATTTTCTGCACGGCCACCCATGGTACGACCACCATAGTTTGAACTTACACGCTTCATGTCTGGAAGTGGGTGGGCAATTAACCATGAATATGGATTATTTGAACTTGCTGAATAGTTTTTAGAGGAATTGCTTGAACCGTATTTTTTTGCGATTGTCGCATTGTTGAGTTCAATTGATTTTTCACGAATTTTAACATTCAACTTTGTTTCTGCTGGAATATCAATATCATTGCTTTCAGAGTAAGCACCTTGAGACAAAGTGCGAGTTAATTGTTCAATACGATCTGATGATGAATCTGCTTGATTTAATTCAACTAAATCTGCAAAAGCGACTGAAGCGGCCGAAGCAGCCAATGAAAACGCCAATAAAATACGTCGTAAATGCATAAAAAACCTCTATAAACTGTTCTCTTTTGTTCCTTGTGTGATTTCGTCCTTGATATCAGCCAAAAGGAGCGCATAAGATTAAGACATAAACATGTAGGAAATATGTATGTCAGAACCTGTCAACGTCTTTCAACCAACAAGAAAACACATAAAAACAGGAAACTTTTCGTTTCTCTCAACGCAAGTTGCTGCATGGCAGAAGCTTACGAAAATTGTCCAACCGCTATTGCCCCAACCGGATCAATGGCAAGTCGTTTGTTATATAAATGGTGTACTTATATTAACTGGAGAAAATCAGGCACTGATAAGTCAGTTAGCCTATTTACAAAAGCAATATATTGCACAGTTATCACAAATATACGAATTCAAGGATTTACACAAGATTCAAGTTCGTCTGAGAACTCCGTCTCCAACGCCCCATTCCCCTGAAAAAATTTCAAGAACCCTCAGTACAGAAACTCAGGATTTACTCCGTAGTGCTGCTGACTTTGTGAGCGACCCTAAGCTTAGCCAAGCAATGCTGCGTTTGGCAAGCAATAAAAAGTAACTACCGAGTTGTAACAGATAAATTTGAATATTCAGAATGTGACAGACTTAACACTTGCAAATGATACAATATAACATCACTATTATAAGACAATGACTTATGTCACATTCACATAACTAATTGGGCAATCTTTAATGTCATCAAATGTTACAATTTCATAGCTGTCTGGATCACTTTTGACATTGCGTAATAACTGATTATTTAATGCATGACCCGACTTATAGGCATCATATTTCGCAATAATTTGATGACCGAGCAAATATAAATCACCCACGGCATCTAATATTTTGTGACGAACAAACTCATCTGAGAAGCGTAAACCTTCTTCATTGACCACACCATTATCATCTACGCCAATGGCATTTTCGAGACTTGCCCCTAAAGCCAAATTATTGGCTTTGAGGTAATCCAAATCTTTCATAAAGCCAAAAGTCCGCGCTTCACTGACTTCATAAACAAAAGTTTCGGTTGAAAAGTCGATAGTTGCCGACTGAAATTCTTTCTTAAATGCAGGATGGTCAAAATCAATCGTAAAATTTAATTGGAAACCGTCATGGGGTTGGAAGGCAGCACGTTTATCATCGATCAGTGCTTCGACAGGTTTACGTATTTTTATGAATTTTTTAGGTGCATTTTGTTCTTGTAGTTCACCTTGCATAAGCAAATAAATGAACGGGCCGGCACTCCCATCCATAATGGGCACTTCAGACGCCGACACTTCCACGATCAGGTTATCAATCCCTAAACCAGCAATCGCACTCATAATGTGCTCAATTGTGCCCACCTTGGCATTTTCTTGCACCAAGTTAGAACACATGAATGCTTCTTGAATCAGCATAGCATCAGCTGGAATATCAATCGGTGGATTTAAGTCGATACGACGAAACATAATCCCCCCATCGGCATGATGTGGCACAAAGTTTATCATCACTTTTTGCCCACTATGCAGTCCGATGCCACTCGCTTTCACGATGCGTTTCAGGGTACGTTGTTTCAACATGTGTCTTCTATCATCAGTTCACAAAACCGCTATACGTTAGCATATTTAGCCATTGATAAAAAACAAAAAGGTAGCTGATCAGCTACCTTTTGTAATCAACAGACATTTAAGTCATTGAATTTATGTTATTTACGCTGCTGATTTTTCAAATAGTCTTGAATACTCATTGGCGTAGGGCGTGAATTGGATGCTGACGCCGCTGCTGCAGCTGGAGCTGCTTCATTGTGCTGACGTTGAATCGCTGGCACATCATCTTCATCTACAGGTACTTGTGCAGAAGCGACTGTACGCGTTGCTTGTGCGACAGGGCGTTTCACTGGCTCAGCAGAATCGGCAGAATTACGAGTTAAACCCGTTGCGATCACCGTTACGCTAATTTCATCACGTGCATCTGGATCAAATACCGTACCGTAGAACACTTGACCTTCATCAAGATCGACAATTTGGTTCACCACATCAGTGATTTCTTCAATTTCACCGAAGGTTACGTCATCGCCACCTGTAACGTTAATCAAAATGCCTTTTGCATTCATGATGGTCACGTTATCTAACAACGGGCTACGGATCGCTTGTTCAGCAGCTTGACGTGCACGGTTTTCACCACGACCAGAACCTGCACCCATCATGGCATAACCACGTGTACTCATCGCAGTTTTCAAATCGGCGAAGTCAAGGTTGATATGACCCGGACGCACGACAAGATCAAAGATACTACGTACAGCATTTAACAGTACGTCGTCTGCTTTTTTGTAAGCATCTTTCATTGAAATATCGCGGAATACTTTAAGTAAACGTTGGTTCGGAATAATAATCAGAGAATCAACATGTTGCTCAAGTGCTTCAATACCTTTCTCAGCAGACTGCTGACGACGTTTACCTTCAAAGTTAAACGGAGTCGTCACCACACCTACAGTTAAGATACCCATTTCTTTGGCAATTTCAGCAACAACCGGCGCAGCACCTGTACCTGTGCCACCGCCCATACCTGCAGTCACGAACACCATGTCCGTACCTTCAAGGTGTTGGCGAATCAACTCACGGCTTTCTTCAGCAGCAGTTTGACCCACTTGTGGATTTGCACCTGCACCCAAACCACGCGTACTTTGCTCGCCGAGTTGGATTTTAAATTGTGCATTCATGCGGTCGAGTGCCTGTTTGTCTGTATTGGCACAAACAAATTTTACACCTTCGATATCTGATTCCAACATGTGTTGCACAGCGTTACCGCCAGCACCACCTACACCGAATACTGTGAAACGGGCTTGACCGTTGCTGTCGCTTTGATCATCTTCTAAAAATTCAAATGAGGCCATGCCTAAAAAATTCCTAATCCATAATTGGCAGACACTTCAGCCCGTATACTGCCTTGATCTTAATAAAAATTGTTTTTTAGAATGCTGTCCAAGTTCCAGCTTGTCAAGTACAAGCAATAATCCGTACAACTTCCCAACAATATTCCCAAATATTTCAACTTAAAAGATCGACTTCAAGGTGTCATTGAAGCCCGACCATGCACGTTTTACCCGATTTAATACTGAAAGTTTTTCCGTATCTTCTGGTTCAACGATCGTATCTTGTGTTTCACTTTGACTGAAAATTAACAGACCTGCGGCAGTCGCGTATTGTGAACGACGTAAAGCGGCTTGCTGTTGATCATCAGCATACACTTGCATAGGTGGATTACCTAAATGTGCAGAAACACCTAACATCCGACGCGCAAATGTCACCATCCCTTCAATTTGGCAGGCATCACCTGTGAGTACAACACCATGGTATAAACCATGAATCGCACCATGATCGACCAACACATTACGCACTTGATTAAAGATTTCTTCATAGCGCGCAATAATGATTTCGGTCAGTTCAATACGGCTAATGGTTTGTGGACCATCAATACCTTGGAACTGAATCATACTTTCAGGTTTAACCACTTTCAGATCAACACAACCATACAACAGCTTAATACGTTCAGCTTCTTCTGTTGTGGTTTGCAATACAGCAGCAATATCACGCGTTACATGCTCACCGCCACGTTGCAAGGTGTGTGTCATCGCCAAGCGACCATCTAAATACACCGCAATGTTGGTCGTACCAGCACCAATATCAACCAAGCACACACCATATTCTTTTTCATCTTTAAGCAAACTGGCTTCAGCTGTTGCTAATGATGAAATGACCATGCGTTCAACACCAATATTGGCACCTTTTAATGCGCGATCCAAATTCTGCATGGTGCTGATGGGCAACATCATCAAATGATAATGTCCTGTCATACTCCGTGCTGACATGCGAATCGGGTTTAACACCCATTCAGGTTCATCATCTAGTTCAAAACCTAAAGGTACAGCACTCACCAAATAATGGTCAGACGTTAAATGACTGGCTTTGGCCAGTTCTAAAGCACGCACCACTTCATTGGTGGTAATCGCATGGTCATTATTTTCAATTGGAGTACGACCAGAGGCATAAAAACTTTTTAGTTCAGCACTTGGAATGGAAATCCACGCAGAATGTACACGACATTCCGCCATATCTTCCGCTTCCTGCACTGCATTTTTAATTGCGGTAACAACTTTATCGAGACTGACAATTTTCCCTTTATTCATGCCGCGGTTACGAGCGGTCGCCATCCCTACCACTTGGATATTGTCTGGCGCGTGTACCTTACCAATCAAAACTGAAACTTTGTGTGTCCCAATGTCAATCGCAACAACCGAGGGAACAGCTTCATTCATTATTTACTACTACCATTCACATGTTTGTTTAATTTATGGCTTAAAGCCTCTACTTATAAAGCCGATCATTATGGCTTTACAGGCGCTGCATTCGCAATGCCTATGTCATCACTGGTTACAACAAACTGACCATTTACCGACTTTGCTGGCACAGAGTTTTTCCATTGAATCGCTAAACCATTTCGGTAGCGCAAATCGATGGCAGAAATTCGTGGCCATACAGGTTTTAAGTCACTGTGTGCGAGATAACTTAAACGCTGCAACTTACTCATGGTCTGATCTTGATCGACAATCACGCGTAAGCCTGAATCAAACTGCATAAACCAAGTCATTCGTTCGGTTAAATATAATTCTTTTAAACGAATGCCAACAGGTATAAATAGTTGATTAATTTCATTATAGCGACGCATCATCATTTTGGACTGACTCGTCGGCCCATGCAATAACGGTAAATTCTGATGATTGGTCGGAATTAATTCAGCAAATACATCACCACTGTCGCTTAACAGTCGCCCAGTTCCCCAACGTGCAATCGCTTGACGCGGCATCACCCGTACACGAATTGCATTTGGCCAAGCACGCGATACCACCACGCGATCGACCCAAGAGATTTCTAAAGTACGGTCACGAATGACACGTAAATCAGAGGTAAAATAGTTTTCAGTCATCATCGGTGAAACGTATGACATGACTTGTTGTTTTTCTTGGGCGCTCCGCACACCCACCACATCAAGTTCAGCCACACGTGCATCCGTCATGACTTTATATAGCCCCCAAATTCCGGCAATCAAAACCACACATGCAATAAACAACAACAGCCATCCACCCACATTGGTAAGCTTTTCCTTACGTGTCGGTGGTTTGTCATGTATCGATGTCGTTGCTGCACGTTTACGGCGCATAGACGCAGGAAGTTGAGCCATAATTTAGTGTGCCGCACCTGTTAAGGTTTGTTCCAAAATTGCAACACAAAGATCTTCAAAACTATAACCTACAGCATTAGCAGCTTTTGGCACTAGAGAATGACTGGTCATCCCCGGAACAGTATTTACCTCAAGTAACCAAAAGTTTCCTTCTGCATCCTGCATCGCGTCAATACGCCCCCAACCACTCGCACCTACCGCTTGGAAAGCGCGTAAAGATAAAGCTTGTAGACGCTTTTCTTCATCTTCAGTTAAGCCACATGGAATACCATATTGCACATCGTTACGGTTATATTTCGCTTCGTAATCGTAAAAAGCCACATCTGCAGGCGGTTCTAAACGAATCACCGGTAAAGCCTGACCATTTAAAATCACAATGGTAAATTCACGTCCGGTAATCCATTTTTCAGCCATCACGACTGCATCATGCTGGGTCGCTTTTGCAATTGCGGTTGCAAAGTCTTCAATTTTTTCAACTTTGCTCATACCAATGCTTGAACCTTCATGCACGGGCTTGATGATAAATGGCAAACCAATTGAATCTACAATTTCTTGTAAATCTGAATCTTTACTGACAATACGATATGGTGCTGTCGGTAGTTCTGAACCTTGCCAAACTTGTTTAGTTTTGACTTTATCCATACCAATCGCCGAGCCTTGAACGCCCGTTCCAGTGTACGGAATGTTTAACCATTCCAAAGTACCCTGAATTTGACCATCTTCACCACCACGGCCATGAAGTACGATAAATGCACGGTCATAAGCCACCAACTCAGTCACACTGCGATGCTGCGGATCGAATGCTTCGGCATTTACACCCGAATGCACCAATGCTTCAAGTACAGCTTTACCACTATCGAGAGAAACCTCACGTTCGGCAGATTTCCCACCTAATAACACGGCAACTTTGCCGAATTTTGAAGCATTTGACACGTTTATATCCTTAAACTTTTATCTACGGTCTAAACAAACTTTGGATCACCAAGCGGTGATCATTTTACATAGAGATTGTTTTGAGCAAGTTCGATTGAGATTGCTCCAACATTACCTGCGCCCTGTGTTAATAACAAGTCATTTGCTTGTAACACTTTTTTCATTACTGCTTGTAAGTTGCCTTCTACTGGATCGATGAGAATCGGTTCAACTTCACCACGTAGACGAATGC
Organism: Acinetobacter sp. YH12251; assembly: GCF_013417465.1. Classification (NCBI taxonomy): domain Bacteria; kingdom Pseudomonadati; phylum Pseudomonadota; class Gammaproteobacteria; order Moraxellales; family Moraxellaceae; genus Acinetobacter; species Acinetobacter sp. YH12251. Next base: position 105,795 of record NZ_VPDZ01000011.1, on the reverse strand, counting down.
TTCGAGCCAATGCACGACTATCTGCACCCACAATTGGTTTTTCACCCGCAGGATAAACTTCTAATAACAACAGTTGATCGACTTGTGACAAGACATCGACGAAGTCATCAAAACAGTCACGCGTACGGCTAAAACGGTGCGGTTGGAACATCATCACTAAACGACGATCTGGATGACTTGCACGTGCCGCTTTAATGGTCGCTTCGACTTCTTTTGGATGGTGACCATAGTCATCGACCAATTTCACCAAGCCATCTTCAACTTCAAATTCGCCTTGTACTTGGAAACGACGACCTACACCACTGAAGCTTTCTAAGGCACGCGCAATCGCAGCATCAGAAACACCTTCATCCGTTGCAATACCAATCGCTGCCAAGGCATTTAAGATATTATGAAGACCCGGCAAATTAATGGTTAAACGTAATGGCTCACGGTCTTTACGCAAAACGGTAAAGTGTGATTGCATGCCTTCTTGAGCCACATCAACAGCACGAATATCGTTGTCTTCATTGAAACCATAAGTCACGACAGGACGACCAATACGCGGCATAATTTCACGGATGTTGGCATCATCACCACACATCACAGCTAAACCGTAAAATGGAAGGCGCTGTAAGAATTGCACAAAGGTATCTTTCAATACATCGAAACTACCGCCATAGGTATCCATATGGTCAGCGTCGATATTGGTGACAATCGTTGCCATCGGCTGTAAATGCAGGAATGACGCATCTGATTCGTCCGCTTCAGCCACGATATAACGGCTTGCACCCAATGCAGCATTCACACCAGTACGATTTAACAAACCACCAATGACATAAGTTGGGTCTAGATTTTCTTCTGCCAACATGCATGTCACAAGGCTGGTTGTCGTGGTTTTACCATGCGTCCCCGCAACGGCAATACCATGACGGTAACGCATTAATTCACCCAACATTTCTGCACGACGCACGACAGGTGTACGGGTTTCAATCGCCGCTTTCACTTCCGGGTTTTCAGAATCAATGGCTGTTGATACCACGATTACATTGGCACCTTGAATATTTTCAGCAGCATGACCGATGAAAACTTGAATGCCGTTTTCTTCAAGCTGAGCCGTGGTTTTCGACGCTTTAATATCTGAACCTGAAACTTTATAGCCTTGGTTTTTCAATACTTCGGCAATACCGCACATGCCCGCACCACCAATTCCAATAAAATGGATGTGTTTAATACGGCGCATTTCTGGCACTTTAATGAGCTTTTTCGCTTGATCGGCAGGCGTTGATGGAGACATAGATTACTCGAATTTTACAAATCTTGAATTAAACCAACCACGTGCTGTGTCGCATCGGGTTGTGCCTGTTGTCGAGCCTTAACCGCCATTTCCATAAGTCGTTGGCGATTCATCAGCGGCTTCAACAACGCTGTTAAACTTTCTGCGGTCATGTCCGCTTGTGGGCAAATTTTTGCAGCATTGATTGTGGCCAAGAACCCTGCATTTGCAGTTTGATGGTCATCCACTGCACTTGGCAGAGGAACAAACACGGCTGCCACACCCGCTGTCGCAATTTCAGTGACGGTTAGCGCACCAGCACGGCAGATAATCAAATCCGCTGCAGAATAGGCTGCTGCCATATCTTCAATAAACGGCTGAACTTCAACTTGTATATGTTCAGGTGCGTTTGCATAACGAGCCAATGTGCTTTCAGCATTATTTTGACCACACTGATGATATACACTCAGGGGCTGTTCTAATTGCTGCAAAGCAGCCGGCACACATTCATTTAAGGCACGTGCCCCCAGTGAGCCCCCTACAATTAAAACCCGTAATGGCAACCCAGCTTTTTCACGCTCTTGGTAACGCCATGACGGATTTAAAATTTCTGTAATTTCCTTACGTACAGGATTACCTGTGGTTACGATTTTATCTTGTGCAGGAAAGGTATTTGGAAATGCCTGACAGACAATTTTAGCCACACGTGACAACTGCGTATTGGTAAAACCTGCTACAGCATTTTGTTCATGGATAATGACTGGTATGCCCAATGCACGAGCTGCCAAGCCACCTGGCCCAGCCACGTAACCCCCAAAGCCTGCAACTGCATCAACTTTGAGTTGTTTCATATAACGCATGGCACTCAAAGTAGCTTTGAGAATTTTAAACGGTGCCATCAGCTTACGCACGACTCCATTGCCGCGCACGCCTTGGATATCAATTTGATAAATTGGAATATTATGATTTTTAAGCAGGCGATTTTCCATGCCTGTTGGCGTTGCGAGCCAAGAAACTTCACAGCCTTGTTGTTGCAACTCTTTGGCAACAGCGAGCGCTGGAAAGACGTGACCACCGGTTCCGGCAGCCATCATCATGACATGTTTCGGCTTTACTTGCGTTACTTCGGTCACTGTCTAATTCTTCAATTCTAAAAAGAGGCTAATGATATTCGATTTTAAGCAAACAATTGTAATCACAAACGCATGACCGTGAAAGGTAATTTACTTTTTTTCAACAGGCGTATGATTGTTTTTTTCTACTATTTTAAAAGTTTAAACTAGTTTTATTATTAATCTATGAGAATTGAAAAAAAATCAGACAATTTTTCACTTTAATTGCATTCACTTACAGTTTTTTGCTTTTTAAGCTCCCCTCCCCTGAGGGCAGGACAAAAAAAGAGCCCGTGGAGGACTCTTTTAAATCTAGTGCAAAATTAAGCTTTTAAACCTGCCTCAAGGACATCGAATAAATCATCGGCAATCGAGGTGCCAAATTGCGCATCAATTTCACGTACGCAGGTTGGACTGGTGACATTAATTTCAGTCACGTAATTACCAATCACATCCAGACCAACAAACACTAACCCTTTTTCACGAAGGAATGGCCCAACTTTGGCTGCAATGGCTTTATCATTTTCGGTCAATGGACGCGCCTCGCCCAAACCACCTGCCGCCAAGTTGCCACGCACTTCGCCATTTTGCGGAATACGCGCCAAACAATACGGTACGGGTTCGCCATTGATCATCAAGATGCGCTTGTCGCCATCCACAATTTCTGGGATGTAACGCTGCGCCATAATCGGCTGTGTGCCGTTATTGGTCAGGATTTCAATGGTTGAACCAATATTAACGCCATCTTGGTATAAACGGAAAATGCCCATACCGCCCATGCCATCTAATGGTTTCACGATCACATCGCCATGTTCTTGTAAAAATTCACGAATCAGACTTTGCTGTGAAGTCACCAAGGTCGGTACTTGGAGTTCAGGGAATTGCGTCGCGAACAATTTTTCATTGCAGTCACGTAGGCTTTGTGGCTTGTTAATAATCCATGCGCCTTCGCGTTCAGCCTGTTCCAAAATATAGGTGGTGTAGACAAAGTTCATATCAAACGGCGGATCTTTACGCATCAAAACCACGTCATAAGCTGCAATTGATTCTTTTTGTTTTTCGCCGAGTTCGTAATAGTGGTTGTAGTCTTCAAAAACTTTTAGCGGTGAAATCAAACCAAAGGCTTTGCCGTGATCGATATATAAATCTTGCTGTAATGCATAGCCTAGCTCATGTCCACGACGTGCTGCTGCCCATAGCATCGCCATTGAGGTATCTTTTTTTAGGTTTACATTTTCGATGGGATCCATCACAACAAGTACACGCATTATTCAGTGCTCTGTTCATTATCAATTTATGAACGAGTATAGCCGAGATTTTTCTTTTGTTTATTCTGATTTTGCATGTGTATGTATGGATTCGTGTGATGCAGGCGATAATTCAAAACATTTCTATCATCGGCTTTATCTCAATAATGGAAATAAGCCATGAAAGCATTATGGCGTTAGGCCTGTGTAAATCGACGCCAAGCAATTGAGACAGATATTCATCACATCTACATCTCGCCCATCACTATTTTTGGTGAAAAAACACGTGCTTTTTATTTTTTTAGCTATTGTGTTAATTATTGTAAATAAAAAATAGAATTCATTGATGATCAACATTGAGCAGATGGCTATCATTCTTGATGCTTTACCAGACCCTGCATTTGTCATATCACGTAGTGGAAAATACGTTGCAGTTTTTGGCGGGCGCGATAATCTTTATTACCACGATGGTTCCGGTCTTGTTGGTACCTATATTTCAGATGTGATCAAGCCAGATAAAGCCAACTTTTTTATGCAATTGATCGACCAAGCTCTAGTGTCAGGAAATCTACTCATCGAAGAGTACGAATTGAGCAATATGGATGTAAAAGGTCTGCCCGATTATGGTCCTGAAGAGTCCATTTGGTTTGAGGTGCGCATCCAAGCTCTCAGTTTTTCGGTAGATGAAGAAGACGTTGTACTTTGGGTCGCAAGTAATATTTCAGCGCGTCACAACCTGGAAATCAAGCTGAAAGAACTCAGCCATACAGATCAGTTAACCGGTCTTTTCAACCGAAGAAAATTAGAGCATGACTTAGCATTACATTATGAATCATACCTACGGCATTCCATACAGACCTCGATCTTGATAACCTCAAAAAGATCAACGACAGCAAAGGCCATCATGTTGGTGATGAGGCAATCCGAGCAGTCGCAGATATTCTTCGTTTAACACTGCGTAAAACCGATTGCGCCTGCCGCTTAGGTGGAGATGAGTTTGTGGTCGCCTTGCCCAACACGGGCTGCGAGCAGGCCATCCAGTTTGCCAAACGGATTCATGAACATTCCAGAAAAGAATTAAGTCGGTTTTCAATAGATAACGCGCATGTCACCGTGAGCATAGGAGTGACAACCATCATGCCTGAAGATTGCACCTACGAAGATACAATTCAACGTGCTGATCTAGCGCTGTATAAAGCTAAACATGGCGGGAAAAATAGAATTGTCGCGGCCTAAGTGTGCGCCAGAAATAAACCAAATTTCACAGTCTATTTTGCAATTCGATATTCAAGCCGTTGTGATTGCTCAACATGAACTCTTTTCCCTTTTCAGCATCATTTTAATTTAGATAGGTGTTTAATATGCAGCAAGCCATTGTTGATTTTGCCTTGGATGATGAAAATCATTGGTATGCCATTTTAGCTTGTGGTCATACACAGCATGTCCGCCATGATCCTCCATGGCAAAACCGTCCTTGGGTTATCACTGAGCAAGGACGGAAAGAAAAGTTAGGGGTAATGTTGGAATGTAAGAAGTGTGATGAAGAGAGTTTCGTATAAGAGATTTTATGTTAAACAGCCCTCAATTAAGGACTGTTTTTTAGGTCAAATTGCTAATTCGCTATGACTGCCTAATCTGACTAATTTTAAAATTAGCAGTTCACCTTCTTCTGTTTTCTTATAGATTAAAACAAGATCAGGCTTGATATGGCAATCACGATGACCCACCCAATTGCTGACCAAAGCATGGTCACGATACTTTTCAGGTAGAGGTTCATCGGCTTGTAGTAACTCTAAAACTGTTTGTAGTTCAGCATCTACTGTATTTCGATGTTGCCCTTTTTTCTCACGTTTATAGTCTTTTTTAAATGCAGAGGTGTACTTAATCGTCCGCATTAAGATCAGCCATCAGATCTTTTACAGAAGTGAAGCTCTTTGCTTTGCTTAGATCTTCTTCCATCGCTGCAATAGTTTCAGCACTGGGTTGCCAAATTTCAAAAGGTAGAGCCTTTTCTTTCGCTACTTTGGTCAACAACAAACGGACTGCATCTGAGACAGTTAAGCCCATTGATGCGAGAACTTCCGTTGCTTCATGCTTAATATTTTCATTAATACGAGTAGTCACTAAGGCATTTGAAGCCATGTTAAGCTCCTATGATTAACATTGTTAATCATACTATATTCTTAGATGAAAAAAAATTCAATTCGTATAACAGCCATTATGTTAAATAGGAACCTTAGAACAATAGAAAATTATAATTTCATTGCCATAAGGAAGAATATACTTACAATCCTACGTTCGTTTGTAAAGCAATTTGCTGTGAAGCTAATTCAAGTGCTTTAGATTTCCCTAATGGTTTAATATCAGTGCCTTCAGCATATATAAAATCTACCTTATCAATACCAATTAATCCTAATACTGCTATTAAATATGCTGTAACAGCATCTGTTGGAAGATCTTGATGAAAACCACCACGTGAACTAAAGATAATTGATTTAACACCTTTAATTAATCCTACGGGTGCGGTTTCTGTATATTGAAAAGTTACTCGTGCTCGTGCAATTAAGTCGAACCAGTTTTTTAATTGGGTTGGTACATTTAAGTTATACATTGGTGCTGCAATCAATAATAGATCACAATCTTTCAGCTCTTGAATAAATTGATCAGAGAGAGCTACTGCTGCTTTTACCTCAGGTTTTTCATTCGCCTCTCCACGTAAGGCATTAAATATCTCTAAGTTTAATACTGGTAAGTTCATAGCTCCTAGATCATGTTCAATTATTTGGTCAACATAACCACTTTGCTTACGTCTATATAAATATTTATTAATGAGCTGATTACTTAGAGATTTTTCCTGCATAAAACTAGATTTGATAACTAAAATTCTGTTCATAGTAAGGTTCCTAATATGAATTTTAATTAGATTATCATTGATAAATTGGATACAAAAGTGATAATAAATCAACTCATTGATTCCCAATTGGAACTAATATGCGTGTTAATGATCTGAAAAGTTTGATGGCATTTATTAGTGTTGTTGAACAAGGAAGTTTTACTAAAGCATCAGAAAAATTACATCTGACTCGTTCCGCTGTCAGTAAGATGATTTCAAAGCTTGAGGTACAGCTCGGAGTAGTACTTTTTAACAGAGATACACGTCATTTAGCTCTCACAGAAGAAGGTAGTATTTTCTATGAACATAGCCAGCGGGCTGTACAAGAATTATTAATAGCTGAGACATTATTTGAAAGTAATAATCAAAATATTCAGGGAATGATACGTATCTCTATGCCTGTATTATTTGGACAAAAGTTCATAGTTCCGATATTAAGAGACTTAGCAGATGAACATCAAAATTTGAATATGGTTCTTTCTTTTAATGATCGTTATATTGATTTAATTGAAGATAATTATGACCTAGTGATAAGAATTGGTAATTTAGAAGATAATAGTCAATTAATGGTTAAAAAGATTTCTGAGCATGCAATGTGGCTCTGTGCCACACCTGAATATTTAAAAAGATACCAGGTTCCTGAGAGCATCAAAGATTTAGATAACCATCAGACTATTGGATATTTGAAAAATGGGCAGCTTGAAAAGTGGATATTTCAAAGTTCTCATCATAAAACTATGAAATATTTGCCAAAAAATAAAGTTCAAATGGATGACATAAAAAGCATATTAGATTATGTACTAATGCATGGAGGAATTGGTTGGTTACCTTCCTGGTTGATTCAAGAATATATACAAAGTGGTCAATTAATACACCTACTTACTAACTATTCAAGTACTAACTATCCTATTCAAATTGTATGGAAAAGATCAAATTTCTTACCAATACGTGTTCGTACTACCATTGATAAAATAGCTTCATCAATACAAAAAGATAGCGTCATTAAATAAGATTTATAAGAGAGGAATTCTAAATTGATAGTAATACAAAATCTTTCTAGTTTAATTTTTAAACACGGATTTATTAAGCTTTCCTAAAATTAACATAATACACGCTATACGAAATTCTTTAAATTTTCTATAAGTATCAATACCTTAACCAAAGCCGTTTCAGTAAATAGCGCACTGAGACGGCTTTTTATTGATTCTTCACGTTTAACGCCTACTTTTTAAGCAATATTTCACGTTTTTTGTTAGTTAGATGCAACAATCATCATTTAAAGACGTAAAAAAGGCAGCTTCAGCTGCCTTTTGAAATCCCGAAAAATTAGATGCCGTATTTAACACGGTACGCTTCCATTTTCGCCAAGGCTTCAGTTTCGCCTTTTGCATCTAAGAAAGTCATTAAATCTTTCATAGTGATTAAAGCATGTACAGGAATTTCTAACTCTTTTTGCACTTCTTGAATCGCAGACAAATCGCCCTGACCTTTTTCTTGACGGTCTAGCGCCACCAATACGCCCGCAATTTGTGCACCGGCATTTTTCAGAATAGTCACTACTTCACGAATCGCTGTACCCGCAGTGATCACATCATCAATAATCCAGACTTTTTTACCTTCAACAGACGCACCAACCAATACACCGCCTTCGCCATGGTCTTTCGCTTCTTTACGGTTAAAGCCCCAAGGTACGCTCACACCATGGTTCTGTGACAGTGCGACAGCCGTTGCTGCTACAAATGGAATACCTTTGTAAGCTGGGCCAAAGACCACTTCCACATTATCGCATTGTATTAATTTAGCTGCATAGCCAGAAGCCAATAATGATAAGGCTTCACCATCGTTCAGTAGACCCGCATTAAAAAAATAAGGACTCACACGACCCGATTTTAAAGTAAACTCACCAAATTTAAGCACACCACGTGATAATGCGAGTTCGATAAAAGCTTGTGGATTAAATGCCGCTTGCGCTGTCATGAGGTGCTCCATTTTTTTAAGTTTGAGGTTAAACCTGAGCATGATACCAAAGAGTAGCTATCCAAGTGATCAAAAAATTTTACGTGTCGTTTCAATTAATGTGAATGGTCTGCGTTCCGCTGAAAAAAAAGGTATTTTTGACTGGATGGCAACTTCAGATGCCGATGTCATCTGCATGCAAGAAAGCCGCATTACCCATGAACAATGGACCGATAAATTTAAACCCGAAGGTTGGTTTACACACCTTTTCCCTGCAGAACGCCCAGGCTATGCCGGTACTGCGATTTATAGCCGCCTACCTTTTGTTTCAGTGACAGATGGTTTAGGTTTTGAATTGGCAGACACTCAAGGCCGCTTTATTTCTGCTGAGTTCGATTTAGGACTTGGACAAACTGCACATATTTGCTCGCTCTACCTGCCTTCTGGTTCATCGGGTGAAGAAGCTCAGGCGCGCAAAGACCTATTTTTAGGCGAATATCAACAAATTTTGAAGCAATGGCGTGCTGAAAATAAGTCAGTGATTGTTTGCGGTGACTACAACATCGTGCATAAACGTATTGATATTAAAAATTGGTCTGGGAACCAAAAGGCTTCAGGCTGCTTACCACATGAACGTGCATGGCTCGATCATATTTATGATGAGCTTGGCTATGTCGACACCTTCCGTGAGGTACGTAAAGAAGCCGAGCTTTACTCTTGGTGGTCTAACCGAGGACAAGCGCGTGCCAAAAATGTGGGTTGGCGTATCGACTACCATGCATGTTCACCAGACTGGAAAGAACGTACAGTCAATGCTTGGATATTTAAAGATGAATGGTTTAGCGACCACGCCCCTGTCATTATTGATTATAAAATTTAAGCTTCCAACAATTAATTGAGTGAACGATTGTTTACTCAATTAGAGCTTATTTCTCACATTACATGACGAATTTGTGGATTTATCTCATAACTTGAACATAGCATTATGGTCGCACGGCAAAGGGACATGTCAGGATGACATAAAAGGATTGGACGCCGAAGGAAGTATAAAAACAAACTAAATGATTTAGCTTGTTTTCAAGGATGTGACAATGGACGTTGGATTGAGACCCGCATGATCAGGATGATTAAATGCGGGTTTTCTCTTATCTAGTCCCCACATCTATAGACTCAAACATCCCCCAAATAAAACAACTAAAAATTCGATCTGCACAGCATTTTCTTATTCTCGCTTTCTTTCTACTTTTGACTGTGCAACCTTAAGCTGAATTTTCTTGTTATTGCATCGCTTTCTTTTCTGAGCATCGTTTTGTTCTGTAGGCTATTCTAAAAGACCAAAATGTCGTTTTGATGACAATACCCAATATTTATTACATGCGACTTTTACAGCAAAACATTTATTTCTCAATCCACATCCAGATCGAGCTTTGAGCATTGATGAATTAGCCTGTAGGATAATGCTGAATTGTATTTTTATCTTATTGTTTGAATAATTGAGGACACCTGTTCATGCTTAAAATTTATGGCATCAAAAACTGTAATACCATGAAAAAAGCTTTCGACTTGCTCAACGAATTAGGCCTAAGCTACGAATTTCATGACTATAAAAAACAAGCGATTGATGCTGAAACCGTAAAAAAATGGCTTAATGCCAAAGGCGCTGATGTGATTCTTAACAAAAAAGGCACAACATGGAAAAAACTCAGTGAAGAAGAGCAACAGACAGCGTTAGCCAGTGAAGAAAATTTGATTCAATGTTTAATAGCGCATAGCAGCATGATTAAACGTCCTGTACTCGATACAGGTAGCGATTTATTGATTGGCTTTGATGAAAGCGCTTACCGTGCATTGAAATAAATTTTTTTATCACACTCATGCACGGCTCTAGTTCAATTATGGCTGAAAATAGGCTATAAAAAAGCCTGACATTGTCAGGCTTTTTGTTTGAATCATGTCAAATTAGTTGGCACGAATCCATGTTTGATTACGACCTAAAGCAGCAACGCCAATAAAGCCGCGAAGCTCTAGTTTTTTGCCACCATCAGCCAATTGACCTTTTAACTTGTAAGTTTTACCTGATTGAGGATCCAAAATTGAACCATCTTCATAGCTTGTACCACCTACATTTTTAAGACCTGTCACAATACGTAAGCCTTTTAATGATTTATTGTGATATGGGCCTTCACATTTTTTACAAGCGTTCTCTTCACCTGGTGTCAAAACTGACTGAATGCTCGCAGAAAGCGTACCATTTTTTTGCTCAGTGAATTTTACAATCGCTTTTGGCTGCTTGGTTTTATCATCAATGGTTTTCCAAGTTGTACCATTTAGCGGATCTGCAGCATTTGCAAATGCGGCTAAACTCATCAATCCTAATGCTAGTGCAATTTTTTTCATTTTTGTTTATTTCCCTGGTCTGATATAGACGACATTAGTATCCAAAAGTCACAACAATTTATCAATTTTTGTATGTGACCGTTTAGTGTAACCTTGTAATTTGTGTTGGTAAATATGCTCACACGATTCCAAAAATAGAAAAAGATGGAAAGACAATGAAGATATCGCCACTGACGAAACAACTGATTACAGAAAGCATTTTAAAAACCACAATTCGTGGGCCGAGCCAATTCAATTTACCGCCCAATACTTTAAGGTTTGCTTTGGAACAAATGTGTCGTGCATTTCCCCAAAACCCGGATGTACAAATTCGTCCAATTCGCTTAGCTGGCTTAAAAGCCGAAGAAATCAAGCCGCAACAGGCATCGACCCAACTCATTTTTCATATTCATGGGGGCGCATTTTTCTTGGGTTCGATGAACACGCATCGGGCGTTTCTGACCCAAGTTGCCGCACGCACGCAAATGCAAGTGTTACATTTGGATTATCCTTTATCCCCAGAAGCGCAGTTTCCTGAAGCACTCGATGCCCTTTTTGATGTGTATGCGGTGTTATTAGATCAAGGGGTTCAAGCCAAAGATATTATTTTGTCAGGCGACTCTTGTGGTGCAAACTTGGCGCTCGCCTTAGCCCTTAAAATTCAACAGGACCAACTTCCACAAGTCAGTGGTTTGGTGTTAATGTCACCGTTTTTAGACTTGACGCTGAGCAGTGAATCCCTACGCTATAACCGTAAGCATGATGCGCTGTTAAGCATAGAAGCCCTCGAAACAGGTATTGATTATTATGTACCACGCTCGGTCGATCGAGCTGATCCATTGGTTTCGCCTTTTTTTGCAGAGCTCAAAGGACTACCTCCGATTCATATTCAAGTGGGTTCTAAAGAAATTTTATTGGATGATGCACAGCGTTTTAAAGTCAAAGCAGAAGAAGCCGGCCTAGATGTCGAATTCAAGTTGTACACTGGCATGTGGCATAACTTCCAAATGTTTAGCCCATGGTTTGAAGAAGGACAGCATGCGCTGAGTGATTTAGCCGATTTTGCACATCGACTGGATCAGGATTAATCGCTGAAAAATAATCCCTGAAATGGATCAAAGTCACCATAAAAAAAGGTCAGCAGATGCTGACCTAAGAGGGAAATGTCAATCTGTTAAATGGCTTGAATTTGAGCCTGAGCTGTTGCCATTGCTTGTGCTTTCATATCTGGTCCCATATTGACACCTTCGGCACGAATCACATCAATATCGCTGACACCTGTGAAATTAAACACGGCTTTTAATAAACCTTCTTGATAATCTACAGGGCTGTTATCGCCATACACACCGCCACGACTGCTGGCAATATAGACTTTTTTGTCACCTGCCAAACCCACTGGACCTTGTTCTGTATATTTAAAGGTACGACCTGCAACACTGATACGGTCAATCCATGCTTTCAAAGTTGATGGCAAACCGAAGTTATACATAGCAGCACCAACCACAACCACATCGGCATCTAAATACTGTTGTAACAACTGCTCGCCTAAAGCCGATTGTTCTGCATTTTGACCCATCAAAATTTCACTGCTGAGATGTGGAATCTGCTGTACTGCTAAATCGAGATATTGAACCTGTGCCGCATCACCATGTTTTTGCTGTAGCTGTTGTACAATTTCAGCGCTGAGTTGACGTGAAACTGAAGCGTCGCCCATGATGCTTGAATCAATATGCAAAATTTTCATGACTAAAACCTAAAGCTGTTGTTATTAACTTGAGCCTAGTGTAATCACTTTTCATAAATAGAATAATCCCGACCCTTATGACACTATGTTTTATTTTTAGAACAATCTTTTTGAACTCGTAAAAAATTTTAAATTACTAAGCGGTTCTTGACCGTTATCAAGTGTAAATTTTCATGCTAATGTAAGCCTATAAAATGATATCTATATAAACTTTAAGAAAAAAACTGATAACTCAAACAGGGCAATGACACAGGATGACGGTTAAATCAAGCATACGTGACATGATCCTTCGCAATAGAATCGCCCAGTATTTACTGGAAGATGAAGTGGTCATGAATTGGAGCATCCTGAAAAAGTGTATGCTCATGCTGATGCTTGGCTCAGCCATTCATCTGCTTTGGATCATTTGGAAATTTTATGTTTATGTCACGCCAGAACTTTGGCAGTGGGTTAACCTTGATCTAATCCATTCTCAATTATGGACCAACATCGTCTTTTTTAGCTTAATGGTGCTATTGATTTGGCCTTGCTATGCTGGAAAAGAAAACCCAAAAATTCAGCTTGTTTTACCTTATCTTTCAGTCGGTTTATTCGTCATTTCTTTATGTCGTGATGGTTATTTAATTGGTGTCATGAGCCCAGCCACCATGATCTCCTGTGTGAGCCTGGTGACCGTTGGATTAGTGCTATTTACACGAAAAATCGTCTATAGCATGCTGATTCCAGCCACGATTTTTTTATCTATTTGCATGTATTTAAGTATTCGCGGCATTATTCCCTATGCCCCGATTTTTCAACCTCATGCCTATGGCTATCAAAATAGTTTTTGGCTCTTCTCAATGATCTTTTTCATTGTTCCTATTTTATTAACCTGTCTGGCTTTATTTGAAATCTTACTGACCCAATGGCGTCACCGTGAGCATTTGATTCAAAAACTCAGTCAAGTCGACCCACTGACCAATTTATTTAATCGACGCAGTATCAATCAGTGTTTGGAACAGCTCGATAGTGCTAAAACAGATACATATGCACTGGTCTTATTGGACTTAGACCATTTCAAACGTATCAATGATGAATACGGACATGATAAAGGCGATGAAACCTTGATTCTCGTCAGCCAAGTATTAAACCAACATTTACGTGGTAGTGATGTGGTTGGACGTTTTGGCGGTGAAGAGTTTATTTTGGTGTTAAAAAACTCTAACTTAGAACAAGCAATTTTCATTGCAGAGCGCTGTCGAAAAGCCATTGAACAGCTTGAAATTTGGGGGCATGACGGTCAGTCGATTCATGTGACAGCTAGTTTTGGCATTGCAATTTCTACGCCTGAATTGGTACCGCAACAATTACTGACCCATGCAGATCAAGCGCTATATGCAGCTAAAGCTGGTGGTCGTAACATGGTCATGGCGTACACCGAACAACAAAACTTTAGCCATTTGGTTTAAAACTTTTATCGAGGTCAGACGTGGCGTTGAGCTTTTAACGTGGATACTGTTCCATACGACGGACTGGCTGTTCCAGTTGAGCAGCCTCGATCCATGCCACCACAGAAGGATGCTGCAAAATCTTTTGCATATAACGCTGTGTGTTGTCACTCACAGGTAGCTGGAAGGTCTGTAAACGTGTCACTACGGGTGCAAAAAATGCATCGGCAATACTAAATTCACCGCATAGAAAGCCATCCACCGCAGGACGACTCGACCAAATCTGCTCGATTCGAGTCACTTCAGCACGCAATTCGGCATGTTCAGACCATAATCTCTGACCATGACGACCATAACCCACCTGCAGATTCATACTGCATAAGCTACGCAATTGCATAAAACTACTGTGCATTTCCGCGCAAATACTCCGTGCCCATGCACGTTGTGTAGCATCTTTTGGCCACAGTGGAAGCTCTTGAAACTGCTCTGCCAAATATTCACAAATCGCCAATGAGTCCCAAATCATCACACCGTCATGTTGCAGTAGGGGCACTTTGCCATTGGCATGTAGGGCTAACATTTGCTGCTTGAACGCTCCGCCATCTGCTTCTTCAGAAAAAGGAATCAAGATCTCTTGAAAGGGTAAATTAAACGCATGTAACACCAACCACGGTCGCATAGACCACGTCGAATAGTTTTTATTGGCAATATATAATTGCATCATTTTTATTCTCCACGCGATTTAAATTTTTCCAATTGCGCTAGCAATTCTTTCTCGCTAAAAGCGCCCGTCAAGCGTAGTCCACGTATCTCTTGATGCGCTGTATCTAAAAATAAATAGGTCGGTGGCCCTAAAATATCCCATTGATTGAGCAGAACTTGATGGGTTGCATCATACTGACTCAAATCCAACTTAATTAAGTAATACGGTGCCAAAGCCTGTTGCACTGCTGCCGATTTTAAAACTTTATGTTCAATCGGCTGGCAGGCCACACACCAATCGGCATAGACATCAATAATTGCGGATTGACCTTGGGGAATTTCACTTAATAAACGTTGAAACTCTTCCGCTGTATGTGCCACATGCCAAGCACTTTGTTTTTGATTTTCTTCGACTAAAAAACGTTGGCTGTGTTGATATTGACTGTACACAATATAAGGTACAGCTGCACAGAACACCAAGATATACAACCATTTGAGCTGAGTACTGCGCCATAAAATGCGCCAAAGCACATAAGCGCTAAACACCAGCCCCAGAGCAAGCGATAACCACTGTAACCAAGCTTCACTGATCAATGGTCGAATAAAATACAAAGCCAATGCCAACATGATGAAAGCAAAGAGCACCTTGATTTGATTCATCCACAAACCCGCTTTAGGCAATACCCGTGAGCCAAGGACACTGGCCAACAATAGCGGGGTCCCCATGCCAAAGCCGAGGGTGAATAACAATAATGCACCTTGCCACTGACTTTGGGTTTGGGAAATGAATAATAATGCACCTGCCAACGGTGCTGTCATACAAGGACCGACTAGCAATGCTGAAATCATCCCCATGACTCCAGCGCCAACGAGACTGCCGCCCTTTTGCATCGACTGCGCTTGGTCTAAGCGATTAACCCAACTGCGTGGCAATTTCAGTTCAAATAAACCAAATAAATTCAGGGCAAAAACCACAAAGAGCACGCTAAAGGCAATTAAAGTCGAGGGTTGTTGCAACCAACGCTGGAAATTCAAACCTGCAGACGACGCCACCAAGCCGAGAATGGCATACACCATCGCCATACTGGTGACAAAAGTCAGTGCAATCATCCATGCTTTTAAACCTCGGCTGTCGCGGACAATCAGTGAGGTTAAAATCGGCAGCATTGGCAATGAACAAGGGGTAAAAGCCAGCAAAAAACCCAGTCCAAAAAACAGCAAAAGTCCATAAAATATGGAGCTTTGCGCTAATTTTTCTGACCACATTTGGTCACTTGCGGTATAGCGATCAGAAGCCAGTGCAGCATTCTCTGCCCGCTGCTGATCTAAACGATTCGCCGTAGGCTGTTCGGCATTATTTTCTGCTGCAAAGTCGAGTAAGCGTTTACTTGGAGTGGCTAGATTTTGCTGTGTGACCAAGCCAGAAGCATCCGTTTCAAAGCTGATGCTCTGTGGTGGATAACACACCCGATCCTTGGCACAGCCTTGCCAACTGACTTGATAGGTCTGCAGTTTTTGAGTCGGAATTTTAAAACTCAACTGTTGGTAATACACCTGCGTATGACCATAGTTATCATCTTTTAAATCCTCAGCAGCAGGCAAATCCAAAGCTAAAACTTGATTGCCCTGCTTCACCTCTATTTTGTGCTGATACAGATAATAATGCGCTGGAATATCCCAACTCAGCTCCGCCTGATCTGCACGATCAGAGACAACCGAGAAAGGAAAAGCATCTTCAGCTGAAAGTAATGCATCCTGAGCAGAGACGCCCATACTGAACGACAGCACAGCCGCTGCCGCAACATAAGTCCATTGTTTCATTCAGCTGAATTCATCCTCAGTCTGTATTTATACGTTTTAAAATTTAGGGTTCTTTTAGAACAGGTAAGATACACCTAAACCTGACTGATAATTTTTATGATCGCCAGTGAGTTCTAGTCCGACGCTCGCATCCAACTGCATACGATCCGAAACGGCATATGTCAGACCTGATGCCAAAGACACTTCCTGATCGGTACTCTCTGCTTTGCGATAAACCAGCTCAGAAAAACCCGATAAATTACCCGCAATTTGATATTCCAATCCAGGAATAGCACTCACAGCCCAATCACCATCTTGAACTTCATAACGCATGGTTATTGACGTACCAATCATATCGCTATAATCATAAGCCACGGCTGAAGTCAGACTATAAATGTCATCTTCAGCACTAAAGCCTTGATTGCCTGTTGCAATAATGGCTTCTGCAAGAATAGCCATCGACAACTTCTCATCATTCAAATCAATGGCTTTTTTCAGGCCAATGCTGACATCACCCAAACCATCTTCTTCAACTGAGCGACCCGCAACTTTGGTTTTAGACCATGCAGGACCTTGCCAACCCAATTGCAATTCCAAATCTTTTGCCAAACCAGTACGGAATAACATGTCTGCATTTAAAGTGGTGTTTTTTACTTTTTCACCATTGTCATCACGACTTTCACTATAGCTCGCTGCTGGCAAACTTTGTTCCCATGCCAAACGACCTACAGGGGTAATGCCTGTGCCCATACCCGCGCCCGGACGGTCAAATGAAAAATCCGCCGCAAATGCAGACAGGCTCAAACTGGATAATGTTGCAATGCTTAAAACTTTAAATACAGTCATGTTTTTACTCACAATTATGCTAATTCTTTGCTCATTTTTGCGCCATGGCTACGCAAAAGCTCCAAGGTTTGTTTTTCTTCTTCCAATGCTTCCGACCAATTTACCGCGTCAAAATCACAGTCAAAAAATAATTCACTAATCGACGATAAAATGGTTAAACCATCGCTATCAATCATATTTGGATTCACTTTTTCATCCAATAAGCGCTGTACCGCTGGGACACATGCTGCACTCGCGGCGTCCCATAATGGACCATAAATTTCTTCAGCATCCCATAAATGCACATTGGCTTTGGCTTGAATCAGCGCTTCCAAGATTTGCATATGTACGTCTAAATGTTGTGTTTTCTGTTCAGCTGTTAAGGGTTGACCTGCTTCATACGCTTCGCAAACCATTTCCCACCATTTAAACAAACCATCAGACCATACAGAAACCGCAGGTCCTTTTTCAAAATCTATAAAATTTGGATTAAGACCATCTGCCAACAGGCGTTGCACCTGTGCAAGATCTTGTTCTTCTAACGCTTGCACAAAAAGCTGTTGTTGCGCTGTTAACATCAGGAAAGCTCACTTCAATTTATTTTGATCTATTATGCCGAATAAAGCTGCGTTTGTTTGAATTTCATGTAAAACAAAATACAAAACACACAAAAAAAGCCCCGCAGGGCTTTTTTAAATTTTGAGACTTATTCGTCATCTACGCTGTCATCTGCTTCAGCAAAAGCAGGTTGTGTACTGCGTGGGTTCTCTTTCTTTTCGAACACATGTTCAAGACTACGTTTAAGTCGATCAATTGCACCGTGAATAGCTGTATCTACATTATGACCACGATGGTTGACCACGACAGGCTTCAAACCAGCAGGACGCGCTTCAATCATACATTTAATGTCGTCGCTACCGCCCTTGTCCCCATTTTCATCACTTAAATGCACCGAAAAGTGAGTAATGCGTTCACTATGGCGCTGAAATTCTTCATTAAGTTCTGCACGAACGTATGTAATTAATCGATCACTATTAGGAATGTTTTTATCTGTACGGATTTCTATGTTCATAATATCATCCTCATATCTATAAATATTTGTGCAAAACTTATTATCTTGGCACGTTACATTTGCTGTAAATGTTACAGCAATGACCATCTTCAACTTTGTATGGAACGTCGTCCTCCACATTGAATGATGAACACTTTAGAGTCTGCAGATCCGTGTCCTTATACTTCGAATATCGGTCTTAAGTTAGAATTTTGCAAGTGCTATTTTGATATTTTTTTAATATCCATACAAAAAGTAAGACTTTATTGTAGATTTGCATTGTTTTAATTGATTTGGGTCATATTTTTGTGCATTTCCTCGACGCCCACCTTCTATTTGTACAATTCCACTCCAACTCAAAATCTCGCTTTTACCGTCATTGATCATTCACGGCATATTTCCCCTTCAAATTACAAAACAATTTTGCCGTTGAGTAAAATTTGGCTTTATTTTTGCTTAATAATCTGTATGCTTTCAGTGCTTCTCGGGGGAGATATTTTTTAATGAAACTTACACAAATCGTTGCATCATGTGCATTAGCATCTGCTGCTGCTTTCACTCAAGCTTCACCTATCGTATGGCAAGATTTCAGCTTAACTGGCCTATATGGTGAAAATTATGTTGTGCCTTTTGATGGTGACAACAATGAACAGAAAACGATCACAGCTGAATATGCCGCTAAACTGAAATATTCAGATGTATTCTTCTTCGTTGACCAAGCTTGGGACAAAGATGATGAAGCATCGACTTACCTTGAGCTAGCACCGCGCCTTAGCTTAGGTGAAGTTTCTGGTAAAGACCTTTCTATGGGTCCGATCAAAGACGTTCTTATTGCAACGACTTGGGAACATAATGCCGGCTACGACAAAAATTCTGAGTTTAATAACTTCTTGTATGGTATTGGCTTTGCTTTAGACATTCCATATACACAGTATGCAAACATCAACTTCTATAAAGCTGATAACGATTCTAAATCAGCCGGTACTAAAGATGATTATCAAATGACGATCACTTATGCTGTGCCATTTAAAATCGGCTCTGAAGATTTTCTAGTAGATGCCTTCCTTGATTGGTCAACAGCTGAAAAAGGGGCGCAAGCTAGTGAATTAAACTGGACAAGCCAATATAAATGGAATATCGGTAAGCATATCTCTCCTAAGACTAAGCTCTACGTAGGTGTTGAACACTCGGTTTGGAACAACAAATATGGTCTGAAAGGTCAGGACCAAAACGATGTCAGCGCGTTGGTGAAATACCATTTCTAAGTTCAACTCAGAACGCGATGAAGAAAAAGCAAGGTTCATCACCTTGCTTTTTTTATGCCTAAGTTTTTAAATTGACTTTATTTTTATCAGAAATTTGCGCATGTCTTTTCTCATTCGACCTGCAATTCCACAAGACTTAGCGGCCATTCTCGCAATCTATAATCATGAAGTTCTCAACGGCTTTGCGACATGGAATGATCAAGCCTACAGCCTCGACTCTTTTCAACAGAAATTGCTGGAATTCCAAAAGCAAAATTTTCCATTTGTGGTGATTGAAGATCAGGATCAACAGCAAATCGCCGGTTATGCTGACTATGGTTCTTTCCGTCATTTTGCTGGCTATCGACATACTGTTGAGCATTCTGTCTATATTGACCCAAACTATGCTCGACTTGGTCTCGGTCAGCAATTATTAGAGCACCTAATTCAGCATGCCAAAAGCCAAAATATGCATGTCATGATCGCTGGCATTGATCACGGCAATAGCGCCTCGATTGCCCTGCACAAAAAATTAGGCTTTAAGCAAACAGGTTATATGCCTGAAGTGGGACAAAAGTTTGGTGAATGGCGTGATCTCGTCCTGATGCAACTTCAGTTATAGCCCGTGTTGAGTTTATGGTAGTTTATCCAAACGAATACCATCTTGTATCACACTCAGCACCGATAAGTTATGACGCACCGCATCACGATAAAGATCTTGTAACTGTAAAAAAAGCAGTTTTAATTCGGCCAATTTGAGCTCTTGCTCAGGTGCGTTTTCTGCAATCGTGACCAAATAACGTTTTTTGATTTCATCCACGCTTAACTGTTGTAATGCCTGATGGATTTCTGCAACGCGAACTACACTATTGTAATGCACTGCAAGGCTCAGTCCCGGGCGTCGCTCTGACAATGGATGTTCTGCCTGAATGGCATAACTCAGTGCCGCAACTGAATCACTGTTCACGCTTAATAATGGATTCAACTCTTGCCACGCTTCCCCTAAAAATAAGGAGTGTTGTACAAAGGGTGAATCCAAGACATCTTGAGGGATGTCAGCTTCTAAAATCAGTGTTTCCAAATCATTCGGTGGGATCAAATATAATATCGCATCCATATTCTTATCTTCTTGTTATGTCGTACATTTAGATTAATGTAATCCACACAAAAATAAAGCAGATATTTTGTATATTCGGCCGCATTTGATCGAATACTGATGGATTCCAATTCGCCTTTTACCCAAGTTTCAGTACTGCGCTTAGCATCATTTAAGCACTAGATGCTGAAGCTTCAAATGACAATGCTGAGAACAACTTAAGCTTATGGCTTAAAACAAATTTTTTTTTTGAAGCCCCTCGTTTTTTGATGCCACTGCCATGACCAGCAACGATTTTTTGATCTTAGTAAATTGAATTAAAAGAGTAACGAGCTTGATTCATACAAGCCCGCCACACATCGTAGTCAACTAAATGTTAAATCGCCACCAGTTCCCGAATGCCTTTTTCAGGCATTTCACTACCGACACCTTGTGCAATCACTTGCCCCCGCGCCATCACGGTATATTCATCTGCCAGTTCTTCTGCAAAATCATAAAACTGTTCAACCAAAACAATCGCCATTTCTCCGCCATCGGCTAACTGACGAATCACACGGCCAATATCTTTAATAATCGAGGGCTGAATGCCTTCGGTCGGTTCATCTAAAATCAATACCCGTGGTTCAGAAGCAAGCGCACGGGCAATCGCCAATTGTTGCTGCTGACCACCAGATAAATCTCCACCTCGACGATGTTTCATTTCATCCAATACAGGGAAAATTTCGTAGAGATGTTCTGGCACTTTTCGGGTCTTAGCGCCCTTAAATTTTGCCATCCCAATCAAAATATTTTCTTCAACGGTCAAGGTCGAGAAAATATCCCGTCCTTGCGGTACATAAGCCAATCCTTCGCGTACACGTTGCTCTGGACTCAGTTTAGAAATATCTTTGCCATCCAGTAAGATCTGCCCAGACTTGATCGGTAAAATACCCATTAAACATTTTAAGAGGGTGGTTTTACCCACACCATTTCGCCCGAGCAGCACGGAACACGCCCCCACGGGAGCGGCAAATGTCACATTTCTTAAAATATGACTGCCACCATAAAACTGATTGACATTTTTGACTTCTAACATGGTCTGCTCCTTAACGTCCAAGATATTTTTCAATGACATCTTCATTGGCTTGGACTTCGGCCAATGTACCCTCGGCCAAAATCGCACCTTGCGCCAACACGGTGACTTTTTCACTGATGGTGTCAATAAAGCTCATGTCATGTTCAACCACGATAAGGGTATGGTTCTTTTTCAACTCTAAACACAGCTCTGCGGTACGCTCTGTTTCAGCATCGGTCATCCCTGCTACAGGTTCATCTAGCAGAATCAACTTTGGACGCTGCATCAGTAGCATGCCTATTTCTAACCACTGCTTTTGACCATGTGACAACAGCCCTGCCGGTTTATGAATCAATTCTTCTAAGCGGATTTGTGCTAAAGATTCGTCCAAGGCGTTTTGCGCATCTGGATCGAGTTTGCTGAAGAAACTCTTTTTCACCCGTTTATCTTTAGGTGCAGCCAATAACAGGTTTTCCATGACGGTAAAATTTTCAAATACAGTAGGCTTTTGAAACTTACGACCGATCCCAGCTTCTGCTATTTGCTCTGTACTCATTTTTGCCAAATCATAGGTTTGCCCAAAAAAAGCCGAACCTTCTGTTGGGCGAGTTTTACCGGTAATCACATCCATCAGCGTGGTTTTTCCTGCACCATTGGGACCAATGATGCAGCGCAGCTCACCTTCTTTGATATATAACGACAAATCATTTAATGCACGGAAAGAATCAAACCAGACACTGACTTTTTCTAAATACAAGGCAATCCCGTGACTGAAATCCGCACCCTGCTCCTTTGGTCGTCCATAACCTTCAGCAGCATGACCGCCATGCGGTTGAACCCATTGATCATTCATTCGCTGCGCTCCTTTTTAAACCGCTCTAATAACCCAATCACACCTTTTGGCAGAAATATCGTTACCACAATAAACAGCGCACCTAAAATCAATAGCCATGCCTCTGGATAAGCCACCGTGAAATAGGTCTTCACCCCATTGATTAAACCTGCACCCAAAATTGGGCCAATCAGCGTACCGCGTCCCCCTGCAGCCACCCACACCGCCATTTCAATCGAATTGACAGGGTTCATTTCACTCGGGTTAATAATGCCGACTTGAGGGACATACAGAGCACCAGCAATCCCTGCGATCACTGCTGACAACACCCATGCAGAGAGCTTGTACCATAAGGTGCGGTAACCTAAATATTGCAAACGGTTTTCACTGTCACGAATTGCACCAAGTACGCGACCATAGGGTTTATTCATCAGGTGACGTAAACCGACAAAACAGATAAGCAAAGTCAGTGCCGTGAGGAAACACAAGGTTGCACGCATTGGTGCAGAGGTAATATCCATACCTAAGATGGTTTTAAAACCGGTAAAGCCGTTGTTACCGCCAAAGCCTGTTTCATTGCGGAAAAACAGTAGTGCCGCCGCAAAGGTCATGGCTTGAGTGATAATTGAAAAATACACGCCTTTAATTTTGGAGCGGAAGGCAAAGAAGCCAAAAATGAAGGCAATCAATCCCGGAACTAAAACCACCAAAGCCAATGCCCACACGATATGTTCAGTACCCATCCAGTACCACGGTAGCTCAGTCCAACTCAAAAAGCGCATAAAGTCGGGTAAGCCATCGCCTGCCGCCTCACGCATGAGATACATGCCAAAGGCATAGCCGCCCAAGGCAAAGTACAGACCATGTCCCAAACTTAAAATGCCGGCATAGCCCCAAACCAAATCTAAGGCCAATGCCACCAAGGCGAGACACATAATCTTGCCAATGAGCGTGACCCAATACGCTGATAAATGCAGTGCTGAATCGGCTGGCAATACATGTAACCAAGGCAAAATCAGCAAAATGGCAAAGCACACGGCAATCGCCATACCGCTATAGGGTTTATCCGATAATAACGAAGTGATTTTCATGCGCTTACTCCACAAAACGGCCTTTGATAGCAAACAAACCTTGTGGACGTTTTTGAATAAACAAAATCACAAGAACCAGTAGAATAATTTTCGCTAAGACCGCACCCATGCCGATTTCCAGTACTGTGCCACTGACACCTAGACCTAAGGCCGCCAGTACTGCACCCCATACTTGACCAACACCACCCACCACAACCACCAAGAACGCATCGATAATATAGTTTTGTCCTAGGTCAGGACCGACATTGCCGACTTGTGCTAAGGCACAGCCTGCTAGACCTGCAAGCCCCGAACCTAAACCAAAAGCCATCATGTCAATGCGGCTAGAACGGATACCTACGGCCTGTGCCATTTGACGGTTTTGCGTCACGGCACGAACAAATAAACCAAAACGGGTTTTATTTAGTAAATAAACCAGCAACAACAGTACCGCAACGGTAAAGCCAATAATGGCAATGCGGTTATAAGGCAGCATCAGACTCGGTGTCACAGCGATCCCTCCTGACAGCCATGAAATATTCGACACCTCGACATTCTGCGCACCAAAAACCATGCGCACCAATTGCATCAAAATTAAGCTCACACCAAAGGTGGCTAATAGTGTTTCCAATTGACGGCCATACAAGGGACGAATAACGGTACGTTCAATCAACATGCCGATCAAAGCACTTACAATAAATGCGGCAGGAATCGCGGCAATCAAGTACCAGTCGACATAGTTACTGAGATAACTCTTAAACAGGCTTTGCACCACATACGTGGTATAGGCCCCGATCATGATCAGTTCACCATGCGCCATATTAATCACGCCTAGCAGGCCATAAGTGATGGCTAAGCCCAACGCCGCCAGCAGTAAAATACTGGCCGTGCTAAGTCCGGAAAAGACATGTCCAGTCCATTCACTCGCCTGAATCCGAGTTTTAATATTGCTCTTGGCTTCTGTCAGTGCAGCTTTTAACTCGGGATGCAGATTGGCTTGTTGTAATTCCTGTTCCACCATCGCCAATACATCGGGACGGTTAGAATCTTGCAGCACTTTAGCCGCCTGTATTTTTTGTAATACATCAGGGTTTTGATAGTCTAAACGTGCTTTGAGCTGCGCTAAACGGGCTTTAACTTTGTTATTTTTTTCATTTAAATACAATTGATTAATATTTTTAACATCCAACTCAGCCAAGTTGTTTTCTAAAATATCAATTGCATCCAAACGTTGGTTTAAATCATTCGATTGCAGCTTTTCTTTCGCTTGAGCAAACGTTAAGGCTTTACGAAGGGTATTCACCAAGGTGACTTGAGATAAATCGGCAGGCCAATCCGTCACAGTTTGCAAATCTGGATAGCTCAATAATTTTTCGTCAGTTTCTAAAATATAGGTTTGACCGCTTTGACCACTATATAACTGATCTTTTTCAACCAATGCGGCCAACTGATCTAAGGATTCAATATCGCCCGGCCATTGATTGAGTAAGCTGCGTCGCTCGGTAAAACTCCCGCGAACAAATTGCTGAATGGCGTCACCTTGCTGCACAGATTGCACCGTAGGCACCACATCCGCTGCTGTTTCTGCATGCACGATTTGCAGACAGAATAATTGGCTCAGGAATAGAAAAAAGATCGGGAAATTGCGTAATTTTTTCATCTTATAAGCATCCCTATTGAGTAATAGAACAACCCCTTCTAGGGATCACATCAAAAAATGCCTGTTACACAATGGCAGTAGGCATTCGGATTGAATTATTTAGGGATGTACGGGCTCCATGGCTCTGCAGCAATGGTTTTTGCGGTTTTGTGTACCACATCAAACTGACCATCGGCACGGATCTGACCAATCATGACTGGTTTATGCAAATGATGGTTCGACGCATCCATTTGCAAGGTATAGCCCGATGGCGCTTTAAATTCTTGGCCGGCCATAGCTTCACGCACTTTATCGACATCTGTGCTTCCTGCTTTTTCTACCGCTTGTTTCCACATATTGATGCCGACATAGGTAGCTTCCATCGGGTCATTGGTCACAAATTTATCGGCATTTGGCAGTTTGTATTCCACGGCATACTGCTTCATTTTGTTGGTGAATTCAGTATTCACTGGATTTTTCACCGACATGAAGTAGTTCCACGATGCCAAGTGTCCAACCAGCGGCTTGGTGTCGATACCGCGTAATTCCTCTTCACCTACAGAGAACGCCATCACAGGAATATCCGCAGCTTTGATGCCTTGGTTGCCCAATTCACGATAGAACGGCACATTTGAATCGCCGTTAATGGTCGAGATCACAGCCGTCTTTTTCCCTGCCGCAAACTTCTTCACATTGCCCACAATGGTTTGATAGTTGCTATGACCAAATGGGGTATATTCTTCCATGATGTCTGCATCGGCAATGCCTTTCGACTTCAAGAATGCACGTAAGATTTTGTTGGTAGTGCGTGGGTAAACATAGTCTGTGCCCAACAGTACAAAGCGTTCTGCCTTACCACCCTCTTCACTCATCAGGTACTCAACAGCAGGAATCGCTTGCTGATTCGGTGCTGCACCTGTGTAGAAAATATTTTTAGACTGTTCCTGACCTTCATACTGAACAGGGTAGAACAATAAGCCATTTAATTCTTCAACCACGGGTAAAACCGACTTACGAGATACCGACGTCCAGCAACCAAAAATCACGGCTACTTTGTCTTGGGTAATCAACTGACGGGTTTTTTCCGCAAATAGTGGCCAGTCCGATGCCGGATCAACCACCACAGGTTCTAGTTTTTTACCCAATACCCCGCCATTGGCATTAATTTCATTAATCGCCATTAAGGCCGTATCTTTAAGAGAAGTTTCTGAAATCGCCATCGTGCCTGACAGCGAATGTAAGATCCCAACTTTAATGGTGTCACCACTTGCTGCAGCGGCTTTTGGTTCAGATGCAGCGCTTTCTGTTTTTTCTTCTGCAGGTTTTGAACAGCCCGTTAAAGCAATCGCCCCAGTCATCGTTGCCGCTAAAATACTTTTAGCAAATACATTGCGTTGAAACATTATTCACACTCCCAACCTAAGCTTGTAAGTCACATTTTTAAAATGCATTTGTTGTCTTTCATCACAACAGAGCAATTCAATAACTGTGCCAAGCCTTATTTTTTATTTTGATTGAGTGCTTTTATTTATTTTTAGATATTATTTTTCATATATTTACGCTAAAAAAACTTACTTGTAATTTTTTATGGGTATATTCAAACACCGTAAAATCACCGCAAAGATGCATACAAACTTGTATCCAACACTTGACCTATAATTGAACAATTTTGCGACGTTTTTCAAAAAATACGGTGTATTAGCACACAAATCATGCAGCTTTTCCTAAATTTAAAGCAAAAAAAACCACTTGCGTGGTTTTTTTCTTATTGCAATTTTAAACCGCCAAATCGGCCAAATTACCCTTCTGCTCTAACCAATGTTTACGGTCTGAAGAGCGCTTCTTCGCCAATAATTTGTCGAGTAAACCTGAAGTAAACTGTACGTCATCCAAGTCCAGTTGCACTAAACGACGTGTATCGGGATCCATAGTCGTTTCACGCAACTGACTCGCGTTCATCTCACCCAATCCTTTAAATCGTGTGATTTGAGGATTTTTGGTTTTACATTTCTTTAAGATGCTTTCTAGTTCATCTTCATCCAGCGCGTAATGAACGTCTTTATTATCATCAATACGGAACAGTGGTGGCATTGCCACAAACAAATGCCCTTCTTCCACCAAAGTTGGGAAGTGTTTAACGAACAAAGCACAAAGCAACGTCGCAATATGTAGACCGTCTGAATCGGCATCGGCCAAAATACAAATTTTGCCATAACGTAATTCAGATAAGTCATCACTACCCGGATCTACACCAATCGCAATCGCAATATCATGTACTTCTTGCGATGCCAAAACTTCGTCTGAAGACACTTCCCAAGTATTTAAAATCTTACCACGGATCGGCATGATCGCTTGGAAGTTCTTATCACGTGCTTGTTTGGCAGAACCGCCCGCTGAATCCCCTTCCACAATAAACAGTTCTGATTCTTCGAGGGTATGGCCCACACAGTCAGCCAGTTTACCCGGCAAAGCTGGGCCGGAAACGATCTTTTTACGTTCAACTTTTTTCGCAGCTTTTAAACGGCGACCGGCCTTGGCAATCACCATTTCTGCCAGTTGCATAGCAATATCGGAGTTTTGATTCAGCCACAGTGCAAAGGCATCTTTGGCAATATTTAACACCACACTAGAGGCTTCACGGCTTGAAAGTCGTTCTTTAGTTTGACCCGAAAATTGTGGCTCTTGGAATTTTAAAGACAGAATAAAGTTGACACCATCCCACACATCTTCGGCAGACAGCTTCATATTACGCGGCAACAAGTTACGTAATTCACAGAACTCACGAATCGCATCTGTCACACCCGAACGTAAACCGTTGACATGTGTACCGCCTTGCGCAGTTGGAATCAAATTGACATAACTTTCTTGAATCTGTTCGCCGCCTTCAACGTTCCAGCAAATGGCAAATTCAGCACTGGCACGTTCAGCTTCACCAGTCGCCACAAATGCAGGAACAGGAACGATGTCACGGTCTTGTAGCTCATCCATCAAATAGTCGACCAGACCATTTTCAAATTGCCATTCGATCTTTTCGTTGTTGATTTGATCGATATAAATAATCTGCAAGCCTGCCGCCAAAACAGCCTTGGCTTTTAAGTTGTGTTTTAAGGCTTTCAGCGCAAATTTAGGCGAATCAAAATATTTGGCTTCAGGCCAAAAATGCACGGTAGTACCCGTTGCACGTTTAGCGCATTTACCTTCCAACACCTCAAGCGGTGCCACAGGAACGCCATGTTCAAAGGCCATTTTATATAGATTGCCTTGACGCTGAACTTCCACTTCAACACGATCTGACAGTGCGTTCACCACCGAAATACCCACACCGTGTAAACCACCTGAAAATTGGTAGTTATCGGTACTGAACTTACCACCGGCATGTAATTTGGTCAGAATAATTTCAATCCCGCTTTGACCATACTCAGGATGAATATCAACAGGCATACCGCGTCCATTGTCTTCTACCGACAAAGAACCATCTTTATAAACCGTCACAGTAATTTTGTTGGCATGACCTGCAAGCGCTTCATCGACGGAGTTATCTATCACTTCCTGCGCCAAATGGTTTGGTCGTGTAGTGTCTGTATACATACCCGGACGGCGACGTACCGGATCTAGGCCAGATAAAACTTCAAGTGATTGAGCCGTATATTGCGTCACGTTGCAAAATTCCCTGCTTTTTGGTTAAAACATTTCTTCAAGCGCTACAGTATATGCTTTTTTATTAAAATGCATATCTCTTGCGATCAGCCGCCATTTTCTTAAACAATTTAAACGTCAAATGATGTCGTAACTGCCTATTTGTGTATGTTGAATCTAGCTGGTCAGCATTTGTATTGGATCATTTTATTTAGGCATATTTTTGACAGCATCGGATAAAAACTGCAAGAGCATCGGTATTTTTTCTGCAAAGTTATCCATGCCATGCGTTCCACCCACCTCAGTGATCAGCATAGCCGTGCCGGCTTGAACCGCACTATAAAACCTAGTGGCATCACGATAATCCAAGGTTTCATCACCTTGTTGGAGCAAGACCAACAGTTGATCTGCATTTTCAACCTTAGATACAGCCAAAGCCTGCATTTGATTGAGCTGTGCATCATCCAAGCACCACGTTTCAGTCACCTGATAAGGCAATGCCGTCTCACCAAATAAATCACGAAATAATTGCCATGGATAGACCGCAGGATTGATGAGCACCGCAGGAATGTGATGGCGTGCCATCAACTGCGTCGCATAAAAGCCACCTAAACTGCTACCGACCAAAACCACATTATCCAAACCTTCAATCAGCTCTGACATCTGCTGCATTACCTGTAGTGGTGGCATATTCAAATCTGGCAAATGCACGTGCACACCATTTAAGTCTGCGCAATAGTGCCGCAATATCTGCCCTTTCACCGAATTTGAGTTACTTTGAAAACCATGCAAATACACAATATTCATCATTTTGATTCCAAATTGATCTTTAAATTGCTTTAAAAGTGGCATATAAGTGCTAACTGCGTCACATTTTCTAAATTTGAATTTTTAGTAAAATTGTCAGACAAAAGGCATTCACCGACAGGTCTGTTATCGGTATTGTAAAAGCTGTTCGTGAGAATTTTATAAAATAAACAATGAAACTTCAGGCTATTCCAGTAATAAATACAATCGAGGGATAGCATTGAATGTAAGGATAGGAACATTATGCCTAGCTTAACACCATTGCATGAAACCTATTGTAAATGGGACCGCACGCCACCCAGTCAAGCAGATGTGCTGGAAGGTTTGGCACAACTCGTGACAATGCGTTTTAGTGATGTCGTGCATGACTTGATCAAAAACATTCAACGTGAAATTTTAATCAGTATTTTTGGAATGAGCGAACAAGGCTCGAAAGCCTTTCATAAGCAGCCGACCATTGCACGGATTTATGAATTTTCTTACAACACCTTTTTCAATTATGGCAATTATTTACTCGCACCGACGCTGCGTAGCATTATTGAAAAATTCCCACGCTTACACGACAAACCCCTTACCCCGTCTTTACATTTTCTAGTAGGTGCGCTGAATGGGGTCCTGGGTGACTATTTACTGAAATATCACAACCCGATGGCCTTACCGATGGTGGTTTACGACCATTATGGTGCGGTACAAAAAGGCGAATTAAACGGTCGTATTACCCTGTTAATTCATGGGCTGTGCATGAATCATCTGTCATGGTCGACAGCCAAATATGGCGGCATTGGTGAAAAATTACTTTCTCAACGTGACCATAACACCATGCTGTATTTAAATTACAACACGGGTCGTCGTATCTCGACCAATGGTCGCAGCCTTGCCAATACATTAGAAGATTTGGTCCGTCGCAACCCGGGTATTACCAGTATCGACTTAATTGGTCATAGTATGGGGGGCTTAGTGTCCCGTAGTGCCATTTTTTATGGCAAACAAAATATGTATCAATGGATTCATCAAGTCGAAAATCTAGTCTGCTTGGGCTCACCACATCATGGTGCTGTGCTTGAACGTATCGGATTTCATCTGCAAGATCAATTGGGGCGTTTCCCTTTGGTCAAAATCGTGGGCCACGTGGTGAATATTCGCAGTAACGGCATTTTAGATTTGCGCTATGGCAGCGTGCGTGATGATGATTGGGAACATAATGATGTCCGTATTGGACTCATGGACGACAACCGTAAACCAGCCCCGATTCCATCGCATATCAATACCTACCTCGTGGCAGGGACCATCGAATATGAACATCGTCGCAATAAAACGCGACATGTGATTGGAGATTACTTGGTCAGTGTGAAAAGTGCGTTAGGAGAACACCCAAACCCACGCTACCAATTAAAAGTACCTGACTCACATAAAGCAATATTTTATGGCCTGAACCATTTTGAAATTCAGCATCATCCACAAGTGGCCGAGCAAATCGTGCATTGGTTCTATCCAAATAATGACGATAAAGCTTGTGACCACATTTATGAATTTATGATGGACTTGGAAAGTATGGAAGGCATTGCCCTGACCTAAGGTAAACTTCCCCCATGCAGACTCATAAAAAAAAGCCCTCAACTGAGGGCTTTTTTATGTATCACTAAATTAAAATTTATCACGTAAACGTGGCACTGGTCTGCTTGGGTATTTACGTAATAACTGCCAAAGGCTAAGCAAAGTTAAGACCGCAAAAAACACCAATGACCAAACCGGTAAAGATTGTCCCAAGAAGGTCCAATCCACTTTGGCACATTCACCAGAGCCGGTCAGTACTTGCTCAAAGACTGATTTTAACGGCAGCGTTTCTACCCAATAATCCAGTCCTGGGCCACAGCTCGGTACTTTGTCTGGCGGTAAATTTTGCAGCCAAATATGACGCGCAGCCACCCCAGCAGACCAAAGAATTGATAGTGTCCCCAACAATGCGTAAATGCGTTTACCCCAATTCGATGCTGGATTGTGAATCAATGCAATCAATGAAATGATGCCAAGTCCAATCAAACCAATACGTTGGAATACGCACAACGGACAAGGTTCTAAGCCTTGTACATGTTCTAAAAACAGCGCAAAAGACATACCGATCACGCTGGCTAAAAACAACAAACCACTCACGAAGCGGAAACTCCATTTCATGGTAAATCCTCTTAAAATTTTTTATCTGAAGTTTTTCAAATATTCTTCAAAACTCAAGGTACAGTCTTGCTCAAGTTCAGCCTGTTTTTCTAAAGACTGCTCAGCAGCTTGTGCAAAGTATGCAGCAGTTTCAGGGCTCAAGACATGCTGCTCATACACTTCAGCATGTTGTAAGGCCATAAAGCTACCAAAGCCCCAAGTTCCACCTTGTTCTAAAGTATCGCTAATCATACGTGCCGACAATGTTTCATCGACTTCATCGATGCGTGATTGCATCACAGCCATTGCCTGAGTGTAAATATCTGTATTGTAAGAATCATCCAGCAATTCAGCCAACGGTTGCATCGCAGCAACATGTGTACGACACCATGTTTCAATTGGAACCGCTTGACCTTGCTGTAAAATCACTGCGTTTGGCGCACGACCACGGTTTACCACTTCCGCCTGATTTTTCTCAATTTCATTTTGTTCGGCATCTAACAACGCTGGACTGTCTTGCAATAAACAGTACAAAGCCACCACTTCGAGCAAGCCTGCCGTGTCTTCATTGATCCCAATCGGGCTATAAGGATTGACATCTACCGCGCGTAATTCAACATAACCTACGCCACGATTTTGCAGGGCTTCAGACGGTGTTTCACCATCCTGTGGCACTTGTTTCGGACGAACCAAACTGTAGTATTCATTTTCAATTTGCAACACATGGTCATTAATTTGAATCGGTTCACCCTGTTCATCATTTAAACCTAAATGACTAAATGCAGCATACGGGGTATGCACCGCTTTTTGCAAACCTTCCAAATACGCCTGAATGTCGTTGTAGTGAATCCCTAACTGTTTTTGTGCTGAATTTTGATAGCCAAAATTTCCCATACGCAGCGCCGTTGCATAGGGTAAAAATAGCGTGCCTTTTAAGAGCGGTAACAGCTGATGTTCACGTCCAGTCATAAAACATTTACACACCGACGGACTCGCCCCAACCAAAAACATCACCAATGGCGTTAAACGAATAAAATTACGGATCAGGCCGAAATAACGATGACTGCGATAATCCTGTAAGCTCAATGCCTTGAGGGCGTCGTCAGTTTCATGCTGTTGAAGTGCTTCAAAGAAATGATCTGGGAAGGATAAATTATAATGCACCCCTGAAATGGTCTGCATCCGGCGACCATAACGCACCCCTAAACCACGACGGTACAAGGTTTTAAAGCGCCCAATATTCGAGCTGCCATATTGCGCTAAACGAATACTGTCTTCGTCTTTATCCAACATGCATGGCATCGACAACGGCCAAAGTTTTTCACCATGTTCCAAATGCGTATGCGCAACAGCATGAATATCTTGCAGATAGTTCAACGCCTCTGTAATGGTTTCTTTTGGCGGCGTGATAAATTCCATTAAAGCTTCAGAATAGTCTGTCGTGATATGCGGATGAGTCAAAGCCGCACCCAAAGCTTGGGGATGGTCGGCCTGAGACAAGAAACCGTTGCTTTGCATACGCAAGCTTTCACGCTCAATACCGCGCAACATTCCTTTAATCAGCGAAGAATCTACCCAAGTCGGTAAAATGTCTTGAGAGGTCGATTCGGGTTGACTCATTGCTATCTCGCTTAAATGGAAGAAACTACTAAAATAAAATCATCAGTTTATATCAGTATAACGCGATTTGAAGTGGGCAAATGACCCACTGTATAGTTTTGAGACAAACCGTGATTTTATTTTGGCAATTTTTTATCACAAACTTACTCTATATGACATTTGAAATTTGTGATTTTATAAACAAATATATGCTAATAATGCTTAAAACTTATGAATTATCAAGATATTCTCGAATTTTGGTTTAACCCAGAAAATCAGCCCAATTGGTTCGCTAAAAGCAATAATTTTGATGTTTTAATCGAAAAAAAGTTTAAAGACATCCATCAAGCGGCCAGTCAAGCAGAACTGTGGCAATGGCGTACTACTGCCGAAGGTCGATTGGCTGAAATTATTGTTTTAGATCAATTTTCTCGAAATTTATTCCGTGACTCTGGCTTGGCTTTTGCCCAAGATGCACTGGCTTTGGCGCTTGCACAAGAAGCCATCGCGCAGGGTTTAGATCTACAATTAAGCCTTGAACAGCGCTCATTTTTATATATGCCCTTTATGCATAGCGAATCGACAAAAATCCATCAAAGCGCGTTAAAATTATTTGAGCAACTGGGCAATCCGATCAACTTAGAATTTGAAAAAAAGCATAAAGTGATTATCGATCGATTTGGACGTTACCCGCATCGCAATGCGGTATTGGGCAGAACATCTACAGCAGAGGAATTGGAATTTTTAACCCAGCCCAATTCTAGCTTTTAATTGACGGCTTTTGGCCAGTATCTCCCCTTGCCATGAACCGATTAAACAGGAGTATGCGCATGAACAAACTCATTATCGCAGCAGCCATAACCGCAGCACTCGGTTTAACTGGCTGTGCCACAACCCCATCAAAACCTTTGACCTTTGAACAACTCGGTCAATATTCTGCGACACCATTAAATGCTCAAAGCTATCGGATTAGCTTCCAAGCTAGACCCAATATGAGCTATGGTACTGCCGAAGAAATCACCTTGGTTAAAGCCGCTCAAACCACCCTACACAATGGCTTTCAATATTTTAAAGTCATGGATGACCCGAGTAATCGGAGTCAAAAACCGCCGCGCCAAGCGGTGATTTACCCAGACCCAATGCCTTATCCATATGGCTATTACCGTCGCCATCCTGGTTTTTGGCCAGGCCCGTTTTATGACGTTCCACAGGTGGTCACACTCGATCCAACTCAAGTTTCCTACAGTATTACTTGCTATAAAGATCGTGCCAAAGCCCCTCAGGATGCCTTTGATGCTCGCTTGATTTTGCAGTCACTCGGAGCTAAATATGGTTTAGACAGCCAAGGAAATCCTTTGCCTGTAGCCGCTGAGCCCACCTCTAAATAAGTCAACCCATAGAGACCCGATCATTGATGAGCCCAACTGAACAGCCCGCTGTTTCACCTAGTCTGCAACGCAGTAAACGCTTCGCCACCATTGCTTTGGTGGTGGCGGTGCTGGCGTGGATTGCATTGATGATCGCAGCTAAATTACTGCCCGAATATGTTTGGCTCATTCATATTTTGATGCTTTCAGCAGAAGCTGGCGTGGTTGGTGGTTTGGCAGACTGGTATGCGATAACCGTTTTATTTCGCAATCCCTTTGGTCGTATTCCGATTCCTAAATTTTTACGTGACCACACAGAAATTATTCCTCGTAATAAAGCACGCATTGCCGAGTCGATGGGCCGCTTTGTTCAGGAGAATTTTCTTTCACCACAAGTGGTTGAAAAAAGCTTAGCGGAGACGGATCTCTCTCTTGCCGTCGGGAAATGGTTGGCCAATCCGCACAATAATGCGCAAGTGACCCAAGTCATTCAGCAAACGGTACCGAAAATTTTCGAATTTGTCGGTCAGGAACAAATTGGACAATTTATCCAAAATAACAGCGTGCAATGGGTACGCAATACGCAAGTCAACCATCTTGCCAGTGAAATGCTACGGGCAGTTTTAGAAAATGACTTCCATCAAGATGTGTTACAGCGCGGGCTCGATTTAGCCCATGATTGGGTCACACAGCATCCAGAACAAACCCGCGACCTTTCACGCCAGTTGTTTAAAGAACTTGGGGTATGGAAGTTAGCTAAAGGCGCCAGCTGGATCGGCATTGATGTACAACAACGCACCATTGATTCACTGGTCAGTCGTGTCGAGTCGATGCTTGCCGACCATGAACATCCTTGGCGTCGAAAAATTGAAGAAATGGCACAGCAACTCATGCATGAGTTAGCAGACAATCAAAGTGTAGCCAGCCAACGTTTGAATAGCACCAAGGACGCTTTATTAGACAGCCCACAAATGCTTAACTTTTTAAGCGGCGCTGTTGTGATTTTATGTGATGCGATTAAATCTGATCTACAAAAGCCGGACTCAGGTATTGCACAAAACCTACGCGTCGCCATTCAACAAGTGGGCGAAAATATTGTCTCTAACGTTGCTGTACGCCAATTGCTGAATGAAAAAATGAGTGATATTGCCATCAATCTCTCCGATCAATATAGCGAAAAAGTCATTCGGTTTATCAGTGAACGTATACATGAATGGGATTCACGTGAAATGATCGATAAGATCGAAAACGAAGTCGGTGGCGACTTGCATATGATTCGAGTCAATGGTGTCGTGGTCGGTGGTTTTATTGGCCTCGCACTGGGGATTATTCGTGCCTGTGTAGAATGGCTGCTTTAGCCGCCTGCAGCAGTCCTCCTCAAAGGAGATTGGCCGCAGGTTTGAGCTTTATGCGTAGAACCGTTAAACTTTGCCCATCCGAAAATTTAATAGAACAATAAAATCTATGCATTTACCTGCCATCTATACACTACCATTCATTCTAATCATCAGTAGCTTAAGCGCTTGCCAGACCATTTCCAAAACCAGTAGCACAGTCAGCGACAAAGTGATGGGCATGCTCGGTAAAGAAAAAGCCCCTGAAATCGATAAAAAAGGCACTGTCGATATCAGCAAAAGTACCCAACAACAGTTAGAAACTCTGCTGACCAATATGCCGAAAAATCAGTGGGTCTATATTGAAAATGATCAACAAGGCACATCTACCCTCAAAAATAAATCGGCAGACAATTTCACCTTGAGCCTCAAATTGAATTGCAAAATCAGCACTCAGCGCCCAACTTTCAGTATAAGCAACGCGGATGGCCAAGAGATCCTAAAAGCACATGATACAAATGTGGGGCAAATTCAAATTCTGCTCGACAATAAAAACTTTGGAAATCCGTTTGAGACAGCCCATCAGCAAAAGTTCCAAAGCTTTAAAACCGCTGTCGCTCAGGCCAAAGTCATTAAAGTGTTTAATGCCTCAAAACTCTATACCTTCCAAAACAACAAAGCCGAATTACTCTCTAAAGCAGTAAGTTGTCGCGATAGCCTATAAATATTTAAAGCGAAATGCAGTAAGTCACCGTTTTACTCAACTGTGACTTACATGCAGGCTTATTTTGCAGGTGGCTGTGGCCCTGACATATCAACCAGCAGGCCTGTAAACTTTCGAACAAATGGCAATAAAATCAGTACAATGGGAAAAGCAATTGCCCATGAAATCATCCAATTATGCAGCCATAGAGTCAGAAATCCCTCAAACCACCCTAAATTTCTGAGCATATTAATAAACGAAATAATGCCGCTCATGAGACAAGACAAAATAAACGGCACGATAATCAGCGCCCAGCGTGCAGCTAACTTCGGCACATTGCCAAAAATTTTAGGGGTGGGTTGTGACATGTCCATATACTCAAGCAATGATCCTGAATCTCTAAATCACTTATATCGTTTTACTTCGATATAAGCAATGCTTCACTTTTATCGAATATTTTTTATTCGCAACAAATGGGTTCACCTAAAGAGCCTGAAATTTGCTATATTTACCGTTTTTCTGCGACATTTATTTTTCGACTGATTATGAATACGGCAATACAAGCAGCGCTCGATCATGCAGTGCAATCCCTTCAAGCTGAAGGTGTACTCCCAACTGACTGGAACAATACTAGCAATTTGACCCGAACCAAAGACCGAAGCCACGGTGACTTTGCGTCAAACATTGCCATGATTGCCTCTAAAGCTGCAGGTATGAAGCCGCGTGATTTAGCCGAAAAAATTCTGGCAAATCTTCCAGAAGTCGCAGATATCAGCAAAGCAGAAATTGCAGGTCCTGGCTTTATTAACTTCTTTTTAAATGCTGACCAACGTTTTGCTGTCTTAGACCAAATTCAAGCTCAGAAAGATCAGTTCGGTCGCACTCAGGCCAATGCTGAAAAACGTGTTCAAGTGGAATTCGTTTCAGCCAACCCAACGTCTAGCCTACACGTTGGTCATGGTCGTGGCGCAGCTTACGGTATGACCGTTGCCAATCTTCTTGAAGCAACAGGTGCTAAAGTTGACCGTGAATACTATGTCAACGATGCTGGCCGTCAAATGGATATCTTGGCGACATCGACTTACTTGCGTTATTTAGAATTGACCGGTCAACAACTGGTCTTCCCTAAAAATGCATATCAAGGCGACTACGTTAAAGAAATCGCACAAAGCATTATCGACAAAGATGGCGATGCTTATGTACGCCCTGTTGCCGACATCTACAAAGATGTTCCTGAAGATGTGCAATATGCCGCTGAACTCGATAGCGAAGGCAATAAAGTCGTTGTTTCAGGTGATAAAGAAAAACACATTGATGGTTTGATTCATAATTCACAAAACCATTTGGCTGCGGGTTACCGTGTGTTCCATCAAGCTGCGCTGAAAGCCATTCTTGATGACATTAAAGATGACCTCGGTGAATTTGGCGTGACTTTCAATCAATGGTTCAGCGAAGCAACCTTGACTGAAAAAATTGATGAAGCATTACAAATGCTCGATCAACGTGGTTTCTTATACGAAAAAGATGGCAACATCTGGTTCAAATCAACTGAATTTGGTGATGAAAAAGACCGTGTTGTGAAACGTCGTAATGGTCAGACTACATACTTCGCATCCGACATTGCTTATCACTTAAATAAACTACAACGCGGCTATACCGATATCATTGATATCTGGGGTTCAGACCACCACGGTTATATCGCACGTGTGAAAGCAGCGATTGATGCGCTTGGCTATGATTCTAAAAAATTGACGGTGCTTTTGGTTCAATTTGTGAGCCTATGGCGTGGCGGCGAGATGGTTCAAATGTCATCTCGTTCAGGTCAATTCGTGACTTTACGCGACTTACGTAAAGAAGTAGGCAACGATGCTGCTCGTTTCTACTATGTCATGCGTAAATCAGAACAACACATTGACTTCGACTTAGACCTTGCTGTGTCTCAAAGCAAAGACAATGCGGTGTACTACATCCAATACGCACACGCACGTATCTGCCGTATGCTCGAAAAAGCTGCTGCGACAGACGTTCAATTCTCTGCTGAAGCTGCACGTCAATTTGCAGCTAAACTTGAGTTAGAAGCTGAAAC
Organism: Acinetobacter sp. YH12251; assembly: GCF_013417465.1. Classification (NCBI taxonomy): domain Bacteria; kingdom Pseudomonadati; phylum Pseudomonadota; class Gammaproteobacteria; order Moraxellales; family Moraxellaceae; genus Acinetobacter; species Acinetobacter sp. YH12251. The sequence goes on along the minus strand of NZ_VPDZ01000011.1, from coordinate 66,789 downwards.
TGAAGTTCTTGCTAAACTTGCGGCTTACCCTGAAATTGTGATTCGTGCAGCAAACAGCTATGAACCACACCAAGTGGGTAACTACTTGAAAGAATTAGCGGCGTTGTTCCATGGTTGGTACAATGAAAATAAAGTCTTGGGTGATGATGCAGAACTGACTCAAGCGCGCTTATTACTGTCTGTAAACGTACAGCAAGTTTTACGCAATGGTCTTGAATTATTGGGTGTGAGTGCGCCTGAATCAATGTAAGCCATTCTTAGTATACGTTAGAATCCGTCCATGTATGAACCATATACATTGACGCCTATACAGGCTCTTTATGAGCCTGTATTTTCATGGATATTCAGTCATCTTTTAATGAAAACTTGAAGATGTTGAAATTGTGAAAATTAAACATAAACAGCATGACAGTCATGTAATATATAATAATCAGAACTTGGTTTTGGGTCAGTTCCTACTAGGTTCGTAACAATTACAATTAAAGAGGTTTCCTCGTGTTTGGAAAAACGCAACGCGGTGTATCAGAGCGGCCAAATCAGCCTAAAAAACCATTGATTCCTGCATGGTTAGGTACACTTGTGATCATTTTAATCGTGTTGAGTTTCTTGGTGGCCTTGATGTTATGGAAACCATGGGAGCCGGTAAAACCGAAAGGTCAAATTACCTCTGAACACTACCAAGAAGAAACCAATAAAGATTACCGTTTTTATGATCTGTTGCCTCAGCAACAAGTCACCCCGATTCCAGATCAAGCTGTGCCTGAAACAGATACCAAAGAAACCGTGGTGATCGTTGAAGCACCTGAAACGGCTACCACTACACCGACTGAGCCGGGTATTGAAGCCACAGAAACAACACCTGCCCCTGCAAGCTATATTTTGCAAGTGCGTAGCTATGATGACCCTGACCAAGCCGATGCCCGTCGTGCAGAAATTATTTTAAATGGCTTATCTGCCGATGTGATCCAAAGTAATGAAAATGGCAAAGTTTGGTATCGCGTCGTGTCTGGCCCCTATGATTCACAAGAAGCTGCTGTGATTGCACAGCAAACTTTACGTCATAGCAGTATCGACTCGATTGTCGTAAAACGCTAAATTTTGCAATTAAAAAAAGCGCCTGATGGCGCTTTTTTTTATTCATTCCTTCAATAAAGGGAGGTTAGAAGGGATTCTTTTTTGAATACATCAGCTTAGCTCAAAAACCTCTCCCTAACCCTCTCCTAAAAGGACAGGGAATTCATTAAATGGTATGCCCTAAAGCTTCGCCCATCACCACAGTCGAGTTGGCTTTAAAGGTCGCATCCCATTGCATTTTGTTTTCTTCAAACAACACTACCGCTGTTGAACCTAAATAGAAACGGCCCAATTCTGCACCTTTTTCTAAGAATAAATCGTGTTGATTGAGTTCCAAACGCCCTGTCGGTTTAACTTTACCTGTAGCCACGGTTTCAATACCTGCCACGATCATTGCGCCCACTAATACAACCGCCATACGTCCGACTTCTGTATCAAATAAGCAGACCATACGTTCATTACGGGCAAATAAACCCGGAATATTTTCAGCAGTGGTCTGGTTTACTGAAAACAATTCACCCGGTACATACAGGGTTTCTGTCAATGTTCCTGCAAATGGCATATGTACACGGTGGTAGTCTTTTGGTGACAAATAAACCGTAGCAAACTGACCATTTTTAAACGGCTCTGCCAATTGTGGATCGGCAATCAGGTTTTCAACGGTGAACTTCTGCCCTTTGGCCTGAAATACGTCACCATTTTCAATTTTACCCAGTTGTGAAATCGCACCATCTGCGGGTGAAACAACACTGTTGGCATTTGCATCAACTACACGTACGCCTTCTTTTAAAGAACGAGTGAAAAATTCATTGAATGATTTAAATTTCAGGGCATTACTTTGCTCAGCAATCGACATGTCGATGCCATACTGTGCTTTAAATGCGGTAATCACAGCATTTTTCACCACAGGGTTTTCGCTTGCAGCCAATTTACCGACGATACGTGATAATTTGTGCTGTGGAACAACACGCTGAGCTTGAATAAAAATTTGTTTTTTTAACTGAGATGTAAGGCTCAAGACGGCAACTCTCCGGTGATCACAGGACTATCGAGTCGGTTGCCCCACTCGCTCCACGCACCATCGTAAGCTCGAATATTCCAACCGAGTAAACGTCCTAGTATATAAGCTAGGCCAGACCGATGATGGGACTGACAATATACCACCACAGGTTCGTTTAAATTGAATCCCAATTGTTCTAAGCGTTGTTGTGTGCGTTCTAAAGGATGCAATTTTAAATGATTTTCTCGGTTAAGGGCAGTACTCCATTCGAAATGTCGTGCCCCCGGAATGTGACCGCCGCGTCGCGCTGCTAAACGTAAGCCTGTATATTCATCTTCGGTACGGCAGTCCCATACTTGGATCTGCTCCTGCTGTACACGAGCCAATAGCTCATCATAATTTGTTTGATACTGAGCACGCGCCTCTGCACTTACTTCAACCAATGGGCTCACGGGTTCAAATTGCTCAATTTCAGACGAGGTCGGTAAGCCTGCCCCAAGCCAAGCATGGATGCCACCATTGAGGAGACTGGTATTTTCAAAACCGAGGCAATGTAAGTTCCAAATCAGTCGACCAGCCCATGCCCCACCTTCATCGTCATACACTACTACATGATGTTCTGGACTGATATTCAGATAGCTGATGAGCTGTTCTAAACCGGCTTGGTCAGGTAAAAGCCCCATCGCTTGTTCTTCTTGGCGCACTAACAGTTTCGGCTGCACATGCAGTGCATGTGGAATATGCAATTGGTCATAAACCGAACGACGACTCAAATCGACGATCCGTAGTTTTTCATTACCAAGATGTGGAACCAATTCTTCCGCTTCAATCAGCAGACCAAAATTCAGTGTAGATGCTGTCATCGTTGTTCGTGTTGTATTTTGTGCGATTAAATTCGATCTTAGCATAAGTCATTTTCACTATTATTCTGAATTTTTGCATTCCTTTAGCAATATTTTAGATATAAAAAAGCCGAATCATTGATTCGGCTTTTTTAGTTTTATCTAATGCTGTGTTTAAGCGCTAACTTCAGAGATGTCAAACACCTGACGTAGATACGCTAAGAAAGTATCATTATCCGTCATGGTTTTACCCGGACTATCTGAAATTTTTGCCACAGATTGACCATTACATTCAACCAGTTTCAGTACGATATTCAGCGCAGTTTGTCCCATATCATTGGTCAAGTTGGTGCCAATACCAAAGCTAACTTGGAAACGGTCTTTAAAGTAATTGTGTAAATCCCAAGCTTTTTCAATGTTCAAGCCATCACTGAAAGTCAGCATTTTGGTTTTACTGTCAATTTTAAGCTTTTTGTAATGTGCATAGGCTTTATCGCCCCATTCATACGGGTCGCCACTGTCATGACGTAAACCGTCGAATAGTTTGGCAAAGTACAAATCGAAGTCACGTAGGAACGCATCCATACCGACAACGTCCGTTAAGGCTATTCCTAAGTCACCACGGTATTCCTGCACCCATGTTTCTAGCGCAGACTTCTGGAAGTTACGTAGACGAACATCAAGCGCTTGGAATGCTTGTAGGAACTCATGCGCCATCGTACCAATTGGAGTAATGTTCAAGTCTTTGGCAATCAGAACATTACTTGTACCGCGGAAAATATACGGTGAAGCCTGATTTAATTCTTCAATTACATGCTTTTGCCATGCATAACTATAACGACGACGCGTGCCAAAATCAGAGACCAAGAATGGTGGATCATTTGGATTTTGCCGTGCTTCATACTGCTTCAGCAAGGCAATCTTATGTTGCAAACGGCGCTCACCTTCGGCTAAAACTTCGGGTGTACGAATACGTTGGAAATATAATTCATTGACGATGGCTAAAACAAAGATTTCAAACATCATCGCTTGAACCATTGGGCCTTCTACCCAAATGTCGAGTCGACCTTCATCATCAATACCCGCTTTAATAAAACGGCGTTTAAGCTGAAATAATTCAAGATAATCAACAAAATCGCTTTTAATAAAACGTAAACTGCGTAAATACTGCAATTCATCTTCTTTAAACTTCAACTGACAAAGCATGTCGAGCTGCATGTTTAAATCATCCAAAATTTCAACCAGTGGATAGGCCGTATCGTCCAAGTTACGGCAGCGAAAGTGATACACACTATGGGTTTGCGGAAATTTGTGTAACACCACCTGAAGCATGGTGAATTTATACAGATCTGTGTCTAATAAGGATTGGATGATTGGGGACATAAAGACTTTCAGTTTTTATCAACTCTTTGCATTAAAGCATACTTTATTGATAAAAAGCCGATTGATTTAGTGGAATAACTTATAAATCACTGCGATTTATCGACTTTTTTCAATTTTTTTGCTGAAGCAGAGCGCGATCAAGCTCATTATTTTTTGAGTAACTGTCGATATTTTTCTTCTTGACCAAATTCACGTGCAAACTGTTCTGCAGTCTTTTGCCCCGTTTTTTTGGCATTTGCATCGCAATCCACTTGGCGTAATTGCTTTGCAATCGCCCATTCTAATTTAAACATGGCACCCATCAATGCAGTGTTGCCTTTATTGTCACGTGCGCAGCGGTCTGCACCATGTTCCAACAAGCGAGTTACAATATTTTGATGACCATAATAGGTCGCCATCATCAGCGGTGTAAAACCCGAGGCATTGCGTACATCGACTGGAAAACCATGCTTGAGAAACTCATTAATCACTTCTTCATTGCCAGTTTTGGCTGCGGCAAAAAATATTGCAATCAATTCCTGTTGTGAGGTCATCTGATCGCTTGCAGACGCTTTAGCGGGGGAGATATCTTCCGCGATTGCCACGTTTGCGAATGCGGAACCAAACGCAAGAAGACTGGCTAAAGTCAAATGCTGCATAACTTTCATGATGAACTCCAACAGAAATCGAATGTAGAATTGAATTGGAAACAATTCATTTCATTAAAAAAATGAATATTTAAGGAGTGCCTATGAAACTCCCCCTAGGGTGCAGGAAAGGTATGGAGCTTCATAGGACTTTTTTGAGGTAACGTTCTAGACCCTAGTTACCAATCCTTCAGACTGATCGAAATTAGTCTTTCAGTTGTGCTGCTTTAGCTTTTACTGTTGCAAGGTTGCCGTTTACTGCTTTAGTCATACGCATACCGTAGTCTGCATCTGCTTTGTAGAAGTAAGACAACATGATGTGCTTGGTTTCAGAATCTTTTACGTTGCCAAGATCCGCAGCCAAGTTCATGATTAAATCGTCTTTTTCTTTAGCAGAGTATGAACGGTAAAGCTCACCCGCTTGCTTGAAGTTTTGCTCATTGGTACCGATCTGTTGAACTGTGCCTGTCAGCGGAGTTTGAACAGCGCGTGCTTTCTCAGTGGCAGCTTTAGGCACTTTACGGCTTGGCTCGTAGTTCACGTCAGAATCACGCTCGCTAACATTCATGTAGCCATCTTGGTTGTTGTTGTTAACAGCAACAAGCGGACGGTTGACTGGAATTTGCTGGTGGTTCGCGCCTAAACGGTACATTTGAGTATCTGAGTAAGAGAAGATACGACCTTGTAATAGACGGTCTTCTGAAGGCTCGATACCTGGAACTAAGTTACCTGGAGCCAATGCCACTTGTTCAGTTTCATTGAAGAAGTTTTTCGGCATACGGTTCAGCGTCAATGTACCCACTTTAGTTTCTGGAACTAAGTTCGTTGGCCAGATTTTAGTTGGATCTAGCGGATCAAAATCAAAGCTGTTGAGATCTTTAGGATCTAACACTTGGATGTAAAGATCCCATTTCGGGAAGTTGCCCGCGTTGATGTTTTTGTAAAGATCGTTGGTTAAGTGGTTGAAGTCTTTACCTTGCAGCTCCATCGCTTCTTTAACGTTCAGACCTTTCACGCCTTGTTTAGAGCGGAAGTTGAACTTCACGTATTTATATTCGCCTTTGTCGTTGTACAGTTTGAATGCGTGTACACCGAAACCATCTTGCTCACGGTAGCTAGTTGGAACACCTTGGTTACCATACACATAAGTCAACATGTTGGTTGCCCATGGTTGGCTAGACAAGAAGTCAAATACGCGGTTCGCGTCTTGAACGTTGTCAATTGGGCTTGGCTTCATTGCGTGAATGAAGTCAGGGAATTTAATTGCATCACGAATGAAGAAGACTGGAGTTTGGTTACCCACTAAATCCCAGTTGCCTTCTTGCGTATAGAACTTGATCGCGAAACCGTGCGGGTCACGTAGAGTTTCTGGAGAATGTTTACCGTGAATTACAGTCGAGAAACGTAAGAAAACTGGAGTCTTAGTACCTGCTTTGAACAATGAAGCAATGGTGAGATCAGATAAATCTTTAGTTGCAACGAATTCACCATACGCACCTGTACCACGGGCATGTACCACACGCTCAGGAATACGCTCACGACCAAAACGTTGTAATTTTTGAACCAATTGTACGTCTTGAAGTAGAACTGAACCATTTGGACCCGCAGTAATCGAGTTTTGGTTATCGCCTACTGGTGCACCATTGTCTTTTGTTAATGGCGCTGCTTGAGTCGCCACTGTTGCTGTTGCTAACATCGCAACCAATAAAGAACGCTTAAACATCGTCTTAATCTCTCTGTTAAATACCTTTCCTGCCCCGCAAAGATACTGATACTTAATAAATAGATAAAACAGATTATTTTTATAAATTCAATCGTATTATTAGATTTATAAAAAATATACAGTTCATTTTCAAATGTTTGAGCCCAAAATTTTCTAAACATCGCTTCGAAAGAATGCTGTCTTTGCTAAAATCCCTGCCCTATGTTCAATTTTCTACTCGGAAGAAGTTATGCGGGCCTTGTTACAACGTGTTTTGGAAGCCAAAGTGGTGGTCGATGGTGAGATCACGGGTGAAATCAATCACGGTATTTTAGTGTTTTTAGGACTTGGTAAAGCTGACGATTTAGAAAAGGGCAAAAAACTGATCGATAAGATATTGAAATACCGTTTTTTTGATGATGAACAAGGCAAGATGGGCTGGAATGTCAGTCAAGCTGGCGGTGGTATCCTCTTGGTGTCTCAATTTACTCTGATGGCACAAACGCAAAAAGGCCTGCGCCCTGATTTTGGCCCTGCCATGCCGCCAAGCGATGCCAAAGCACTGTATGAACAGCTGGTCGATTACACCAAGAGCCAATATGACCATGTACAAACAGGCATCTTTGCTGCCGACATGAAAGTGCATTTGGTCAATGATGGGCCGGTCACTTTTAATTTAGAAATTGAATAAAAACGAAGTAATAAAAAAGCCCTCAGTTGAGGGCTTTTTTATTACTTAAATTAAATCTCAGCTTTTACAGCGTTGTAATTAATTTTGCGCGTTGCATCATATCTACTGGAATATCTTTCACAAGCATAACTGTTAATGATTGCTCATTTTTCTTTGACGTTGTTGTTTGATTTGCGTCTAAAACAGCATTTACATCAGCGGGATTCAATGTATACATTGCACCAGTAGCTGGATCAACAATTAATAAACCAATTAATCCACCAAAAATAATATTGGCTACATACCAACCATTTACTGTCCCTGTTACCTGCACAGTTTTTGTTTGAAAACCATCTTTTTTGAACGTTACTTCATAAGCTGCTGGTTTAAAATATCCTGTACCGCGTTTTAAAGTTACAGTTGCAGGTGTGATGCCAGTATGTACTTTTTCTCCAGCTTTATTTGTAATCGAAATCGATGCTTCATCTGGCACTGACTTAAAGGTTAAAGTTTGAGTTGACCCCGAAATAATGCTTGCACAACCTGTCATTGTTAATGATGCGGCAATTAAACCCGATGTAATTAATTTTTTCATAAAAATACCCCCTAAAAAGCGGAGGTATTGTTACCAAAAAAGCGTTAAATTTCAATTAAAATTAAATTTATTTACCGGTTTTCTCTTTAATAAACGCACGTGCGATTTTGATTTTTTCTTTAACCGGTTTTGGAAGTTTAGGTGGAATTAACTTCGCCACTTGGTTAAACCAAACCAGTAGACCAAAATCACCTTCCATTTTAATACTGCCATTTTGCATACCCGTCATAAATGCTGTTGGGTCACCTTTCATTAGGGTTTTCACGCCCTGTTCGCTGTCCGCAAATTGCAAAATAAAGTCTGCTTTTTCAGCATCGCCTGAAACAGTATCAATCTGTCCGTTATTTACAATAATTTGACGTGCAACACCTAAATCCGTGCCGATTTGAATGCGGAATTGACGTTCATGAACCAATTCAATGAATTTAGGGCTAGTACGTGCAAGCTGTTTCATACGAAGCGCTAAACCTGCCACGAGTAAATCAAGTGGATCCGTGCTGACATCAACTAAAGGTAGTTTTACGACAGGAATTGATGATAGTTTCATGACTTAAAGCCTATTGTAATTGTTGGAAAATTGACTGGCTTCATCCTACCATAACTTGGCTTTTGAGAAGTAAGGCTTTGTATCTCAAATCGGACTAATGCGTTCATAAAAAAATGCGCCCTTAGGCGCATTTTCATTGAAATTTTGTTCTGGCACTTATCGGCTCGAACATTGCTGTTCTTCATCATATACAGGCGTGTGCTCTATACATTGGCGCTTTGCCATCGCACGCTCTGCACGGCGGTCTTCACGTAACAATACTAAAGTGAATACCACCATTGCGGCCATTAATGCCGTTAAATAACTATAAGTCACTGATAATTCAAACATGGTTTGTGTGCCAAATCGAATCACTTCAATGAGTCCCCACACCAGCATCCCCGCCAGCATAAAACTTAACCAGCGACGATAAGGCGAGAAGAAAACAGCAATCACAGCCGCCGATACCAAGCTCAGGCCAACGATTGTTGCTAAATTCGCTGTTAACATAAAAACCTCCGTCATTTGACAACTGACATCTCTTGTCTTACAGGATGCTGAGCCGTCTCACTACTGTATCTTCAGTAAATAGATTTGGTCGATCTCAATCTCTTGCAAGCATTATGCTGAGTTTTTTGCATAAAAAAAGTCTCGTTTTTTGTTAATGCGACACACCTTGTCGCAACATTATTTTGTCATTACATTTTTTCTTTTTAAAGAATTTCTAGAACAATGATGGCATCTCGTTTCGAGTGTCATTACAAAAAAAACAGCTGGTTTTAGGCTAAAAAAATTAATTTTTCGAATGCTGTTAATCGTTGTTTTTATCGACAATTTTCTTCTACCGTTCATCGGATGAGCTGAATTCTTGGCATAAAAAAACGCAGCCTTTTGGCTACGTTTTTGACTGTGCCTTAAATGGTTTTAAGCACGATTTAAATCTTTATCATGCACACCAAGCAGGTAAAGAACACCATCTAGACCCACGCTTGAAATGGCTTGATTGGCATTTTGACGCACTAAAGGTTTCGCACGGAAAGCAACGCCTAAGCCGGCTAAAGACAACATTGGCAAATCATTCGCACCATCACCGACTGCAATGGCTTGTTCTAATGAAATCCCCATTTCTTCAGCGATTTGTGTCAATAAGAAGGCTTTGCGAGCACCATCCACAATATGGCCTTTCACTTCACCTGTTACCGCGCCATCTTGGACGTCCAGTACATTGGCATGCACTTCATCGATACCCAGTTTTGCTTGTAAATATTCGGCAAAATACTGAAAACCACCTGACAAAATAGCTGTGCGATATCCCAATGATTTAAGGGTTGAAATCAGACGTTCCGCACCTTCTGTAATGGTCAGACGTTCTGCAATTTTAGGCAATACCGAAGCATCCATACCTTTGAGCAGTGCCACACGTGCACGGAAACTTTGTTGGAAATCGAGTTCACCTTGCATAGCACGTTCAGTGATTTCAGCCACTTGAGCGCCGACACCCGCTTCAATCGCCAATTCGTCAATCACTTCTTGCTCAATCAGCGTCGAGTCCATATCAAAGCAGACCAAACGACGATTACGACGGTAAGCATTGTCCTCTTGAACGGCAACATCTACCCCAAGTTCGGTAGATAGACGTAAACATGCTGCACGCATTGCAGTGGCATCCAACATTTGGCCTTTTAAACCAAATTGAACGCAGGCACGGCGCGGACCTTCGCTTGATCCATCTAACTCTGGACGGCCAGATAAACGCGTCACAGTTTCAATATTGAAGCCTTGGTTCGACACAATATTTGTAACTGCCTGTAAATGAGACGCCTGTAATTCTGGCGCAAGTGCCGTAACGATATAGCGTGTGCGGCCTCCCTCATTTACCCATTGTTGATATTCTGTTGTAGAGATTGGTTTAAAGCGCACAGTTAAGCCAATATCATGTGCTAAAATCAACATTTCCTTCATGGCTAATGCTGTCGCAGTCTGGTCTTCCGACGAAACAACAATACCTAAAGTCAGCTGATTGTGGATGACTGCTTGTCCGACATCTAAAATCTGTAAGGAATGTGCGGACAAAACCTGCATTAATCGTGTAAATTGATTAGGTTGGTCAGGTCCTAAAAGTGATATAAGAATGATTTCTCGCATGAATTGACTCGGGTCTGAGCTACAACTAATGTAAGAATCATAATCTAAATTGAATAGAATTGCCTTGGAAGTTTACGTTGAATGCGCCTAGACAAGGGCTATTTGCTAGCCTATTAGTAGTTTGTTTTGCTTTGCATACCTTTTTATTGGTATTGGCAACAACCCACCAACTGAACGAAAACCGTGCCAGTCAGGGACAACTGATGACCAGTCAATTGGTTACAGACAGCCTATCTGAGCTTGAGCCGGCCAATACCGTATCATTAGCCTTACTTGCTGACCGCTATGCAACCAACCCGAGCGTGGCTTCCATCCGCATTTTAAATGCCAATAATCAAGTTTTGGCCACAGGCGGTTTGACCAAAACCCGTGATGGTGAAATCTTTGTTCGTGATGCGCTGCAAAACGAAAAGAAAGTCGGAACAGTTGAAATCACCTTAATTAAACCAAGTATTGGTGAAATCTTACGTACGCAATGGGCTGCGATTCTATTTTCATTATTCTTACATGGCTTGTTGTGGTTGGCGTATCGCGCAATTGCACGTCCAAGTCGTACTGAATATTTAGCGCGAATCAACAATGAATCACGTCTAAAACACGAAATTCAAACGCTAGCGCAGGCTTTAGAACAAGAAAAACATAATGCCGCTGTGGCGATTGCTCAAGCGCAGCAAAATGCGCAAGCCAAAGCAAAACAGCATAAAGACATGAAACCAGTGGTTCTCGACAGCAACAGCTTGGCATTAAATATTCAATTTTATGATCCGAAACAGCTGCTCGATAGCGTCAACAAAACCGTGTCTGTGCCGTATTTTAATCTCTGCCAAATTTTCTTGAATAAAACCACAGAACTCTGTGTTCAACATTATAAATTGAACAGTTCTGACATCAGTACGGTGCATAAGTTTGATGAACATGGTGCAACCATCAGCATGACCGCTGACACTCCAGATGCGCTGCGTTGCCTCACCATGATCAGCTCAGTATTCCAATTGCTTTCTGATGTTTTATATAAACGCTACCGTGAAGAAAAACGTTTCGTTTTACAAACTCGTAGTGCGATTTCAAGCTCTGTCGAAGCCATGCAATTGTCTTCTGTACAAGCAGCTGAGCGTTTGGTTCAACAATTGGTTGCCAAAGAAAGTGCTATTCATGTGCCGACAACTTTGCTCAAAGAGATTTCAGATCATTTCCAATTGGTCAGTTTGCCAAATCCGACCAATGTGCTCACTCGTCATGCATTTATGCTCAATGGGATGGACAGTGATGCCGCTGAATTGGCTCAAAACTTCAGAACTGAAATTTTAAAATCCAAACAGTCAAAAGCCTCGTAAAGGTTTGAGCGAAATCAAAAATCCCGACTTGAGTCGGGATTTTTTTGTCTTAAACGGTCGAAATTTTCTGTGCAATCAAATATTTTTGCGCATTATGCGGTTCGGCACCTGCTTCAACCGCGACTTTCTCCCATTGCCCATTCGACTGCATTTCCCATGCATTTTGATTATCTTCCAAATAGTTAAGTAAACAATCTTTCATAATGCGTTTTTTCAAACGGCTTTCCAAAATGGGAAAACAGGTTTCAACCCGTGAAAATAAGTTACGTCCCATCCAATCGGCACTGGCACAGTACAATCGTTTTTCGCCTGCATGCTCAAAATAATACACTCGAGTATGCTCTAAGAAGCGTCCGACGATAGATCTCACATGAATATTCTCAGACATACCTTTGACCTGAGGAATCAAACAACAAATCGAACGGATAATTAAATCTACAGATACCCCTGCTTGCGATGCACGATACAAAGCAGCAATCAGTTGCGGTTCCGTGAGTGCATTGACCTTCACAATAATTCTTGCGTATTTTCCCGCTTGTGCGGCAACAATTTCCTGTTCAATCAGTTTCAGTAATTCAGTATGCAGGGTAAATGGTGCATGCAGTAAGGCTTTCAGCTTCGCCATCTTGCCCATACCGGTCAATTCCTGAAACATGCGATGCACATCCTCGCAAATATCGGGATGCGTCGTCATCAGGCCATAATCGGTATACATCCGCGCATTGCCTGCGTGGTAATTACCTGTTCCCAAATGGGCGTAGCGCAATAGTTGATTATTTTCACGGCGTACAATCAAAATCATCTTGGCATGGGTTTTATAGCCCACAATGCCATACACCACGACAGCCCCAGCTTCTTGCAATATATTGGCCACAGTAATATTGGATTCTTCATCAAACCGTGCCCGAAGTTCGATGACTGCGGTTACTTCCTTGCCGTTGCGTGCCGCCTCCGCTAAAACTTGTACGATGTCCGAATCTGGCCCACTACGATAGAGCGTCTGCTTAATGGCTAAAACCTGAGGGTCTTTTGCAGCTTCACGTAATAAGTTGATGACCGGTTGAAAGGAGTCAAACGGATGATGTAACAACACATTTTGTGTTTTTAATACATCAAAAATCGCGGTTTGTTTACGAAAAACTTTAGGAATAATCGGTGTATAGACCGGATATTTCAGTTCAGGTCGATTAAAACTGGTACTGAGACGCGATAAATTGATCGGGCCGTCAATGCGATAGAGCTCCTGCTCACTCAAATCAAATTCATCTAACAAATAATCAATAATGCTTTGCGGACAATCATCTTCAATTTCTAAGCGAACTGCCCGACCAAAACGCCGTGAAGACAATTCATCTTTTAATGCCACCGCCAAGTCATCCACATCTTCAGCCAGAACTAAATCTGCATTGCGTGTCACTCGAAAGGCATAACAGCCCGTCGCTTTCATCCCCGGAAATAGGTCATTGATGTGTTGCTGAATAATGGCGGTCAGGAAAATTTGTGTCTCTGCACTGCCTTCAACCTCGGCGGGCATTTTGATTAAACGCGGCAATGAGCGTGGCGCAGGCACAATTGCCATTTCAATGGCACGACCAAAGGCATCTTTACCTTCTAGACTCACAATAAAGTTGAGGCTTTTATTGACCAAGCGTGGAAACGGATGCGATGGATCTAAGCTAATTGGTGTTAAGACTGGTTGAACTTCTTTACTAAAATAATGGCTAATCCACGCCCGATGTTTTTCTAAAATATCTTTAAATTGAATAAAGCGAATGCCTTCACTTTGTAATGCAGGCAATACAGCATGATTGAGGGTCTGGTATTGCTCTGCAACCGTGTCATGAATCACTTGGGAAAGTTCATCTAAGACCACTTCAGTCGGAATGGCATCTGGCGTCCGTGCAATCACATTCAAATCTCGTTGTTTCATCAGCCCCGCAATGCGAATTTCAAAGAATTCATCTAAATTGCGTGAAAAAATGATGAGAAAATTCAAGCGTTCAAGTAAAGGTAAACTTGAATCGAGTGCCTGAGCCAAGACCCGCCGATTGAAATCTAAAAGTGACAATTCACGATTATAATAGGTCTCTGATGAATGCTGAAAATGTTGCATACCCTCTCAATGCTGTTTGAAACAGTCTATATCTAAAGTGTTTGCCGGCATGTTAGGCAGCGGATATGACACTTATGTTACAAATAGCATTAATCAATTAAAAAAGCATGCAATTCCCTAAAGCCCTGTTCATCAAATCGTAAAATTTATTTTCGACATCAAAAAAGAGGGACATTGCCCTCTATTTTACTGAATTGTTTTTTTGTTTATTGCACAGGCTTGTCTTGTTCCAATGCTTTGGGCTCACTCGTCCGTGCTGCCCAATAGGTTGCCAGTGCGGGACCCGAAATATTGTGCCACAAACTAAAAATCGCACTCGGCACAGCGGTCAGAGGTGAAGCGGCAAAATGGGTCGCCGCCAATGCCACACCCAAACCTGAGTTTTGCATCCCAACTTCAATCGACACTGCTTTACAGTCTGCATAGGGCAATTTAAATATTCGGCTGGCCCAAAAACCCAATAGATAGCCCAAGCCATTATGTAAGGCCACTACCCCCAGAATCAGTAAACCTGATTGCAAAATCTGTGTTCGGCTACCCGCAATGATTGCCGCCACAATCGCCACAATTGCTACAACAGAAACCAATGGCATGACCTGTATATAGGCATCCACTCGGTGCTTAAAGACAGTTCGAATCATTAACCCCACAATGATCGGAAATAAAACCACTTGTAAAATTGAAACCAACATCGATGCCGCATTAATTTCAATCCATTGGCTTGCCAGCAAATAGAAAATCGCAGGGGTTAAAACCGGTGCGAGTAATGTCGCAACAGAGGTACAAGCAACAGATAATGCGGTATTGCCTTTTGCCATATAGGTGATGACATTAGAAGCCGTTCCACCCGGACAGCAACCGACAAGAATGACCCCGATCGCGATTTCTGTCGGCAGTTGTAATAATTTACACAAGAAAAAAGCCAATCCCGGCATCACAATAAACTGTGCCAAAACCCCGATCATCACAGCTTTAGGGCTTTGCAATACACTTTTAAAATCTTGCAGTGTCATGGTCATGCCCATACCCAACATAATGATGCCTAGCATCCATGGGATATATGCTTTTAACCAAACAAATACATCGGGAAAAAACATGGCGAGCGCTGCAAACAGCACCACCCAAATCGCAAATGTTTTCTGCACAAATTGAGTGAATTTTAAGAAAGCCGACATAGGCATCTTCCATTTAAATACAGGGACAAAAAAAGGCACACCCTTGTGCCTTTTCTCAACTGAGCCCACTGGGTCATGCCAAAGATAATGCCTGTGCATGCTGCTGCACAATATCTTTCAGGTAAATACGCTTCACCCCATTCGCCAACATGTCTTGCCATGCATGCTGAAGCGAACCCTGTAAATCGATCCCTTTGGTCAAATCAGCAATCACAAAAGTTTCAAAACCAAGCTTACGTGCATCCATTGCCGTCCATGCAACACAGAAATCCGTGGCAATGCCCACCACAAAGACTGTATCAATACCACGTTCGCGCAAATAGCCCGCCAAACCTGTTGAAGTTTTCTGATCTGCTTCCATAAAAGCAGAGTAGCTGTCGATATGCTGATGAAAACCTTTACGGATAATCAGCTGCGCCGTCGGTAAATTTAAATTAGGATGCAATTCGGCATCCTGTGTGCCTTGTACACAATGCGTCGGCCACAATACTTGCGTTCCATAATTCAGCTCTATGCTGTCATAAGGTACATGCTCAGGATGATTTTCAGCAAAAGAGATATGGTCGGCTGGATGCCAATCTTGAGTCAGCACAATATTCGTAAAGTATTGCCCCAGTTGATTAATCCCTGGAATAATTTGATCGGCATTGGCAACAGCCAACTGACCACCCGGGGTAAAACCATTTTGTACATCGACCACAATCAGCGCTGTATTTTTTTGCATATCTCTCCATCCGTTGTCATGCATTTTCGGCGACTCTACTGATTCGCTCATATTTTAAAAGCCTTAGTATTCAGTCCTGTGCATAAAAATAAAATGACTGTCCTTCCTGACAATACCGATACTTGGGCAAATGCTCAACCAGCCGCTGTGCAAATCGTGGGTAAATACGGGCTTTTCGCCGAGTCGAAGCATGAAAATAAAAATATCGCGGTTGATGTTGAAAGATATATTTTAATAAATGGCTGCGTGTCTGTTGCATGACCTCAAACGCATTAATCTTTTCAGCAACATCTTCTAGGGTAGGTTCATCGGCAAAGGCCAACCACGCATTTTTTCTCGGCTGTTGGCGATGTCTTTGAAATACAGGTTTGAGTTCCAAGATAAATTCGTGCTGATGTAGATACAAACTAAATTCACGTTGATCAACTTTAAAAATTGCGACCAGTTTTCTTGCTGACATAGCCCCTCTACGTTGATTTTTTGTTTTTTCTTTCTGCTGTATTTTTACATAAAATACATTTATTTATATTGGTTTAGAGCATTAGTGCGACTTCTATTGTCGCCATAAAAAAAGCCCGCATGATGCGGGCTTTTTTTGATATGGCATGTTCCTTATGATGGAATACGACGTACCAATAACAACATAAATATTGCAGAGATTGCGATACATGGAATTGCCGCGGTAATCACCCCTGCCGCACCAAAACCTGCTGCCAATAACTGACCCGCAATTGCAGGGCCTAACATTGCACCGACACGACCAACGGCTGAAGCTACACCAACACCCGTACCACGTAACTGTGTCGGATACACGATACCACCGAAGGCATACAATACGCCTTGGCAACCAATCACGAATGCACCGACTAAAGCTGACGCCATGTACATTTGAGTCAATGAACCTGCACCATTCAGCGCAAATAGACCTGCCAAAATACCGCCGTACATCAAAATGATCACATAAGCTTTCTTCCAACGATCAGTCAACATACCTAAAATGATCGTACCAATGGTTGCACTCACCATGAAGTAGAACTGCGCAGTTGCACCATCTTTACGAGTGAAACCGAGTTCGGTGAACAACGACGGTAACCAGCTCAACATGATGTACACCACCATCAAGGTGAAGAAGTAGCTCACCCAAATTGAGAAAGTACGTAAACGGTTTTCTGTGTTAAAGAGGTTTTTGAAAGCACCTTGTTGCACTTCGCCATTGGCGGTCGCTTGAACCGCTTGATCTTTGGCTTTCAAGAATTCACGCGATTCGGGCAGGAACCAAATCATCAATGGAATCACAACAATCGGTAATAAACCGCCTAAATAGAAAATATTTTTCCAGTTTGCACCGAAGTCCGTCATTGCAACTAATGACAAGATTGCCGCACCCACAGGCATACCACAGTACATCAAACCGACTGCACGGCCACGATTTTGTGGCGTTACCGCTTCAGATGCCAAGGTAATTAAAATTGGCATTGCTGCACCTAAACCTGCACCTGCAAGAAAACGTACAGCGAGTAAGCTATGGAAGCTATTTACCCATACCGTACATAAGGTAAAGATGGCGAACATCCCCGTAGACCAAATTAATACTTTTTTACGGCCCATTCGGTCTGCAATCCGACCACCCAACAAAGCACCAGGTAATAATCCTAAAATACCGGCACTAAAAAACACCCCTAGCTGCGAGCTATCCAGCCCGAAATATTCACGAATCCCTGCTGCTGCAATACCTGCAGCCTGAATATCCAGACCTTCGATTACGGCAATAAGGAAGCAGATTGCTACCGTGACAATAGCATGCTTATTATCTGACTTTTCCATTGGAGAATCCTTGTTGTCATCAGCGTTCAAATTAAGTCGCATCATCGCTGAGCCTTATAAAGGATATAACTACCAATAAGTTGAAGCCTTTCGTCCAAAATTGGATTACGTGCATGGTGTAATAGTTTTTGTGCTTTAAGTCACAAAGTCGTAAAAACAATTAAAAATTTAAAATAAAAAAATATGAATCGTGCAATGAACAGTCAAATCAAGCGATCTTTTTAAACACTCATAAAAACATGTCTATTTCTATTAGATATAAAAAAGATTATTACCCAAGTTTTTAACAATCATTTGTAATAAAACCCGAGCGAATTGATATAGTTTTTAAATCTTTAGTCATTGTTATTTAATCTTAAATTCTGATTAAAAAGCACGGAATACACATAGATCAACCTTTTGCTGATGATTTAATCAATCCCATCAACCATGCCAACCCTCTCGATTGAATAACACATTTTCAAGATTCAGCCCTTGCTAAACAATTTTCAGGCTGCAAAAAAACCGCTATTTTACACTTGATTGTTTTAAGTTTGATTTGTATAAAGAATTTTATGGCTTTGACCAAAGCATATTGTTCTTATGCGTTTGATCAGTCATAATTTGCGTAAGCATTATTCAACTTGGGTATAGCCCAATGAACATGCTACAAATCAAAATTCGAAACCATCCAGAAATCAATATTTCATCTTGTCGGATGGACAAATAGGATAGCTTTTCAAAATGACTCAGCAAGCTCAGACCATTCAAGGTTCAATTGTCGCAATCGTCACCCCAATGTTTGAAGATGGCAGCGTAGATTGGAAGAGCCTCGAGAAGCTGGTTGAGTGGCATATAAAGCAAGGCACCAATAGTATTGTTGCTGTAGGGACTACAGGTGAAGCTTCTACCTTGAGCATGGCCGAACACACTCAGGTGATCAAAGAAATCATCCGTGTGGCGAACAAACGCATTCCAATTATTGCCGGCACAGGTGCAAACTCAACCCACGAAGCAATTGAACTCACCAAAGAAGCCAAAGAATTAGGTGCAGATGCGGCATTATTAGTTACACCATACTATAACAAACCTACCCAAGAAGGCCTGTATCAACACTACAAAGCGATTGCTGAAGCTGTTGATTTACCTCAAATTTTGTACAATGTACCTGGCAGAACCGGTGTAGACATGCACAACGACACCGTGATCCGTCTTGCTGATATTCCACAAATCGTGGGCATTAAAGACGCCACTGGCGATGTTCCTCGTGGTCAAGAACTCATTGAAGGCCTTAAAGGCAAAGATATGGTGGTGTACTCAGGTGATGATGCAACGGCTTATCAGTTAATGGGTTTAGGTGCTAAAGGCAACATTTCGGTTACTGCGAACGTGGCGCCAAAAGAAATGAGCGAAGTGTGTGCAAGCGCTTTGGCGGGTGACGCAGTCCAAGCCGAGCAACAAAACAATACTGTTGCAAATTTACATCAAATTTTATTTTGCGAATCGAACCCAATTCCTGTGAAATGGGCACTTCATGAGATGAACCTGATTGAAACAGGCATTCGCTTACCATTAACACCCCTTGCAGAACAATATCGTACTCCGCTTCGTGAAGCACTCATCACTGCGGGCGTTATCAAATAAAGAAGAGCAAACATCATGCAATTACGTTTAGGACTTAGCCTGGCACTTTCAGTATTTACATTAGCCGGTTGTAGTTCACTTGCCTTTAATAATGGCACACTGGACTATAAACAAACCACAGATGTTGAACCGCTGAAATACCCTGAAGGGTCAATGGTTCGTCCTGCAACGCCTTTGTATCCTGCTCCATCAGTTGACCCACTAGCAATTGAGCATGCACCAAAGCTTGAAAATAAGCGCGGCAATCGCTATGCCCTTCCGCGTCCAGCCGCGGAAAAAAATAATGTCGTCGCAGATTCCTCAACAGACAGTACAAATATTAGCCGCCCTCAACTATTGGTGGATGGAAATCAAAATCCACTGATCAAAGTTGAAGGAAATTCTGCTACAATTTGGCAATACACACTTGCTACCCTCAGCAGCCTTAACCATACCATTGTTGGTCAGAGCAAAAACCGTTACGAAGTAACCGTCAAGGTCGATCAGCAGACCTATGTCTTAAGACTTTCTTCTGTAGGTTCAAGCAATAACATCGCTGTATTCAATGCCGATAACAGTTTTGCAGACAAAGAAAAAGCTGCAGATCTGTTAGCTCAGATTTACCAAAATTGGCCAGCCTAGTCGTACTAGGCATTTTTTCTCGAAAAAGGTTCCCTCATGTTAAAACAAACCTTGCTCTATACTGGTAAAGCGAAATCTGTTTATGAAACAGATAGTTCTGACCACCTCATCCTAGTTTTCCGTGACGATGCTTCTGCATTCAACGGTGAAAAAATTGAACAACTGGATCGCAAAGGTAAGGTGAACAACCGTTTTAACGCCTTTATCATGGAAAAATTGGCTGCGGCTGGTATCGAAACTCATTTCGAAAAACTTCTTTCTCCAACTGAAGTTTTAGTGAAAAAATTGACTATGGTTCCTGTAGAGTGCGTAATTCGTAACTATGCAGCAGGTTCACTTTGCCGTCGTTTAGGCGTTGAAGAAGGTAAAGAACTTACTCCGCCAACTTTCGAATTGTTCTTCAAAGACGATGCGTTAGGCGACCCAATGGTGAATGAATCACAAGCGATTGCATTAGGTTGGGCGACTGCAGAACAACTCGCTCAAATGAAAGAATTGACTTATAAAGTAAACGAAGTACTTAAAGGTCTATTCGATGCAGGCAACATGCTGCTTGTTGACTTTAAACTTGAATTTGGCGTGTTCCACGACCGTATCGTACTAGGCGACGAATTCTCTCCAGACGGCTGCCGTCTATGGGACAAAGACACTAAGAAAAAACTCGACAAAGACCGTTTCCGTCAAGGTTTAGGCGGTGTGGTTGAAGCTTATGAAGAAGTTGCTGCACGTTTAGGTATCGACCTTTCTGATATCTAAGTCGTTCATCGATTTAAAAAACCGAGCTCTTTAGCTCGGTTTTTTAATGAAATATTACTCGATTAATCCTTGATCGAAAAAACAAATGTTAACCATAAAAAACCTCTGTTTCACATTTACCCACGTTCACACTAAGATAGCTACATATCAGGCAGCACCAGGATCTATACTTCTCCAATGTGTATGCCGACCAGATTTTCCATCTACCCTCTAGGATGTATCTCCCCAAAGACATCCTATTTTTTCAGCCCAGCTCGCCTTGAGTTGGGCTTTTTTTTGCATGAAATAGACATAAAAAAGGGCGCCGAAGCGCCTTCCCATTATGA
Organism: Acinetobacter sp. YH12251; assembly: GCF_013417465.1. Classification (NCBI taxonomy): domain Bacteria; kingdom Pseudomonadati; phylum Pseudomonadota; class Gammaproteobacteria; order Moraxellales; family Moraxellaceae; genus Acinetobacter; species Acinetobacter sp. YH12251. The sequence continues at coordinate 45,730 of NZ_VPDZ01000011.1, read as the reverse complement.
TCATTCAAATTATTACTGCTGTTGTTGCATCCAACGTCGTTGCTGCAAACGCTCACCTTCGACTTCACGTTTATTGCGTGCAGACTCATACAGCTTAGTGCCTTTTAGTTCAGGCGGCATATAGTCCTGCATGACAAAATGTTCAGGATAATTATGTGGATATAAATAGTCCACGCCATAGCCTTGCTCTTTCATCAATTTGGTTGGCGCATTTCTCAAATGTAGTGGCACAGGTAAATTCGAGGTTTTTTCTGCCAAATCTAAGGCTTTGTTGATGGCCAAATAAGTACTATTACTTTTAGCACTGGTTGCCAAATATACCGCACATTGCCCCAAAATGATTCGACATTCAGGCATACCAATTGCCTGCACAGATCGGAAACATTCTCCAGCCAACAGTAAAGCATTTGGATTTGAGTTGCCAATATCTTCAGATGCCGCAATCAACATACGACGGGCAATAAAAACAGGATCTTCACCTCCTTTGAGCATTCGAGCCATCCAATACAAAGCGGCATCTGGATCACTGCCTCGAATCGACTTAATAAAAGCCGAAACTAGATCATAATGCTGTTCGCCCGATTTGTCATAGCGTGCAATATTTTGCTGCGCAACTTTGACTACCACCGCATTGTTAATGATATTCTCTAAGTCTGGCTCAAACGTACTGGCGATTAAATCTAAAAGATTTAATGCTTTACGAGCGTCACCTGCGGCAAATTGAAATAAAGCTTCATATTCTTCGATTTGAATATAACGCTCTTTTAAAAACGAATCTTGCTGAATGGCTTGATCCAATAAGCGCTGAATTGCGTCATTATCCAGAGCATTTAAGGTATACACCTGACAACGCGACAATAAGGCATTATTAACTTCAAATGAAGGGTTTTCTGTGGTTGCACCAATCAGGGTAATTTTGCCCTTTTCAACCGCATTCAGTAAGGCATCTTGTTGTGACTTATTAAAACGATGAATTTCATCAATAAACACCACAGGTGTCAATAAATCTCCACCATCGGCGATGATTTCACGTAACTCTTTCACCCCAGTATTGAGCGCAGATAAACTAATAAATGGTCGGTCAACAGCCTGCGCCAACAACAATGCAATCGTGGTTTTACCTACACCCGGAGGTCCCCAAAAAATAATCGATGGCAAATGCCCTTGGTCAATCATCTGGCGTAACGGTGCATCTTCACCTAAAAGGTGATCTTGTCCAATAATTTGAGATAAATCATGAGGACGCATGCGTTCAGGAAGAGGAATTTGGCTGTCTGACATCTTATTATTTCGTTTCCGGCAATTGGGGACGTTTTTTCTATTCTAACACTGCCTTGGCAGAATCTTTGCTTTATTCGGTATTCAATTTAGGAAGGTGGTTTAATGTCGTTATTTAATTATCTTGCATGTAAAAAAGCTTAGGCGAATGTTAACTATAATGTAACAAGACATCCTAGCCCTTATTGATCAAATTAAAGTATCATCGGCAAGATATCCCATTTTAGACTTGCCTGACCCAATTGGACAGATTGTATGAAGCAATCAACAAAGCAAAAGCGAATCGTTCAAGTTCAACAAGGCATTGATCTACCTATAAATTTATTTCAAAAAATGCCCCAAGCCAAGAATATACAATTACAACATAATCAATGCGCTGAATTACGAGAAAAACTGAATAGTCGTAATCAAATGTTAGATGCTAGTGTCGACTGTATAAAATTATTAAGTCTAGACGGTCAAATTCTGCATATGAACCGCGCGGGATGTTTAGCTCTCGGCGTATCTCCAAATGAAACTGAGTTTGGTATGTCTTGGCATAAATTACTGCCTGAAGAAGTCCGTGACGCGTGTTTGAATGCTTTTGCCGAAGCCAAAGATGGCAAAATATCTCGCTTTGTCGGCATGAGCCAAGTAGCAGATAAACCCTTGGCTTATTGGGATAATATGCTCAGCCCAGTATTCAACGAATATGGCCAAGTCAAAGAAATCCTCTGTGTATCACGTGATATTACGATACAGCGACTGGCAGAAAATAAACTTCAACGCATCATTGAACGAGATGATTTAACAGGTTTATTAAACCGCCGTGCGTTTAGTCGAGTATTTAAAAGCCAATTAAAAGTGGCGCGAGAACATCAGCAACAACTGGGTTTGTTATTAATCGATCTAGATTATTTTAAGCATATTAACGACACCTTAGGTCATAGTGCAGGAGACCATTTACTGCATACCCTTGGGCAGCGTTTTCAGCAATGTTTTGATACAAATATTGTAGTTTCACGTTTAGGTGGCGATGAATTTGCCATTTCTATTCCAAATTTAAAATCGCAACAACAATTACAGAATTTTGCCAGCATCGCCTGTCAGCAAATGGACATGCCCATTTTCTATAATGGGCAAAGTATCAATATTGGTATGAGTATTGGCTGTGCGATCTACCCTCGCGATGCACAAAATACCTCCAATTTACTTAAATGTGCTGATATTGCGCTAAATGATTTAAAAAGCAGTGGTCGTGGTGGTGTACGAATGTTCAACCATACTATGTTCAAAACCCTTGAAAATACTACTCGCCAATTAACGCTTGCACGCAGCTTGATTAAGTCCAATCAAATTATTCCGTTTTATCAGCCCAAAGTTCGTCTTTCTGACAGTCAAGTTATCGGCTTTGAAGCATTGTTACGTTGGTATGATAAAGACCAACAATTACAATTACCTTCTCAAATTTTTGCTGCATTTCAAGATTATGAATTGGCTTCACGCATTAGTGAAACAATGCAAATTAAAATCTTTCAAGATATTCAAAAATGGATTGAACTTGGACTACAACCGCTACCAATTTCAATAAATGCTGCACCTGTCGAATTTTTACGTGATGATTATGCGGAAAAACTACTGAATCGCTTAAAGCAGTTTGGTATATCACCAGATATTATTGAGGTCGAAATTACCGAGCAAAGCCTGTCAGAACGTGGCTCAAATTATGTGATTCGCGCTCTCCATTTATTAAAAGAGCATGGCATACACATTTCTCTAGATGATTTTGGTACAGGTCATTCATCATTAACACGTTTGAGTAATTACCCTGTCGACTGTATTAAGATAGACCGTAATTTTGTGGAACGCATGCATACCGACTGTTCAGCACTTGCCATTGTCAAAGCGATTACCCAAATTGGTGCGAGTGTTTCCCTGAATATATTAGTCGAAGGTATAGAGAAACCGGAACAGGTCGATACCTTAAAAGAATGTAATTGTCATACTGGACAAGGTTTTTACTTTTATCGCCCGCTCAGTTATGACCATGCGATGGAACTTTTGAGTCACTAAAACTTGTGGAGCATGACACGATGACACTGAAGTATTTAGTCAGTGCCTGTCTGGCAGACCAACCCGTTCGTTATGATGCCAAATCAAATACACAACAAGCGATTTGCCAACTGATGCAGACTCACCAAGTCATTACGGCCTGCCCAGAAATGATGGGCGGCCTTAGCTGTCCACGTTTTCCTGCAGAAATTCAAAATGGTCAAGCCACTGATGTGCTCAATGGTACAGCTCAAGTTAAAGATGTTTTGGGGACAGACGTTAGTGCTGAATTTATTGCAGGTGCTCAACGAATGTTAGAATTGGCCCAATTACACAAAGTTGATGTTGTTGTCTTGAAAGATCGCAGCCCGTCTTGCGGCAGCCATTATATTTATGACGGTAGCTTTACCCGTACGAAAATTGAAGGCTATGGAGTAACCACAGCACTCCTCAAACAGCACGGTTTTCAGGTTCTGTCAGAACAAGACTTTCTGGCTATGATACAAGATCAACTCTAGATCCAAGATAGAGCGTATCTGTGTCCTTTAGCGTACCCAACGTACAATATAATCTTCAATATCGTCAGGGTTGACGTCTTCTTCACTGATGCAACGCCCTGCGGCAGACTTTCTTGCCTTCAAAATACTGTCACGATTTCCCGTCACTAGATGATGCCAACGTGGTAAATCTTTACCCTCAGAAATTCTACGATAAGCACAGCTCGGTGGTAGCCAATGAAATTGGTGAATCTGATGTGGGGTCAGCTGTATACAGTCTGGAACATGTGATTGACGATTTGGATAATCGGAGCAAGATGCCTTTTCACAATCTAAAAGTTTGCATGCCACTTTGGTGTAGGCAACCTCATGAGTATCTTCATCTTCAAGCTTAATTAAACAGCAAAGTCCGCAACCATCACAGAGTGACTCCCACTCCAAATGGTTGAGTTCAGTCAAAGGATGCTTTTTCCAAAAATGTGGGCGTAGAGTATCGGTCATCTTCTCGCTCGCAACAAAGGTGGCAGGCATATTAACTGAACCTGCACATTAATTCCTTGTTTAAGTTACCGAATATTGAACATTAAATAAACAAAAGACTACAGAGTAGGTTTTTTTAGCCTCTTATAATGAGCATACAGAATAAAAAATCACATGGAGATAAAACTATGTTCCGCTGGGCTATTATTTTCGCTGTAATTGCATTGATTGCGAGTCTGCTAGGTTTTGGTGGTGTGGCAGGCTTATCCAAAGACTTTGCTGTTATTCTTTTGGTTATTGCAGTTATTCTCGCAATTGTTGGTTTCCTCTCTCGAGGAAAAGTTTAGGCGACGGATTGTATGTCGTTTTAAACTACAAATTACCCCCTTAGACTCATGGATAAGAAACGTAGGTTTTTATCATCTTGAGTGTCAATGAAAAAAATAAGAGCCTATGGGCTCTTATTTTTTTTTCATCCACGTAAACTTACTACGTTGTATGGTTTTAGCTTTATGGTTTTAAATGACGTGGTCTAAAGCCTGTTGCAATTAAGGCGATACCATAAGCAGCAACTCCAATCACACATAAGATGATCACTTCCGCGACACGCATCCACGCAGATACATCACCGTTGTACCATGTTAAGCCATACCACAGAGCAGCAATCATCACAGCATTGGCTATCGCAAACTGAATCACCAACTTTTTCCAATGTGCGCCAAAGCGAAAAATATTGCGCTTATGTAAATAAAAATACAGCATCCCTGCATTCACCAATGCGGAACCAGAGGATGCCAATGCCAAGGCCATATGCTCAGCATGCCAATCAATCAGTTTAAAGAATCCAATAAACACCACGTTAAGAATGGCATTGGCTGCGACCGCCATTAAACCTACACGTACAGGAGTTTTGGTATCTTGTTGCGCATAAAACCCTGGTGCAAACACTTTAATGAGCATGAATGAAATCACACCGGCACTCATACATTGCAATGCCAATGCGGTCATCTGTGTATCTTCAAAGCTAAATTGACCACGTTCAAATAAGGCCTGAATAATAGGTGTAGAGAGCATGAAAAGCGCAATACTTGCAGGCACACCCACCAAGATAATGACCTTAGCTGCCCAATCAATCATACGACGGAATTTTTCTTGATCTTGTTCAGCATGACGTGCAGACAATGACGGTAAAATTACGGTACCTATCGCGACACCAATTAAGCCCAATGGCAATTCGGTCATCCGTTCGGCACTGTATAACCATGACACCGAACCATCTTGCATGAAAGACGCCCAAATGGTGTTCAACAGTAGGTTGATCTGCGTCACTGAGACACCAAACAGTGCTGGCAGCATCAACTTCATGATGCGATCAACACCTTCGTGTTTGAAGTCAACTTTCGGTGGAATCAGTAATTTTTTACGCCACAGCTCTGGAATCTGAATCGCCAATTGCAAGAATCCTGCCGCGACAACAGACCAACCCAAAGCCATAATTGGCTCAGCCATATAAGGGGTTAACCACAGCGCACCGGCAATCATCGCGACATTGAGTAACACTGGAGCGAACGCAGGTGTACTGAATGAGCCATAACTATTCAAAATACTGCTGGCAAATGCCGTTAGGGACATAAACAGTAAGTAAGGAATCGTTAGGCGGAACATATCGGTAGCTAACGCAAACTTGTCTGCATCACCATGGAAACCCGGTGCATAGATATAAATAATCGCGGGTGCCGCCACCATCGCGATGAACGTCAAACTAGTCATCACCAGACCTAAACAGCCAAAAACACGGCTAATCAGAATCTGGACTTCGGCATGGGTTCGACTGGTTTTATATTCAGTCAATACAGGAATAAAGGCTTGTGAAAATGCCCCTTCTGCGAATAAGCGCCTAAAAAAGTTAGGAATACGAAAGGCAACCACGAAGGTATCGAAGTCTTTACCTGCACCAAATACATTTAACAGGACAATATCCCGTACCAGTCCCAATACACGGGACAACATAGTCATTGCACTGACAATGACTGTCGAACGCCAAAGCGCCATCGGTATTTCTCACTTTTGAAAGTGCGCCTATTGTAATGAAACTCGTCAAGGAATTTCATTGGTTTATTAAACGCAGTATGTATTGTTTATTTGTTTTTAAAATGATGTAGCTGTTGACGAAAAGCGTTCCACTCAAAAAATGGACCCGGATCAGTTTTACGTCCCGGTGCAATATCTGAATGCCCTGCAATATGTTGTTGAATTTTAGGATAAGCCTGTTGTAAACACGCCACGACCTCGGTCAGCACGGCATATTGTGCAGCCTCAAAAGGTAAATCATCACTTCCTTCGAGTTCGATGCCTATCGAATAATCATTACATTCTTTTTGTGCTAAATAGGTTGAGCGACCTGCATGCCAAGCTCGATCATTAAAATTGACAAACTGTAGAACTTCGCCTGTGCGCAGGATCAATAAATGTGTCGATACTTGCATCCCTTCAATAGTTTGAAAATACGGATGCACCGACCAATCTAATTGATTTTGAAAAAACTGCTCAATATAGCCACCCCCAAATTGGGAAGGTGGCAAGCTAATATTGTGAATCACCACAAGCTGAATTTCAGTATCTGCGGGACGCTGATTAAAGTTCGGTGATGGAACTTGCCGTGCACCGATAAGTTGCCCATCCTGCACCTGAAATGTTGTTGCTTGTGACATAAAAAATCCTGTGTCTAAGCCGGCCTGCAATGCTGCAGATCAAAACGCCGAGCCCTACTTGAAAGGTTTAATGCTAAAACTTTCACATTGAAATCTCAATTCAAGTCTGTGAAAGGAGTTAAAAATCGCTCATTTTTAAGGAACAATGCTAATATAACGCGCACATTTTCTCGGGTTAAAAAGATACGGAATTTCTTATGAGCATATCGCAATCTTTGCTTGAACAATCTATCCAAATCAATATTCAACACGCACTACAAGAAGATATTGGCGAAGGCGATATTACAGCCCTGTTAACTCCAGAAGATGAACAAGCCACTGCAACGATTATCAGCCGTGAAGAGATGATCTTGGCGGGTCAGCCTTGGGTTAATGCACTCATTCAAACTTTTGATGCAAGTGTACAAGTCACATGGTTAAAAAATGATGGGGAACGTGTCTCAGCAGGTGAGGCTTTCTTAAAATTAGCAGGTTCTGCGCGTAGTTTACTCACGGTTGAGCGTCCAGCCTTAAATTTTATACAAACATTATCTGCAGTAGCGACTAAAACTGCTGCCTATGTCCAGCAGCTTGAAGGTTTGAATACTCGTTTACTCGATACCCGTAAAACCTTACCAGGCCTACGTATTGCACAAAAATATGCAGTAGCTGTCGGAGGTGGTCAAAACCATCGCTTAGGTTTATTTGATGCGTTTTTAATTAAAGAAAATCACATCATGGCAGCAGGTGGCATTAGCCAAGCTATTGCTAAAGCGCATACCATTGCTCCGGGTAAACCCGTTGAAGTGGAAGTCGAAACTTGGGACGAACTCAACCAAGCGTTGGAAGCAGGTGCGGATATTGTGATGTTGGATAACTTTAGTCAGCAACAAATGATTGATGCCGTCAAACATGTGAATGGTCGCTGCAAACTTGAAGCCTCAGGCAATATCACTATTGCAAATTTACGTGAAGTGGCAGCGACAGGGGTCGATTATATTTCGATGGGTGTTTTAACCAAAGATGTGAAAGCAATTGACCTGTCTATGCGCTTTAATGCTTAAATGTTACCAAAATTAAATCCATTTAAAGAAGGGTGCTCATCAGCACCCTTTTTAATACGATTCCTTTTAATCATCATCTTTGCCTTTTGAATTCTCTTCTCGCTCTTCATCCTGATCTTGATCAGCTTTAGCATCACGATCATCATCATTTTGCTCATTGTCATGATCACGATCTGATGACAAAACAAAGCGCTCTTTATCCTCATCTTTTGAATTGGAAACATCACAAGCACTCAGTCCTAAAAGTCCCAACAATGAAAAACCGATCAATAACGCTTTCATTATTTTCTCCTTGTTATTGTGTTCTTCACACTGTGCTGAAACTTTGCTGTCAACAATAGCGCTTTTAAGTTTTAATTTGTCAGTTGATATTACTCATCCGACTTAAAAATAAAAAAAGCACCCGAAGGTGCTTTTATCAACTTAAGCTTTAGTCATATTACCAACCCAAAGCTTCTTGTTGTTTTTTGATCAATTCTTGAATGCCTTTTTCAGCCAATTCAAGCATTTCATTACACTGTGTACGTGTAAACGGTTTGTCTTCTGCTGTGCCTTGAAGTTCAATGAACTCACCAGCTTGTGTCATCACTACGTTCATGTCTGTTTGGCAGCTTGAATCTTCTTCATAGCAAAGATCAAGTAAAGCTTCGTCTTGATACATCCCTACAGAAATCGCAGCAACGAGACCTTTTAATGGATCTTGTTTAATTTTTTTATTTTCAAGCAAGACATTCATTGCATCGACCAAGGCAACTGCTGCACCTGTAATTGATGCTGTACGTGTACCGCCATCTGCCTGAATCACATCACAGTCGATGCTGATGGTATTTTCACCCAATTTTTTCAAATCGACCATCGCACGTAAGCTACGACCAATCAGACGTTGAATTTCTTGAGTACGACCGCTTTGTTTACCACGTGCCGCTTCACGGTCAGTACGTGTATGTGTTGAACGAGGTAACATACCATATTCAGCAGTCACCCAACCCTGACCTTTACCTTTAAGGAAACGCGGTACTGAGTTGTCGACACTTGCAGTACAAAGAACTTTTGTATGACCAAATTCAACCAATACAGAACCTTCCGCATAACGTGTGTAGTTACGGGTAATTTTTACTTCACGTAATTGATCTAATGCTCGTTGGTCGATACGCATGATGAGTCCTTAATCTGACAAAATTGATTGCGGTACATTATAACAGAAGGTACAGCCAGATTCGGGACGCATTCGTGCGCATTTACAAAATCCATTCATCCAAGTTTTGATAGGCCCATCGTACGACATCAGGAAATTTGTTAGACTGAAGCCACGCAAAATTCAGGACGAATTGCATGTCGATACGGGAAGAACGTAAGCAACAAAGTCGTAAAGCTATCCTTGATGCAGCGCTTGCATTGAGTACCACAGGCCGTTCTTTTAGCAGTCTGAGCTTACGCGAAATTTCCCGTCATGTCGGCTTGGTTCCTGCTGCGTTTTATCGCCATTTTCAAGACATGGACCAACTCGGTTTGGAACTAGTCGACCAAATGGCCCTGCACCTTCGGAATGTCCTCAATCAACTGAGTCAGCAATGCTTTCAAGCACCAGATGCACGCACACGACAAAGTCTGGATTATTTATTTCATGCCGTTGAGCAATTTCCTGAGGCATGGATGTTTCTTATTGCTGAACGTTGGGGTGGTTCAGCATTCTTAAGACAAGCCATTACTCGTGAGTTTAATTTTCTCAGTACCGATTTGGCCCATGCACTGGCTCAAGTTGAAGCGACTCAACATATTCAATCCGAACAAGACCTCAAAGTATTGGGACAAATTTTGTTTGAATTGGCCTTAAGTTGGGCCATGCAGTGGATTGACTTACATCGACATATTGACCTTCCACAACGTACTGATGCGCTAAAACAATTTCGCCGCCAAGCTCAGACTCAAGTTCAGCTCTTATTTCGTGGCATCTTGCATTGGGATCGATCTTTGGCTCAAATCTCTGATCCACAAAATTTATCGCCATAAAACGCAAAATGTACCGTCATAAAAAAAGCCGCATCGAGTGCGGCTTTTTTATGACATCTGTTATTTCGCTTTGCGTTCTTTATCAACAAGGAATTTCACGATTTCAACAGTACGTGCATCTTCACCTTGTACGATGTATTTACCATTGACGGTAATCGCAGGCACGCCGCTCAATTGATATTGAGCCGCTAAGTTTTTCGCTTGAGCAATTTTTGAAGACACAGCAAATGATTTAAATGTGCTGTTAAATTTCGCTTCAGGAACACCATAACGGGTGTAGAACTTAGCAAATGCGCCTTGTTCTAAGATATTTTTTTGACCCACATGAATGTCATGGAACAATTGTAAATGTGCTTTTTGACGAACACCCAGTGCTTCCGATGCATAGTAAGCACGCGCGCCTTGTTCCCAAAGTGGATTCATTGCTGCAGGTGTACGGACAAAACGTACATCTTTAGGCAATTGCTTTAACCACGTTTGCATATGCGGTTCTAATGTAAAACAATGTGGGCAGCCATACCAAAAGAACTCACGGACTTCGATTTTACCCGGACGTTCGACTTTAATCGGTTTTGGAATAACCGTGTAATCAGTCCCCGCGACAAATTGTGCTGCCATCGCACTGCCGGAAAAAGCCAAAATAGCTGTTGTAATCGTGCCTAAAAGGAATTTTTTCATTGAACTTATCGTCCTCAAAATCATTATGATTAGTTTATGGCAACACTATAAATCAAATCTGTCGATTTCGTTTTCATTCTGTGAACTTTTTTAAGGCTTTTATCGCTTTTTTTTCAGGACGCGCTACACTAACTCCCATAAACTTTTTTCTAAAATATAAAGACTTGATTGAGGTGCAACCGATGTCGCAATTGAATGTTGATCCACAAGAAATTGCCAAATTTGAAGCTTTCGCAGCCATATGGTGGGATCAGCATTCTGAGTTCCGCCCTTTGCACATGATTAATCCCCTGCGTTTGAACTGGATTGATGAGCATTCAAATGGTATCACTGGCAAGAAAGTATTAGATGTAGGCTGTGGCGGCGGTATTTTAGCTGAAAGCATGGCACGTCGTGGCGCGCAAGTATTGGGTATCGACATGGGCGAAGCGCCATTAAATGTTGCACGCCTACATGCCGAACAAGAAAATGTGCAAAATATTGAATATCGCCAAGTGCCTGTAGAGCAATTGGCAGAAGAACAAGCAGGTCAATATGACGTCGTTACCTGTATGGAAATGCTCGAACATGTACCTGATCCAGCATCAATTATTTTAGCGTGTCAAAAACTGGTAAAACCGGGTGGTCATGTATTCTTCTCGACCATTAACCGTAATCCTAAAGCCTATTTGTTTGCGATTATTGGTGCGGAATATGTTTTACGCATGTTGGCGAAAGGCACTCATGATTATTCAAAGTTTATTAAACCTTCAGAATTAGCTCATGATATTCGTCAAGCCGAGTTAAAACTCAAAGATATGACAGGTTTACATTATAACCCGATCACCAAACGCTATTGGCTCGCACCGAATGTGGATGTGAACTACATGGTTCATACGGTGAAAGAAGCCTAATGAAAGCTGTACTCTTTGATCTTGACGGTACACTGATTGATACCGCGGCTGATTTTATTCGTATTATTCAAGACATGTGCCGTGACAAAGGCATTGCGGTGGTCAGTGCAGAAGATATTCGTGTACAAGTATCTGAAGGCGCGCGTGCGATGGTCAAACTAGTCTATCCAGAGTTAGACGTTGAAGATCCTGTCTTTCTGGCACATCGTCAACGCTTTCTAGATCTGTATGGTGCTGATATTGCAGTTGATACCGATCTGTTTGAAGGCATGTATCCACTACTCGCAGAGTTAGAACAACATCAAATTCCGTGGGGCATTGTCACCAATAAGCCGCGTTCACTCAGTGAAGCGTTGCTCAAAGCGTTGAATTTAACTGAACGCTGCTCGGTATTGGTTTGCCCAGACGATGTCAGTAAAACCAAGCCAGACCCAGAGCCGATGTATTTAGCAACCAAGCACATTCATCTAGATGCTCAAGACTGTATCTATGTCGGTGATCATCCACGTGATATCGATGCCGGTCGTAATGCGCAGATGTACACAATTCTTGCGGCTTATGGCTATTTACCTTTACAACACAAAGATGACTTAACAGCTTGGCATGCAGATTGTATAGTGAAGACTGTTGCTGAATTGCATGAAGTCATTCATGATTTGGTCATCAAACCGAAAACGCTAAACACTGCGACTTTATAACGATAGAACACAACACAATAAAACGAGGAGGTACGGATGAAATATTCAGAATATCAACCTCGCCCCGATCTGCTCAAAGATCGCATTATCCTGATTACAGGTGCGGGCGATGGTATTGGCCGTGCGGCTGCCCTCAGTTATGCCTTACATGGCGCAACCGTGGTCTTACATGGACGCACACTGAATAAACTAGAAGTGATTTACGATGAAATTGAAGGATTGGGTGCCCCCCAACCGGCGATTTTACCGCTACAACTGTCTAGTGCCTCTCCTCGTGACTATGAGCTATTGGTCGACACCTTAGAAAAGCAATTTGGTCGCCTAGACGGCATTTTGCATAATGCCGGGATTTTGGGTGAGCGAACTGAACTAGAACATTATCCTGTGGATGTTTGGGATGATGTTATGGCGGTGAACCTTCGTGCGCCTTTTGTACTGACTCAAGAGCTAATGCCATTACTGCAAAAATCTGAGCATGCCTCAGTGGTCTTTGCCAGTTCGGGTGTGGGACGTGAAGCCCGTGAACGTTGGGGCGCGTACTCGGTCTCAAAAATTGCCATTGAAGCCGTGAGTACATTGTTCGCCAAAGAAAATGAACACCCCAATATTCGTTTTAACTGCATTAATCCCGGTGCGACACGTACTGCCATGCGTGCAAAGGCGTATCCAGACGAAGATCCAAAAACTTTGCCTACGCCTGAAAGCATCATGCCTGCATATTTATATTTAATGGGTGACGACAGCTTGCATTTAACCGGTGCCAGCATAGATGCCCAAGATGAATAAGCTTAAAGCCAATTTAAAAAAGGAAGCGCGAGCTTCCTTTTTTATGTATTGAATGCCTACAAGACATCATTCACCGACTGATTTCGCGGTGTCCTCGCGAAAGTCGACTTGAGTTTTTAGCAAATTTGCCGATACTTGGGGCATTCTTTAAAAACATTGGATTGATACATGTCTGACTTTAGCAATATTACAGTGACTCCAACTGAGGATGGCATGGTTAACCTACTGGTCGATGGTCAACCGATTTCAGCAAAATATGGCATAAAATTCGACCCGAGTATCGTGGACGATTTAAAAGGCTTAGATGTCGGTCAAAATGCAAAATTATTTGAACAATTTATTTTTTCGCATACTGACTTAAACTTTGAGCATGCCTATTTCTATGTCACTTGCATTCAAAAGCAAGAAGCAGGCTTTCAAGTGATCACTAACTTTGTTTATCGCATCATTGCGCAAGATCAAGCACCGTTTGAGCATGTGATTACCAAACAAGGTGCAGCAATGACACCTGAAGATATTAATGAATTTATTCAAGCTCATATTCAAAAATCATTAACGGATTATACCGACCTGAAATACGCATACTAATTACGTTCCAAGTGACACATTTAGAACTAAAAAGGGCCATTTGATGCCCTTTTTTTAAACTCTTAGATTAGCATTTGAAATTCAACAAGCTTTGATCAATAGACAGCTTCATTACCCAACTTGCCATTGATCGTATTTTTAAATTATTTTTATAATAATATTCGGTTTTTCAAATCAAGTATAAAAGCATAGACTGTTGGCCATGACATAGACCGACGGCAAGGAGACCCAAATGGCTGATCAAACACGTAAAATTGAAACCATTCGTTCAATTGAAACCTTACAACTGACTGAAAATTTGATCTCTGCAATGGACGATGCCGAGCAAGCTGAATCTGTGGCTCAAGCGATTTATTCACTCCAATGCCTCAATGAGCAGTGGTACTAAAACCCCGAATTTACCCACCGTTTTCATTCCAGTATCTCTACCCTATTTGCCCATCAAGACTTGATGGGCGTTTTTGATCGTGCTTACAATAGACCTCAAATTTGATCAAGACTGCATTGCAAGGATAAAAAGCACGCATTATCGGACCATCGCTTTCAAGATGGAAAGATTGTTCTCAGCGCGAAATTTATCGCATAATATCCGCAATCTCTTCGTTTTATTTAAAGAAATATTCATCTTTCTTCACAGTTTCTCTGCATTTAATGCGTACAGTAGTGATATTGAAGATAAATTACTCATGAGGGTTGAACATGAAAAAGATTTTGCCAATTTTGGCTATTTCTTTCAGTGCTTTAATAGCAAGCAGCATCACGTCTGCAGCGCCTCACTTCAAGAACGATGAACGTGGCTTTGATGGCCCACGCGGCAATGCATATGGTCAAATGAAAAAAGATCGTGATTTCCGTGGTTATCAGGACGATGACGATCTTGAAGATCGACGCCGTATGCGTGAACAACGTGGAGTCAAACGTTTGCAACAACATAAATGGCAAACGGGCTATGTGATGCCACAGCATTATCGTGGTAATGGTTATAAAGTCGATTATAAAGACCATAACTTACCTAAACCATCGCGTAATCAGCAATGGTATAAAATCAATAATGACTACATATTGGTCAACTCAGATAGTAACAGTATTCTGAAAATTTTAGGTATGTAAGCCGTTTTGAATTTAATTTCGCTATTTTTTTAAAGCCCAGATCAACTCTGGGCTTTTTTTATGAGGTTTTTTTAATGTTTAACCGCAAAAGCTGATGCTGCCTAGCGTTCAGATCATTTACACACCTTCAAATTTCCTCCATACATTTCACAATTCAACTATATTGCCCCCACGCTTTCTCTGAACTTTCTCGCTAATTTTGAATCATCGAAAAACAGATTAGAAATGTATAGAGGTGTCCCATGAACAAAATCGTATCGAGTTTAGTTCTTTCCGTATCGGCTTTGATGGCTACAACAGCAGCCATTGCTGCGCCAGACCATCGTCAAGATGACCGCCGTTACCATCCGTCATACCAACATCAAGACAACCGTTGGGACAAAGATCACCGTCCGAGCAATTGGAATAACAACAACCGTTATGACAATAATCGCTACGACCGTAATGACTTTCGTCGTGTAAATCCAAGCCGCGATTGGCGTGTTGGTCAAAGCTTTCCTCGTTATTTCGATTCAAGCCGCTACAAAGTGAGTGATCGTGAAGCGCGCCGCTTACCGAACACCGGTCGTTATCAACAATGGTACAAAATCAATGGTGACTACGTGCTAGTCAATGATCGTACCGATCGCATCATTCGCATTAAGAATGGCTAATCATTCGACGATCTCTTAAGTCCCTTTCCCAACACCTGAACACTGTTCAGGTGTTTTTTTATCAAATGGAGGGTAAAACTCTGTCCTTCAGGTCAGAGATATAAGCGACACGACATGAAGTGTCGTTTGATTTAACTAAGAACTATTTTCCTTGAGTTTTGATTGTTAATATAAGTACATGAAAACCCTTAAATTACGTATAAAAGACAAACATTGCAAGGTGTTAGACCAACTAGCATCAGAAGTGAACTTCGTCTGGAATTATGTCAATGATTTAGGGTTTAGGCATTTGAAGCGGAAAGGTGAATTTCTCTCTGCTTTTGATATTGCCAAATATACGAAAGGCACATCCAAAGAATGTAATTTACAAAGGCACATCCAAAGAATGTAATTTACATAGTCAAACCATTCAGGCTGTAACTGAAGAATTAGTCACCCGAAGAAAACAATTTAAAAAGGCAAAGCTGAAATGGCGTGTCAGCAATAAAAAATCAGCAAGGCGCTCTTTGGGATGGGTTCCCTTTAAAAAGGTGGCTATCAAATATGCCAATGGATATGTCCAGTATGGAAAACACCAATTTAAGCTTTGGGATAGCTACGGTTTAAGCAAATACACGTTAAAAACAGGTTCATTTGTAGAGGATAGCCGTGGGCGTTGGTATGTATGTCTTGTTGTTGAATCGCCTAAGCAAGATAAATCGACAGCAACCAAAGCGATTGGTATTGATCTAGGCTTAAAAGATATTGCCACCTGTTCTGATGGCACTGTAATTTCAAATCCAAAATTCTATCGAAAATATGAGCAGAAATTAGGTATTGCTCAGAGAGCCAGGAATAAGAAGCGTGTTCGTGCATTACACGCCAAGATTGCAAATAGTCGAAAAGATCACTTGCATAAAGCAAGCACCAAGCTTGTGAATGAAAATGCATTGATTATTGTAGGTGACTTGAGTGCTAAAAAATTAGTAAAAACCAAAATGGCAAAATCTGTTTTGGATACAGGATTTTCTGCATTAAAAACAATGCTCAAGTATAAATGCGAGAACGCAGGCGTATTGTTTGAAGAAGTCCAAGAAGCCTATACTACCCAAATCTGTTCGTGCTGCGGTGAGATCACCTCAAGTAGTCCAAAAGGTAAGACAGATCTTGGAATAAGAGAATGGGAGTGCATGAGCTGTGGTACAGCTCATGATCGAGATATAAACTCAGCTCTAAACATTCTTGCGCTTGGGCATAAGCGTCTAGCTGTAGGAATCACCCTCTTTTAAGGGGGTGAGGATGTCAAATTTGCTTTCCGCTGTCATATGTTTTTGTTTAGAATCATCCATACCAGAGCGAATAAACAGGCATAGGCATGCAAACGAATATCACTGAACCATCTTCTAGCACAACCTTACAGTATGTGCATTGGTTCCGTCATTCTGCACCCTATATTAATGCGCATCGTAACAAAACCTTTGTCATCATGTTTGATGGTGAAGCACTGCAACATGAAAATTTTCAACACATTATTCACGATATTGCCTTATTACACTCGCTTGGTATTCGTCTAATTTTGGTGCATGGTGCCCGTCCGCAAATCAATCATAATTTACAAAGCAGCGGCATCCAGACACCATTTCATCATCATCGTCGCATCACCACTCGCGAATCTTTACCTGCTGTGATGAATGCTGTTGGCTCCATTCGTCTGCAAATTGAAGCCCTCCTATCTATGGGTTTAGCCAATTCACCGATGTACGGCGCGCGTATTGATGTGGTCTCAGGTAATTTAGTCACGGCAAAACCGTATGGCATTCGTGACGGTATCGATTTTCAACTGTCTGGTGAAGTTCGTTCCGTCGATATCGATGCAATTCAACGTCATTTAGATAGCCAAAATATTGTGGTGCTTGGGCCGACAGGTTATTCCACTACAGGAGAAGTGTTTAATTTATTGGCTGAAGAAGTTGCGACCAAAACCGCCATCAGTTTAAAAGCGGATAAGTTAATTTTCTTGGGCAAACAACACGGTTTGCACAATGAACATGGGCAGCTACAACGCGAAATTACACCTCATCAACTTGATCAGCATATTTTGCAATATCAAGATTCTAATCCCGATATTGCCCTGCATTTAAGCGTTGCTAAAGATGCTTCTTTACAAGGCGTACACCGTGTTCATCTTATTTCATATGCCTATGATGGCGCATTGATCGAAGAACTGTTCACGCGTGACGGTTCTGGCACCATGATCACGGATGCGCATTATGAAGAAGTGCGTACTGCCGATATTCAAGATGTGGGTGGCTTAATCAATCTGTTACGCCCTCTCGAACAAGAAGGCATCTTGGTTTATCGCTCACGCGAGCGTTTGGAAAATGAAATTGGACAATTTGCAGTGATTGAACGTGACGGTACGATTTTGGCCTGTGCTGCGTTGTACCCGATTCCTGTCACAGGGGATGAAAAACGCTCTGCTGAAATCGCGTGTGTGGCTGTGCATCCGGGGTATCGAAAATCAAATCGCGGTAGCCAAATTTTGCATTATTTAGAAGAAAAAGCGCGAGATTTAGGTATTGAACAATTGTTTATTTTGACCACACGAACAGCGCATTGGTTCCTTGAACAAGGTTTTGAACAAGTCAGCGTCGATGACTTACCGAATGCCCGTCAGGCCTTATATAACTATCAAAGAAACTCGTTAGTTTGTAAAAAGTCACTTTAAAGTGGCTTTTTTTATGCGCTGAATAGCATTATTTTGCATAAGGTTATGCCGAATCCCTTGGCTATCCCCTCAAATCACTTTGCAAGCCATAGAATAACCATATCTACCATTTAAATAACCCAAATAAATAAAATAATTTCAATAACTTAAAATAATACTTCGACACATTATATGTTTTTCTAAAATCATAATTTCTCATAAGTTTTGCTGATTTTTATTTATCTTTTTTCCTGATTTTAAATTTAAGTTTTCTTATTTTTTTCGAAAAAGAAAACTCTTTAGCTTATGTGTTCATAAATCAACAGTTCTGCAACTTTAGGCCTGTATAGGAGCAACACATGCGTACTCACAAAGCAAAACTTTGGACAAAAACACTTGTACTGTCTACAGCGGTTGTGGGTGCCATGATGATGTCGGGCTGTGGCAAAAAAGAGGCTGAAGAAAATGTCACCTTAAATATCGGCTTCCAAAAATATGGCTTATTGCCAATTTTAAAAGAACGCGGAACCTTAGAAACAGCCTTAAAAAGCCAAGGTGTAAATATCAAATGGGTGGAATTTCCTGCGGGTCCACAGCTGCTTGAAGGCCTCAATGTGGGCAGTGTTTCATTTGGTGAAGTCGGTGAAGCACCACCTATCTTTGCTCAAGCCGCTCAAACCGATTTGGTTTACATTGCCAACCAACCTGCTGTTCCAAAAGCTGAAGCGTTAATTGTGCAAAAAGATTCGGCTATTCACAGTATTCAGGACTTAAAAGGTAAACGTGTGGCCTTAAACAAAGGCTCAAACGTGCATTACCTGTTGCTCAAGTTGTTGGAAGCCAATCAGCTTAAATTTAGCGACATCAATGTCGTGTATTTACCGCCTGCCGATGCACGAGCTGCCTTTGAAAAAGGTGCAGTCGATGCATGGGTAATTTGGGACCCGTTCCTTTCTGCCGCTGAGCATCAACTTAATGCTCGCACCATTGCCAATGGCGAAAACTTGGTGAAGAACTACCAGTTCTATTTGGCCGATCGCAAATTTGCTCAGGAAAATCCAAAAGTCCTGCAAGCTGTGGTGAATGAGTTGAATTTGACCACGCAATGGGTCTCAAAAAATCAAGATGAAGCGGCCAAGTTACTCGAAGGCAAAACCGGCTTAGGTCTAGATGTACTTAAAACATCTATTTCACGCTTAGGCAATCAAGTGACGCCGATTACTGCACAAGTGGCGCAAGAGCAGCAGCAAGTCGCTGATGCGTTTTATAACGAAAAATTAATTCCAAATAAATTAAATATTGAGTCGGCCATTATTAAATAAGCCGACTACAGCATAAGGGCGATGCCATGCGTATTCTAAGAACATTTTCCATACTGACTTTAGCCACTTTGGCCCTTGGACTCAGTGCCTGCCAAAAACAAGAAACAGCACAGCAGGATGGTGAAAAACCAGCTGAAACAGCCGTAAAAACCTTGGTTATCGGTTTCCAAAAATCAGCCTTAAATTTACTGGTTGCCCGTGAACAAAAGCTCTTTGAACAACAATTTCCCGGCGCTCAGATTGAATGGAAAGAATTCCCTGCTGGCCCACAAATGTTAGAAGCCCTTGCGGTCGGTGCGGTGGATTATGGCTATGTCGGCAACACCCCGCCTATTTTTGCCCAAGCTGCCAATAAAGACCTGAATTATATTGGCTATGAAGTGGTGCCTGAACAGTCGCTTGCTGTCGTGATTCCAGCGGACAGCTCAATCAAAACCATTCAAGAATTACGTGGTAAACGCGTTGCTGTACAAAAAGGCTCGAGTGCGCATGAGTTATTAGCCAAAACTTTAGAAAAAGCCGGTTTGACTTGGAATGACATTCAACCGATTTGGATTCCACCAGCAGATGCACGGGCCGCATTTGATAAAAAATCAATTGATGCATGGGCCATTTGGGACCCGTTTTTATCTGCAGCGGAGTTGGATGCTCAGGCTAAAGTGCTGATTCAATCTGGTGATTTTCCAAAGACCTATTCATTTTATGTGGCAAATCCAAAAGTCGTTCAAGCGCACCCTGATGCCCCAGCTAAATTTTTAAAGGCCCTAGACGCTTCCGATCAGTGGATTGTGAAGAACCAAAATGTGGCTTTAGAGATTTATCAAAACAGCACTGGGCTGCAAAAGAATATTGCTGCGCAAGCCTTTTCTCGCCGATCTAAACCATCTCCTGTGCGCCCACTGACACCCGAGGTCATACAAGCACAGCAAAATATTGCGGACTTATTTAAACAAGTCCAACTGATTCCAAACAACATTCAAGTCCAAAAGCAAGTTTGGACACCTTCATCACATTGATACCCGAGCCATCAAAAATACAAGGAACTGAACATGAAAATTTTCTGGTTTATCCCTACCCACGGTGACAGTCGCTACTTAGGAACAAGTAAAGGTGCACGCCAAGTCGATCATGCCTACATGAAGCAAATTGCAGTAGCGGTGGATAATCTTGGCTATGAAGGCGTTCTGATTCCGACAGGTCGTTCATGTGAAGATCCATGGCTTACAGCTGCAAGCTTGATTGATACCACTAAAAATCTAAAATTTCTAGTCGCTCTACGTCCGGGGGTGACAACGCCTGCACTGACTGCACGTATGGCTGCAACTTTTGACCGTTTATCTGGCGGTCGTATCTTACTAAACTTAGTCACAGGCGGTGATGAGCAAGAACTCAAGGGTGATGGTGTCTATGAAGATCATGCGACGCGTTACCAAACTGCCGCAGAATACACCACGATTTGGCGTGAAATTTTAACCCGTTCACATACTGGTGAAAGCTATACCTTCCATGGCGAACGCCTGAGTGTGGACGACGCAAAATTACTTTATCCACCGGTACAAAAACCGTATCCACCACTATGGTTTGGCGGTTCTTCAGAGGCAGCTGTTGAACTGGCAACGGATCAAGTTGACACCTATTTAACTTGGGGTGAGCCACCTGCTGCGGTAAAAGAAAAAATTGCAGTGGTGCGTGAAAAAGCCAAAGCCAAAGGACGTGAACTGAATTATGGCATTCGTTTACATGTCATTGTGCGCGAAACCAATGAAGAGGCATGGAAAGCAGCTGAAGAGCTGATCCAATATGTCGACGATGCCACCATTGCAGCCGCGCAAGCCAAGTTCAAAACCATGGACTCTGTTGGTCAACGCCGTATGGCTGAACTGCACAACGGCGACCGTAGCAAATTAGAAGTATCGCCAAACTTATGGGCGGGTGTTGGCCTGGTTCGTGGTGGTGCAGGTACGGCACTCGTTGGTGATCCTGAAACGGTAGCCGCACGTATCCAAGAATATGCTGATCTCGGGATTAATACCTTTATTTTCTCTGGTTACCCACACCTTGAAGAGTCGATCCGTTTCGCAGAATTGGTGTTCCCACTACTGCCATTGGAAACGCGTCAGAAATTGGTTCAACCTAACTTAACAGGCCCATTTGGTGAGATCGTCGCGAACAACTACACCCCAGATGAAAATAAAAAAGCTGGAAAGATTCAGGAGCCGGCCTAATGTCCAAAACTGTTTCTGTTGAAACCTTCAAAGCACCGAAGGTTTCACGTGGAACACAACTCGGGCAGCGTTTGCTGCCTTGGTTGTTTCCTATTGCATTAATTATTGTATGGCAAATTGCCTCTGTTACAGGGCTGTTAGAAAGTCGTATTTTGCCTGCGCCAAGTGCGGTGGTGGTGGCCTTTTGGAACTTACTGATCAGTGGTGAACTGTGGAAGCATGTCCAAATCAGTGCGGGTCGTGCTTTGGTTGGGCTTTTAGTTGGGGGTGGATTAGGTCTTTTTTTAGGGCTGCTAAATGGTTCATCCAAAACAGCATCGACGTTACTCGATACCACGCTGCAAATGATCCGTAATATTCCTGCTCTTGCCCTGATTCCATTGGTGATTTTATGGTTTGGGATCGATGAATCGGCCAAGCTGTTTTTAGTCGCTATTGGCGTATTCTTTCCCATTTATATCAATACCTATCATGGTATTCGTTCTGTAGACCCTCAACTGATTGAAATGGGCAAAAGCTACGGTTTGAGTGGCTGGCAACTGTATAAAGAAATCATTCTACCGGGGGCGATGCCGTCTATTTTAGTTGGTCTGCGTTTTTCACTCGGTCTCGTTTGGGTTCTGTTGATTGTGGCAGAAACCATTTCTGCACAAGCTGGCATCGGTTATATGACCATGAATGCACGCGAATTTCTACAAACCGACATCGTCTTGGTCGGGATTTTATTATATGCCCTACTCGGTAAATTGGCCGATGTACTGGCTGTTGCCTTAGAAAAATATTTACTCCGTTGGCACTCGGGTTACCAAAAATAAGGAGCATGTGATGACCGATTTAAGCATAAGCCGTCATGCAGACGACTCAACCCAACCTCAGCGTTCTTCAGTCGAGGATATCAACCCCCATGCGGTGTTGGGCGCAGAGATTCTGATTGAACAACTACACAAATTTTATGGCGATGTTAAAGTCCTTGAAGACCTAGACCTGCATATTCAACCCGGTGAATTCTTGGCGATTGTCGGTCGTAGTGGCTGTGGTAAAAGTACCCTGCTTCGCCTCATCGCCGACTTAGAAAAGCCCAGTTATGGCGAAATTAAATTTAAGTCTGCACGTCATATTCGTGAAGGCATCACCAGTGATGATATTCGTGTGATGTTCCAAGACCCTCGCCTTCTGCCTTGGCGTAGCATTGAGAAAAATGTGCAACTCGGTTTAAGCAAAGACCAACATGCCAATGCCACAGCACTCCTCGAGAAAGTTGGTTTAAAAGACAAAGCGGGGCTTTGGCCAACACAGCTATCAGGGGGGCAACGTCAACGTACTGCACTGGCACGTGCATTGTCACATAAACCACGCATTTTGCTGCTAGATGAACCACTGGGTGCGCTCGATGCCTTAACACGTTTAGATATGCAGAATTTGATTGAAAAACTTTGGACTGAACAGGGTTTTACCGCAATTTTGGTCACACATGATGTAAGTGAAGCCGTGCAGTTAGCAGACCGAATTATCTTGCTGGATAAAGGCCATATTGCCAAAGAATTTTGTGTCGATTTGGCCCGTCCACGAAAAAAAGGCATTGAATTTACTGAACTTGAACAACAAGTCTTACAAGCGGTGTTGGCCACTTAAGCTGTACTTGTGCAGGAAATCATCACTTAAACCGTGTGACTTCCTGTACTATTCAAGAACAATATCGCAACAAAACCATGTTTAGCATTGAGGGTAGATTTATCGCCTGTTGACAAATACATCACAAAAATTACGACAAATCATATAAATCCATGACTAAAAATAATGATTTATTTAAATTTCACCCTAAAATGATTATTTGAAATATTATGGCATTCGTCGTATTTATTTGACCATTGAACAGAATAAACTGCCAAAATTCATAAAATTAAAAACGATGATTGTGCACAAATCTGTTGATTTGCCGTACAATTCAATATTCCCTTTTCATTTTCTTAAAAGAGCTAATGGAACAAAAAAAGAGTACCCAGAAACGCCACCAGTTGCTTAATGCAGCACTGGATGTCTTTTCCCTGTATGGCTTCAATGGCGCCAGCTTGGATGAGATCGCACAGATTGCAGAAATGCATAAATCGAATATTTTCTATTACTATGAAAATAAAGAAGCGCTTTATGTTGAAGTTCTGACAACGGTTCTACAAAAGTGGCTTGCTCCGCTACAAATGTTGGAAGCAGACCTTGAGCCTGAAGAAGCGATCACCAATTATCTATTGCAGAAAATTGAAGTATCTCGTACGCAACCGAAAGCCTCACGTTTGTTCGCACTTGAAGTCATTCAGGGCGCACCACACATTCTTGAAATTTTAAAAGGCCCACTAAAAAAATTAGTGAAACGCAAAGCCAAAGTCATTAGCAACTGGCAAGAACAAGGCAAAATTTCAAAAGATATTGATCCAGAACTTTTAATTCTGAACATTTGGGCAATCACGCAAAACTATGCTGACTTTGCAACCCAAATGGAAATGGTCACTGGAAAAACCTTACGTAATCGCAGTATGCAACAACGGATTATTCAACATACCGTTCATATGATGCTTTACGGTGTAATTCCACGCCCAGAAAAGTAAATTGAATTGGGTCGAATTGGCATACGACCATAGCATTCTATGGTCGCCGACCGAAATTAGCTAAATGCCTTATTTTACTGTTTGATATAATTCCAATAATTTCTTTGCGCCGAATAATAAATTTTCTTCCCAATCCAAATGTGCTGTGTCATTCGCACCATCGGTAATATATTTTACCGACACAAAGCGAACACCCAGTTTTTTACATACTTTAGCGATTGCGTAGCCTTCCATATCGACAAGATTACACGGTACTTTCGGCAGCTCAGTTTCAAAGCTGTCGCCTGTACCACAAATTCCTTTAGGCAAATGACTAAACATGCTCTCTGGCTGAATTTCAGCAGGATGATCGGTATCCATCGGGGTCACCCCGACATCAAAACCCAAAGGCGATACATCCATATCCCGTTGTACAAATTGAGCCACTTCAACCAAAGCATGTGCATCAAAATGTGAACTTCCCGCAGTGCCCAAATTCAGCAAAGTATGACATCCGGTTTTTTGAATCACATCAAAGGCTTTAAATGCGGCATTGACTTTACCAATACCACTGTAATGCACTTCAATGCCTGCAGCTTCAAACAAGCCTTTAGATTCACTCGGCAGTGCCATAATTAAAGCGATTTGCTGACGCATAGCGGTCTCCTCAAATTGATGCCTTCATATAGCATACATTTGCACGTGCGCAGAAAAAATCAGCTTCAAAAATCACATTGCTCAGAAAAATAAACTCCTCAAGCAGATTCAACTGCTATCAAATTTGAAATTGCATCGGACGTTTGCCAATAAAAGATGGTGCCAATTGTTGGTCGTGACGTAAGGCATCTAAAATCTTCTCTAAGGCAATATGTGCCATATCCCCTCGTACACTATGCGAATGGGTCATCGGCATATGCTCGATGCCAACTCTTCGCGCTGACAAAATTTTAATGTCTTGTTTGTTGACCACCCAAGTATAGGCATTCACAGCCGGCATCAATGCCTTAGACAACAATTTTGGAATCGGAAATTTATAACTAACACAGGTATAAACCCTTGACTCATACGGTCCCACAGGGCTAATCAGACTATTAAACACCATGCCCGACGGATCTCCCCAATGGTATTCCACCAAGGTAATATTCGGCGCGATAAAACTGTCGCGGTGGACTTGTTCAGCACCATGCGGATTGGTCAGCCATGGCATCATGCCAACATCTGCATCATGGTCATGATAGTCAACGACTACTTTGCGCGGCCCCACATCTATGGTGGCATCCACGGCTTTTCCCGACTCTGAACGAAACCAGCCTTCATGCACAAATATGGTATGGGTCACATCCATAATATTTTGTGCAACAGCGCCCATCTCACCATCATAACTGCCGACCATGTAATAGCTGACCCAGCCGGCTTGATCATAAAACGGTAATTTAAATATTTCTGGGCGTTCCTGTTTGGGCTTTTCACCGAGATAAATCCATACCACCCCATCTTGCTCACACACATCAAAACTACGCTGTTTAAAGGGATGCGGTTTTTCTGGAAAAAACTGCCCATTGACACTGGGAATATGCGCCACATGGCCATCACCCTGATACGACCAACCATGATATGGACATGTAACGCAGCCATCAGTCATTTTACCCTGAGACAAAGGCACACCACGATGCACACATTGATCGAGCAATGCAGCGGCTGTTCCATCTTTTTGTCGGAACAGAACAATTTTTTTACCATACAGGGTGGCTGAAAAAGGTTGATCTTTTTTGAGTTCTTTAGAGGTACAAGCGACGTACCACTCTTCTAATAATCCTTTGGCATCATCCCAAAAACTGGTTTGATTACACATAATTCGATCCTTATTTTTATCTTTTTTGTTTTAATCCATATGCCTTGCTCTAGTTCCTATACTTCAAGCAAGTTTATATCTCGAAGCCAATTGATCTCTCGAAAATACGCGCAAATTTTATACATGAATGTTTTGCTTGGATAGCAAAATAACGTAACTGCATCACACGCTTGCAGAAGCTCTATATTTGTTTGCTGAAATCCGTCAAAGCCAACGCGCAATAGTTTTCTTCAACGGATTTACATTCACCCGACATCATTTAAGATGCGCGCTGAGCATCACAATACGCTTTTAAACACGGAGAAAAAAATAAGCTGCCGCGATAAAACCCTTGTATGGTTTTCAGCATCACCAATGTCCAAAGCGTACAGAGCAATACTGCAAAAAAAGTACCGAACTGTTGAATAGCGTGTAACTGCGTTTGTTCCGCCAAATGGATGACCGCCAAACTAAAAACGCCGAATGGAAACGTCATCGCCCACCACCCGAGATTAAAGGGTAAATCTCGTAAATGTTTTAGCGTGATGAGTATAGCGACTCCAAACCACCATACACCAAATCCAAGTAGAACAAGGGCTGCAAACACACCGCCTTGAAGTAACACCTGTCCTAAATCAACCAAATTTACTGCTGTCAAAATACGTGGGGCTTGCTCTCCCAAAAGTAACAGCGCTAAAGCCCCTGTCCCAATCGGTCCTAAGGCCAACCAACTGCTGATCGCCATTTCCTTACTTGGAAGTTGATGTAAAGCCAGACGCAGCAACAAGATGCTTAAGATGGCAAAGGCTGGAAATACTGAGATTCCCCAAAGGAGATAACTCCCCAGCAAAATATGGACAGCATGAGCCTGTGCAGGTAAATGTGCCAACAATAAACCGCCTGAACTGGCAGCCACCTCGCAAGCCACTATCGGCAATAACCATACTGCGGTCATGCCTTGCAGCGCATGTTGCTGACGACTAAACATCAGAAAGGGAACACACCATGCAATCGCAATTGCCATCAACACATCGACATACCATAAATATTCAGCCCATGTGATGATGCTTACGCCCAAAAACTCAGTGTACAGCGTGGTGCCAAATTTCAATGCGCCATTGATCAGGGTTGCCAGTGCCATGGGGATTGCCCCAAGAAATAAACTCATCACCGGATGCTGGAAAATCTGCTTGGCTTCTTGTGGATACAAGATCCATCGGCTGAGATACATCCCACTAAACAATATGAACAACACGATGCTGATCTGCCACAACCCTGCTCCGATGGACCACATCCACTGCGGCGCCAACGCTATAGATGGTAAAATGAGGGCCACCACACCTGTGCCCATCACCACCGTAAACCAGTTTGGGGTGAAATGACGAATCAAGTCTTGTTTATGCTGGAGTTGATAAAATGGCATTTTCATCGCATGATGCTCATCAAAATGGAATGTCTATAGTTTAAGCACACCATTAAATAAGAAAAATTGATTAATATTTATTTTTATAATTTATTTTACTGATAACAAATTCATCTCTGCATAAAAAAACTTGAGTAAAAACACAACAACAAGACGAACGCAGAAGATTATGGCAATATATAGCCCTCAAACATTTTCAACAATTGATTCGCCCATGAAGCTGCTCCGTCTGAATGCTTTAGCGCCCCACTTAGAACTCCCCAAAACTGCCGTGACCATTGGCAATTTTGATGGCGTACATTTGGGTCATCAAGCGATGGTCAGCCAGCTCAAAGACATAGCACAGCAACAAAACTTAAAAACAGCTGTGATGATTTTTGAGCCACAACCACTTGAATTCTTTAAAGCTTATGACGCTCCACCTCGAATCAGTTCACTACGTGAAAAAGTCGAATATTTAACTGAACTGGGCGTCGACTATATTGTGGTGGCGAAATTTGACAATGCCTTTCGTAATCTCAGCGCTGAAGAATTTGCCGATATTTTAAAAAATAAGCTCAATACACAAAGTTTAGTTTTGGGCGAAGATCACCACTTTGGCAAAAACCGTCAAGGCAATAGCGAATTTTTACGCCAATACGGCTTCCAAGTCACAGCCCTGCAAAATGTCGAAGTCGATGGCGAACGTGTCAGTTCAACACTGGTTCGTCAGACTTTACAAGCAGGCGACCTTGCCCATGCCGCAAAACTTTTAGGTCGTCCATATAGCATCACCGGTCGTGTGCAATATGGCGATCAAATCGGTCGCACGATTAATTTTCCTACCATTAATGTGCGTTTAAACCGTCATAAACCTTGTTTAAATGGCATTTATGCAGTCGATGTCATTTGTGAAACCGAATCTTTAACAGATAAAGTAAAAAGCGAAAATGCTGACAAATTAGGGGTTGCAGGTTATGCACCCTCTGCCCTGTTTGGTGCAGGGCATGTTGGTACGCGTCCCGCGATTAAACAGGAACATCCTGAATGGCGATTAGAAGTACATTTTCCTGATGTTTCTGCTAATCTGTATGGCCTGTTAATGCGGGTGACGTTCTTGAACTTTTTACATGGCGAAAAGGACTACCCTTCGCTTGAAGCACTGAAAGCGGGAATTGATGATGACGTCGAAAAGCTCCTTGAGTTTCGAGGTCAGCACCCTCATTTCCCCTTTTAAACCCCGATTATTTATTGTAAAACGCGTCAGTCAACGGGCTGATAAATTTGGAAGACAACTTGCATGAGCGATAAGCAAACTCCTGAAAATGCAGTGGATTATAAAGCCACGCTAAACCTCCCAGGTACTGAATTTGCGATGAAAGCAAATCTCGCAGTACGTGAAGCGAAATGGTTAGAAGAGTGGTATGCCGACAACATTTATCAGCAGATTCGTGCATCGCGTATTGGCAAGAAAAAATATGTGCTTCATGACGGCCCTCCATACGCAAATGGCCAAATTCACTTAGGCCATGCGGTGAATAAAGTCCTGAAAGACATCATCATCAAAAGCCGTGTGATGGACGGTTTTGACGCGCCGTATGTACCAGGTTGGGACTGTCATGGTCTTCCAATCGAACTGAAAGTTGAAGAAAAAGTCGGTAAAGTCGGCGTGAAAGTAGATGCCTCCACTTTCCGTAAAGCGTGCCGTGAATATGCTTACACCCAAGTCGAATTACAGAAAAAAGACTTCGTGCGTATGGGCGTATTTGGTGATTGGGACAACCCTTACCTCACCATGAACTTCAAACAAGAAGCCGACATCGTTCGTTCGCTCGGTGAAATTGCTAAAGCAGGCCATATTGAGCCGGGTCTTAAACCTGTAAACTGGTGTTTGGACTGTGGTTCTGCCTTAGCTGAAGCTGAAGTAGAATACGAAGACAAAAAATCAGATGCGATTGACGTTGGTTTTAACGTTGTTGATTTAGCTGATTTATCTGCACGCCTAGGTGTTACAGTTAGCGATTCTACAGATATCGTAATCTGGACAACCACGCCTTGGACTATGCCTGCCAACCAAGCGGTTGCTCTACATGCTGAGCTTGAATACCAATTGGTGAAAGCAACTGGCGAAGACAAAGCAGCGCAAAACTTCATCCTTGCAAAATCATTAGTTGAATCTGCAACGCAGCGTTATGGCTTTAACGCAGTTGAAGTGATTGCTGAGTTTGCTGGTGCAAAACTTGAAAACCTAGTACTACAACATCCGTTAATTGCTGAACGCCAAGTACCAGTAATCTTAGGTGAGCATGTCACAGACGGCAGTGGTACAGGTGCTGTACATACCGCGCCAGGCCATGGTGTGGACGACTATAAAGTTGGCTTACAGTACAACCTAAAAGTCGACAATCCAGTTGGCGGCAACGGTGTGTATTTACCGACTGCACCAATTTTTGCAGGCGAGCACATCTACAAAGCTAATCCAAAAATCATTGCTGCTTTAACCGAAGCAGGCAAACTTTGGGCACATGTGGTGATCAAACATAGCTATCCACATTGCTGGCGCCATAAAACACCGATTATCTTCCGTGCAACACCGCAATGGTTCATCAGCATGGATGCAAAAGGTTTACGCCAAGGTGCATTGAACGCGATTGAAAATGACATCAGCTTCGTACCGGATTGGGGTAAAAACCGTATCCAATCGATGATTGAAGGTCGTCCAGATTGGTGTATCTCACGTCAACGTACATGGGGCGTGCCAATTCCATTCTTCGTGCATAAAGATACTAACGAACTTCACCCGCGTACGCCTGAGCTGATCGAAGAAGTGGCGAAGCTGATTGAACAAGAAGGTATTGATGGTTGGTATAACCGTGATGCGTCTGAGTTTATCGGTGCAGATGCAGAGCAGTACAATGCGGTTCGCGATACGCTAGACGTTTGGTTTGACTCTGGAACAACACACTTTGCAGTACTCCGTGAACGTGAAGAATTGCAAGACCCTGCTGACTTGTACCTTGAAGGTTCTGACCAACATCGTGGCTGGTTCCAGTCTTCATTGTTGACGTCTATGGCGATTAATAACCGCGCACCTTATAAAGGCTTATTGACTCACGGCTTCGTTGTTGACGAAAAAGGCCGCAAAATGTCGAAGTCGATCGGTAACGTGATCACTCCACAAGACATCATTAAAGACATGGGTGCAGATGGTCTACGTTTCTGGATCGCCTCTGCAGACTACCGTTATGAAATGACTGCAGGTAAAGAAATCTTTAGCCGTGCATCAGATGGTTACCGCCGTATACGTAACACATTGCGTTTCTTGTTGGCTAACTTGAATGGCTTCAAACCATCGACGGATGCTTTGCCTGTCGATCAATTGATCGCACTGGATCAATACATCTTGCAACGTGCTGCGGAAGTACAGAAAACCATTCAGCAAGCCTATGAAGATATGAACTTCCATATCGTGACCAGCGCATTGACCAACTTCTGTATTAATGACTTGGGTGGTTTCTACCTCGACATCATCAAAGACCGTCAGTACACCACTAAGGCAGACTCAGCAGCGCGTCATTCTGCACAAACTGCGTTGTATCACTTGGTTCAAGCCTTTGTCCGTTGGATGTCTCCAATCTTGAGTTTCACCGCACAAGAAGCTTGGCCACTGATTCCAGAGCAATCTGAGAAATATGTATTTACTGCGGAGTGGTATGACATTCCTGTAGCCTCTACAGCGAATCTGGTGACTGAAGCTGAATGGCAAACCTTAATCACTGTCAAATCTGCAGTGAACAAGTTTATTGAAGCTGCACGTACTGCAAAAACTGTGGGTTCAAACTTGTCTGCAAAAGTTGAACTTTGGGCCAATGCTGAACTGAAAGCTGTTTTAGACAAATTCGGTGAAGAACTGCGTTTTGTCCTCATCACTTCTCAAGTGATTGTCAATGAGTTTGATGCAGCGCAAGGTGAAGCCTCTGACCTTGACGGTTTAAATGTCAAAGTCTCTGCTGCTGACGGTGAAAAATGTGCGCGCTGCTGGCATGTACTGCCAGATGTGAATACACATCACGAACATCCAGGTCTTTGTTCTCGTTGTATTATTAACCTTCCTACAGGTCAAGGCGAAGAGAGAAAATATGCCTAATCCACAAGAAAAAAAGGGCTTCTTTCAATTCTACCCACACAATTTAGTGTGGGTGGGCTTATCCATTGTTGCCATTATTTTGGATCAATGGACCAAATGGATTGCAAGTACACATCTGAACTACGCAGATCCTGTACCTGTCATGCCCTTTTTAAATTGGACATTACTACATAACTATGGCGCTGCCTTTAGTTTCTTGTCCGATGCCGGTGGATGGCAACGTTATTTCTTTACTTCACTCGCAGGACTTGTGTCTGTCATTTTTGTATTTTGGCTCATGCGTATGCCAAAAAACGTGAAAGTCCTTCCGATTGCCATTGCCCTAATTTTAGGCGGCGCAATCGGTAACTTAATTGACCGTGTATCTTTAGGTTATGTGGTGGATTTCATTCACGTGTATTACAACAACAGCCACTTTCCTGCATTTAATATTGCAGACAGTGCTATTACTTTAGGCACGATTCTGCTTCTTATCGATACGTTTTTCTTAGAAAAACACCGAATTCAACGTGCGGAAGCGCAAAATGACTGATTTTATCAATCCTAACGAGGAAACTCGTATTGAAGAAGGCTCTAAAGTAGACCTTCACTTTTCTGTTGCTATTGAAAATGGCGTAGAAATTGACAATACCCGTAGCCGTGCTGAACCTGTCAGCCTTGTCATGGGTGATGGCAGCTTATTACCGGGTTTTGAGAAAGCTTTATTCGGTTTACGTGCAGGTGACCGCCGTACCGTGAGCCTTCCTCCTGAAGATGCATTTGGTCCATGGAACCCTGAAAACGTACAAAAATTCGATACCGTCAAATTTGAGCAACGTCCTGTCGAAGGCCATATGATTGAGTTTGAAGATAAAGCCAAACAAAGTCTGTATGGGGTGATCAAAACCGTCGGTGAAGACATTACCGAAGTGGATTTCAACCACCCTCTAGCTGGTAAAAATATCACCTTTGAAGTTGAAATTTTCAAAGTGACCCCTGCCGGTCAACAAGGCGTAAAACTGATCTAAGTTTCAGCAAATAAAAAGCTCCTTCAGGAGCTTTTTTTATCACTATTTTTATAACTATCAATCGACTCGATACATTTTCTGTATATGCAACGGACCAAATTCATATTAATTTAATGCAAGACTTTAAAACAAGACGGGAAATACGATGAAACTTCATATTATTGTCGGCAGTGTCCGCGAAGGCCGTACGGCAATTAAGATTGCCAACTGGCTACTTTCAGAAATCGAAAGCTATGACTACAGTACCGTAGAAACTGAAATTGTCGATTTAAAAGAATGGGATCTGCCAATTTTTGCAGGCGCACATCCGCCTTTAACAGGCATTTATGACCAACCCAAACAACAAGCATGGGCAGATAAAATCGCACAAGGTGACGCATTTATTTTCATTAGCCCTGAATATAACCACGGCTACAGCCCTGCGCTCAAAAATGCATTGGATTACCTCGGTAAAGAATGGGCCGGAAAACCTGCGGCATACGTTAGCTATGGTGGCACCAATGGTTCACGTTCGATTGATCAAATTCGTCAAGTGGCAACCCAATTGGGCTTAATTGACAGTAATGCTGTGGTCGAAATTCGTGATATTTTCACGCGCAATCAAGCAGATAAATTCGAACCGAATGAATTTGACAACAAAGCAGTTAAAGCGATTTTCAAAAAATTACTGCAATATGTGAGTGCTTAACTCATGTCATGCGTTCGATGTAAGAAAATGCTTACTGCAGATGGCGTCCTTGACCACTATGCTAATTGAAGCACCTTATTTATAGTTAAACCATACAGAGACAGGAAGTTTCTAGAATAAAAAGAATGGAACATGCAGGAAGCGATTGATTTGACAGGAGTTGAATCTTAGCAATATACGAAAAAGCCCCAACAGGACGTTGGGGCTTTTTCATTTCGTTCTGTATGCTTAATCATAATGAAGCCCACCTAGGTAGGCTCCTTCTAATCATTGCGATATAGAATATTATCTTGCTTTCGACACATCCACAATTAATCGTGTTGCCAAATACAAACGCGGAATAATACTGTCTTTTAAAATATATTCTGCATTGCTTGAGTGAGCCCCATCTCCTGATAATCCCATTCCCTCAATTACAGCAGCTTTCGACTTTACTCCAGCAAAAGCAGCATCAGTACCGCCTCCTGTTGGAGTCAAAGAAACAGTCAATGGAATGTTTAACTCATTTTTATAGATGTCTTGCGCTTTTTCAGCCAACTTTTTAGAGGCATCATTTACAGCCAACGGTGGACGGCGGACTTCAAATTTCACACTGACTTGGCTATCTGATAACTTTTTATTTTTGATTTTCTCATTTAACGTTTTTTCCACGGCCTCAAAGTCTTGGACACGTAGTGCTCTGACATCCGCCTGTGCAGCAGCATGTTCTGGAATGACATTGCGTGTTTTACCCGCTTCCGCCACAGTCCAATTCAGCTTTAACCCAGTGTTAGGATCAGATAGATTTTGCATTTGTGCAATTTGGTGAGAGAGCTCAGTGAGTGCATTCACCCCTGCCTCAGGTTTCACACCGGCATGTGAAGATTTTCCTTTAATTTCTAAGTAGGCTGCGCCAATGCCACTGGTTGCCAGACGTAAGTTACCATCTTTACCGCCCCCTTCAAAAGACAACACCACATCCTGATCTTGTGCTGTTTCTGTAATCAACTTACGTGAGGCAGGTGAGCTGATTTCCTCATCTGAATTCATCAAAACAGTGATCGTGCCATAGTCTTTATAATTCAATTTTTTAAGGGTATTCAAAACATGCAAAATTGCAGCTACCCCTTGTTTATCATCAATGATACCTAAGCCATAGACCTGATTACCGTCAATTTTAAACGGTTGGTTTTTAAGCATTCCCCGTTCATAAACCGTATCCATATGCGCGATCATCATGATTTTACTTTTACCTTGACCTTTCAATACCCCTTTAACTATTGGTCCCATTTTCTCAGGTGTATCGTCCATGCGATAAATATCTGTACTTTCGATCACACTCACTTCAGCACCGACATTCTTCAACTGATCTGCCACCACTTTGGCCATTTGATTCAGGCCTTCAAGATCCTTACTGCCGGATTCAATATTGACCAAGGTTTTCAAGGTCTCTAAATAACTTTGCTTTTGACTTTCCGCAATTTGCATAATCTCTTGTGGAGATACTGCCCAACTTGCTGAAGCACTAAGCGCAATGACGCAGCCTAATGCGAGCTGAAGTTTTGATGTCGTCCGTTGTTGTGTAAGTGTTCTTAGCATCGATCTTATTCCCTGTATATTTTTCATTATGAATTTTTAATGTCTGATAAATTAGTTCACCATTCAACCAATTAATCGCAAAAATATGTAACACCGCTGATGAAGATTTTAATCTCATCAAAACCAGCTTCCCGCTGTTTTAAAACAGGTTTAGATCGATTTGGGTCAATAGTTCTATCGGTCGATAGCCTTAATGCTGTGCAATACATTGACGCGACGGACAAAATGATAATTTAGGTGTTGTAAGTTTTGGCTTACATCAGATGCGGATAATAGACACTATTCACGTTATTGGATTACTTTTATATTAAGGTCATACAGCGACAGGATGTCACTGAACATAAAACAACAATGATAAGACAATGAGCAGGAAGCTTAACGGTAGGACAGGAGTTATACCGCTAGAATGAATCCGAAAAAGCCTCGACAGGATGTCGAGGCTTTTTTCATTTCAAATGCTACACAAGAATAGCTCTAACATGAGCCACAACCGAACTCAAGGCCATGGCTCAATGGGTCTCACCCAATTGGATACGATTACTTTTTAGAACTCTCCACAATTAAGCGGGTCACCAAGTACAAACGCGGCACGATAGAATCCGTCAAAATATATTCTGCTTTATCTGAATGTAATCCATCTCCAGACATGCCGATTCCTTCTATGATCGCGGCTTTCGAACTAACACCTGCAAAAGCGGCATCGGTACCACCACCCCAAGCGGTCGTTTCAACTTTCATCGGCAGCTTTAATTCTTTTGTGTAAATCTGCTGGGCTGTCGCGGCTAATTTTTTGGCTTGTGGACTAGCTTCTAAAGGTGGACGACGGACTTCAAATTTGACTTCGACCTGACTTTCCGCTAATTTTTTGGTTTTGACTTTTTGCTTCAAGGTTTTTTCCAACTCAGCAAAATCTTGTGGTTTTAAAGAACGAGCATCTGCCTGCGCTGTCGCATGGTCAGGAATCACATTTCGGGTTTTTCCAGCCGTCGCAACAGTCCAATTCAGCTTTAAACCCGTTTTCGGATTGGATAGATTTTCCAATTGTTGAATCTGAAAAGCCAGTTCTGTCAAGGCATTGACCCCTGCTTCAGGTTTTACCCCCGCATGCGAACCCCGCCCTTTAATATCTAAATAAGCCGCACCAATCCCACTGGTGGCTAACATCAAGCTTCCGTCTATACCACCGGTTTCAAAGGAGAGGACAACGTCCTGATTTTGAGCGATATCCATAATCAACTGGCGCGAGCCGGGTGAACTGATTTCTTCATCTGAATTAATTAACACCGTAATGGTGCCGTAATCTTGGTACTTCAGCTGTTTCAGCATATCCAAGACATGAATCACTGCAGCAACACCTTGCTTGTCGTCCAAAATACCTAAACCATAGGCTTTATTACCCTCTATGCGAAACGGTTGACCTTGTAATTGGCCCTTTTGATACACCGTATCATTATGTGCCAACAACATAATGTTCGTTTTACCTTTGCCTTTCAGTACCGCTTTTACAATCGGCCCTGTCTGATCTGGCGCACCATCGAGTTTCATGATGTCTTTGGGCTGAATCAGGTTCACCTCAGCCCCTGTGGCTTTTAATTGCTCTGCGACCACCTTGGCAATCTGATTCAATCCCTCAATATCTTTACTGCCAGATTCAATATTGACCAAGTTTTTCAAGGTCTCTAAATAACTTTGCTTTTGACTTTCCGCAATTTGCATAATCTCTTGTGGAGATGCTGCCCAACTTGCTGAAGCACTAAGCGCAATGACGCAGCCTAATGCGAGCTGAAGTTTTGATGTCGTCCGTTGTTGTGTAAGTGTTCTTAGCATCGATCTTATTCCCTGTATATTTTTCATTATGAATTTTTAATGTCTGATAAATTAGTTCACCATTCAACCAATTAATCGCAAAAATATGTAACACCGCTGATGAAGATTTTAATCCCATCAAAACCAGCTTCCCGCTGTTTTAAAACAGGTTTAGATCGATTTGGGTCAATAGTTCTATCGGTCGATAGCCTTAATGCTGTGCAATACATTGACGCGACGGACAGAATGATAATTTAGGTGTTGTAAGTTTTGGCTTACATCAGATGCGGATAATAGACACTATTCACGTTATTGGATTACTTTTATATTAAGGCCATACAGCGACAGGATGTCACTGAACATAAAACAACAATGATAAGACAATGAGCAGGAAGCTTAACGGTAGGACAGGAGTTATACCGCTAGAATGAATCCGAAAAAGCCCCGACAGGATGTCGGGGCTTTTTCGTTTAGGCTTCATGAAAGCAACAATCCATGTATTTGCACAGACTAAACATCCACCTGAAAACCTAAATCAACATCACAGGCGGCTTGACCACCTCGAATCCCCCAATTTTCTAGAGGGCTTTCACGTAAGGTAATGATGATATGGTCTGCTGGAATACCAAATTCCACCAAATTTTGCACCAGTAATTGATATAACTTACGCTTGGTTGCTAAGGTTCGTCCCGCAAAACAATCAATGGTGATATGCGTAAAGCGCTCAGGCTGCGTCAAATGATCAAACACCTGAAACCGATGTGGCGCATGCACTTGCAAACGTATATTGCGGTCATATCGAGGCAATTGAAAACTCTGTTGTAAGGCGTCAAAAACAGCATTTATCAGCTGTTGTTCTTATTCTATGCTGTATTGCATCCGTATATCGATTTGTGTTGCAGGCATGCGCGAAACTCATTGTTGTTATTTAGATCACTACACTAGCAGGATTTAGCGACGTTCTGCTGTAGGCATTTACCTACAGCACTTGCAGTATTTACGCCTGTAGCCTCAACAGCAACGCGCCTATAGTAAGAACATACAGAGACAGGATGTCTTGCAATAAAAATAAATAATGCACATGCAGCAGGAACGCTGATCGGTATGACAGGAGTCATATCTTTAGAATGAATCTAAAAAGCCCTCGATAGGATGTCGAGGGCTTTTTAGATTCATTCAACGATCGCACTCTATTCGTCGAAAAATCGCAATTTATCAACAATACTTACATCGCAACAGTAAAACTGTACTTATAATCGGCAGAGAATTTAGACAGAATAACGGCTGCGAGTTCAGCAGCTCGAACTGTCAGCGCTTAGGGATTAGGCGACAACAATAAAAATTGAATTAAAAAATTAGAGAATGACCTATGCAATTGCAACAGCAACAACTGAATAGTTTTACCCGCATTTTTCATGCCGCTCCAGAACACAATAGCCCGCAAGATCTTGCACAATATATTGGCGCGCATCGACAAGAGCTTTTACAACTAATCCATGAAAATGGCATTTTGCTGTTCCGTGGTTTTAACATCGAGCAACCCGAACAATTTAACCAACTGATTGAACAATATTTTCAGTTTACGCCATGGAATGCATTTAACCCCAATATGCCCAGCTGGGTTGCATCTTGGATGCGAAAATACAGCGAGAAATTGCTCGGCGCTGGCGACTACCGTCGTTATATAGACCGCAACACAGTGCAATTGGGTCCAGTCGAAAACTCGGTACAAGGCCCGCATGTTGAAGGCGGCGTGCGCTCAGAACGCTCGCGTTATATCGCCTTATTTTGTCAGGAACCATCGACGTATTTAGCAGAAACAGGATTTAATAACTTAGAGCAAATTTGGGAGAATTTTCCGAAACATCTACAGGAAAAATATCTCGGCGCATGGAACCATTTTTCTTATGTCTCGGCGCGCGAGGTGGGATTATTTGATCGGTTATTGCTGAAAAAGAGCCCGTTTAGTTTAGAGATTCGACAAGATAAAAAAGCCAAACTGACCTTGCAGCGTTCGCCACTGGTGATTCATCACCCTGATACAAAAAAGCATGTGATTCAGCCGTGGGCTTTTGCCAATAATACCAATCCATTTGCCCATCAGGCGGCCAAAAATTGCTTTGAAAATCGCGGGGAGATTGAAATCGATTCAACGGCGGACGGCATGCAACTGACATGGGAAATTTACACGCCAGAAGGTCAACAAATTGAATGGAACGATGCCGAAAAGCAGCAATTTTTTGATGCGATGTATAAAGATGCCCTGCTTTTACAGTGGTATAAAGGCGATGTTGCTATTGTGGATAATATTAAAATTGCGCATTGGCGGATGAATGGAGAACAAGGAAATCGTAAATTAATTCAAATTCAAGCCAATGTATTTAATGCCGATGAGCACTATGCGGCTTAGCTGACGTATTTAAAATTCGTGCAGGCCTGTATGTGAGAAGCCCCGTAGGGGCTTTTTTTTATTTTTTGAATTTTTTGTTTATTTTTTAAACACTATTTTGGATCAATTTTGAATAACCATGCCTTTTCTCCATCTTCAATGCCCCAAATACTGCCGTCTTTGGCTTCAATGAGTCCTCGAATACGCTGTGGCATGGCAATTCGTTGTATTTCTTGGACAGGTTTAAGCTCTGTATCAACAATCACAATCGCTTCTGAAGATAAGCCACCAATCAGCGCTTTATTTTTCCACAAGGGGAACTTTTGCCCTTGGTAAAACATCAAACTTGACGGTGAAATCACCGGTGTCCAGCTGATGGCAGGCGCTTCAAATTCAGGCCGTGTATGATGATCAGGAATCGGTTGATCATCATAATGATCACCATTCGACACATGCGGATAGCCATAGTTTTTCCCACGCTGCACAAGATTTAACTCATCGCCGCCTTTCGGTCCCATTTCGGCCACCCAAAGCTGCTGTTTTGCATCAAATGCCATGCCTAAAGGATTACGGTGCCCGAAGCTCCAGACTTGCTTGGCAACTTCGCCTTGGGTCTGAAATGGATTATCTGCAGCAGGCGTTCCATCACTATTTAAGCGCAGCACTTTACCCAAATTTGACTGCAAATCTTGTGCAGGATCAAACTTCTGACGTTCGCCCGAACTCACCCATAATTTTCCATCTGTTCCAAATTGCATACGGTGTGAATAATGGCCTTGACCTTCTACTTTTGGAATTTGCCTCCAAATGATTATTCGCTGTTTTAAACTTGGCGCAGCTTCATTGAGGTTTAATATGGCTTTTTCGATGACAGCGCCATAACCGCCCTGTCCTGCTTCTGCATAGCTCAGGTATATTTGATGATTTTTTTCAAACTGCGGATCAAGTGCAATATCACCTAATCCGCCTTGTCCGCCATAGGCTACTTTGGGAAGGTTTTTCACCTGTATTTTCTGCTGATTTTGCGGGTTAAAGATGATCAGTTGACCTTTTCTTTGAGTTAGCAATAAGCGTCCATCTGGGAGTTGTTGAAACGCCCAAGGTTCATTAAATTGAGCGATTTTTTGTATTTTAAAGCGCTGTTCTTGCTGGATTTGTGCCGATTTTTGAGCTTGGCTTAGTGTTTGATTTTGTGCTGTAGTTGTGGTGTTTTCCGCATGGCATGCGGCTGTCATCAAGATACCGACGATGAGGCTAGGCGTTCGAAAGTATTGTATACATTGTTTCATTTACTGTTCCCTTCCCTTTTATAATCATTTGATTCTAATCAATTAATCAGATGATTTTTCTTTGCAAAGGTAACAGAATAATTTTGTACGTTTTGGCTTACATGACATGCAGAAAATTGCGGCTTTCCAAGTTTCTGAAACAGGCCTAATCTACAGTTATCAGGAGACAGGAAGTTTACGAAACATAAAACAATAACAATAAGTTTCTGCATCAGGATGTGAGATATGACAAGGAGTTGTATCTAGAACACGAAATACGAAGAAAACCCCAACAGGATGTTGGGGTTTTCTTTTTCTAGCTGATTTTTAAAAGTTCGCTCTAATCTAGAACTTTCGCATAACATCTCTGTCAAAACTTCTTACAGTTTCCTGCGAAATTATTACATACCCAAATCCGTCAGCTTGTTAGCGTGGTAGACAATCCTCATTGCAAGGAGTCAATCATGACTTTAAAAGCTTTAGTGATAACGTCAAATGTCGGTGTTGAACATGATGAGCTGATTCAACCCTTAAATTATTTAAATGAAAAGGGAATTGAAGCCATTCATGCCGCTGTTAAACATGCTGCGGTCCAGACAGTAAAAGCAGACAAAAAGGTCGAAGCTGAAGTCCAACCCAATGCCCAATTGAGCAGCGTAAATGCTGAAGACTATGATGTCTTAGTAATTCCAGGCGGAACTGTCAATGCAGATCATCTACGGATCGATGAAAATGCACTGCGACTTATTCAAAACTTTGCTGACCATCAAAAACCTATTGCTGCAATTTGTCATGGTCCTTGGGCGCTCATTAATGCTGAACGAATTCGTGATAAAACTCTGACGTCTTATAAAAGTATTCGTTTGGATTTGGAAAATGCGGGTGCACATTGGGTCGATGAGCAGGTGCACCGCTGTAATACGAGTGGTTGGGTGCTCATTACTTCTCGTTGTCCAGATGACTTGCCTGCGTTTAATCAAGCGATTCAGCAGGAGCTTGAGCAACAGCAACAGCAACAGCAACAGCAACAGCAACAGCAACAGCAACAGCAACAGCAACAATAATACTAAAATGAAAATACCCGCATATTGCATGCGGGTGTTTTATGAATCAACATTATAAAATATATGGCTTACAAATTTTTTAAGTACGCCACAACATCGTCATGACCTGCCATCTCTGCAAGTTCTAAAGCGGTGTATTGGGTCTTATGCTGTACATTTGCACCTTTCTCTACCAATAGTTTCACTACGTCTAAATAGCCGTTTTCTGCGGCTGCATGCAGTGCGCTATAGCCTTCTTCATCGGCAGTGTTTACATCTGTGCCATTCGCCAAAGATTTTTCGACTTCTGCGCGTTCACCTAAAGATGCCCAGTACACCAGTTCAGGTAGATGTAATTCTTCATCGTCTTCAGGGATTGGGGAGAATGCGTTGAGTTTCATAATGCAGACCTTGGATTATTTTTCAAATAATGGCCTATATCTTGCCATAAGTTCCTCTTCGTCAAGCTCCAAAATAGATGATAATTTTTTATAATCTGGTAAAGGAGATCTCTTTAATATTGACTGAAACTCAGCATTATCATTCGGTTTGTACGTTAAAATTGATCCATATCCCTTTATCAATTTTAAATTTATTTTCTGCTTTGCAACTTCAGGAAACTCTTGTAAAAATTCATAAAACCCAATAATTAGATCATCTATTAAGACTATTAGCCGCTCACTTAAATCTATAACACGAGCTAATTCGCTTAGGTCTGCAATTTGTGAAATTTCCTGACAAGTAATATTTATACTAGCCCTATTTGACTGTTTCTTATCCAAGATTTCCTTCTTAATTTTTTCATTTGATTCATTGCGGGTCTGTAGCATCTTAATTACGGATGAATAGTTGGAAAACAAAATAAGTAAATTGGGAATATTGTTCCATTTGGAAGGTGAGCTGCTAGATATAAAGGCTAACTCATGATATGGAAAACTATAATTTTTATCTTCCAAAATTATAAAAGGTATGGCAAAAAATCTTTTTAATGGATCATTACACAAATTATTGTTGTAATTAAATTTGATAGCTATCAATGATTGATGGATTTCATTACCTAAAAATAGCCATTTATTTACGGTGTCTAACTTTCTTTTTTCTAACACTGTTTTTTCTTGTCTATGAAAAACAAAATATCCAAGCAATGCGCCAAAAAGAGAAGAAAACAGAGCCATTGCTATTGGAAATATATAATCTTTAAGAATATCTGATTCTTGTTTTAATTGTAAAATTGCCTCTGCTATTAGTTGTTCTTCGCTCATATTTTTAACATGAATTTTTAATAAAATTCATTTCTTATAACATGAAAAAGCCCCCTTTCGGAGGCTTTTCTTTTTAAAGAATCACAACTTAAGCTTTGGCTGTAGATGCATCTTTAACATCAATTTTATCACTGTCATTTTCATGCATGATCAATGCAACCGCGATTGCAGTAATCAGTACAGGTAAACCTACCGCCATAAAGTTGAAATGCGCAGGTAAGTTCATACCGAGCAAACCACCAATCAAAATC
Organism: Acinetobacter sp. YH12251; assembly: GCF_013417465.1. Lineage (NCBI taxonomy): Bacteria > Pseudomonadati > Pseudomonadota > Gammaproteobacteria > Moraxellales > Moraxellaceae > Acinetobacter > Acinetobacter sp. YH12251. Next base: position 2,790 of record NZ_VPDZ01000011.1, on the reverse strand, counting down.
GGGCCTACAATTGCGCCCATACGTCCAATGGCAGAAGACCAACCAATACCCGTCGAACGTACAGCAAGTGGGTAATACTGCGCCACATAGCTGTACAGCAGCATTTGCGAACCAATAGATGCAGCACCTGCCAAGAACACCAAGATGTATAGCAAGAACTGATTAGACTGGAAGCCCATCAAGCTCATCACAATCGCGCCCATCATACCCAAAACCATCAACACAGGTTTTAAATGGAAACGGTCAGCCAAAATACCACCGCCCACAATACCCACAACTGCGCCCACGTTCATGACCATCATGAACATTAAGCTGTTATCCATAGAATAACCGGCTGCCATCATCAGTTTTGGTAACCAGCTGCTTAGCGCATACATGGTCAATAGGCACGTAAAGAACGCCACCCAAAACAGCAATGTATTTACGGCACGACCACGGCGGAACAAGCTCACCACGTTTGCTGCTTCTGGTACATTTTCCTGTGGTAAAGTGAACACTGTATTTTCAGTCACTTTCACTTCAGGTGCTAAGCGCTTCACGATACTGCGGGCTTTTTCCTGTTTGTTTTCTTTCACCATAAATGCCAAAGATTCAGGTAAAAATTTCCAAATCACAGGTAAAAGAAAAAGTGGAATACCCGCAATAAAGAACATGATTTGCCAACCAAAGTCAGGGGTGAACCATGAACCTAAAAGTGCCGCCATCACACCACCGACTGCATAACCACTAAACATCGTCGTTACTAGTGTACTACGCATCTTCTGCGGCGCGTATTCCGACGTTAAAGCCACAAGGTTAGGCATTACACCGCCAATCCCTAAACCAGCCAAGAAACGCAAAATACCAAATTCTGTTGGATTTGACGCAAAACCACCGGCAAAGGTCAAACCACTAAATAAAACGATACAGATCATGATGACTTTTTTACGGCCAATCTTATCTGCTAAAGAACCAAAGAACATGGCACCAAACATCATCCCTGCGAGCGCAGTACTGGCAAGCATCCCCGCTTGCATTGCACTTAAGCCCCAGTCTTGCATCAATAATGGTAAAACCACGCCATTAATCGCTAAATCGTAGCCATCAAATAAAATAATCAATAAGCACCAAGCCACTACATTGAAGTGGAACGGGGTAAATTTAGCCTTATCGACTACAGAATTTATGTCTATTTTTTCCGTTGTCATCGTTCTCATCTCCCATGAGTACTTGTCCATAACATTCATTGAATTTTTAAGTAAAATTCAACAGCCACGGAATATACGGAACAGTAATTTCTAGGGATATTAGACGTATGTTTAATAAATCGAATTGCTTATAAGTGCATGTTAATTGTGTTATTTTTCATGTTTTAGTTTAATTATTAAACATTATCAATATATGATTATTTAACTGATTTTTTTAAATAATAATACTCTTATTTTCAGGTCTAATTCTTCTATTCTTTCATTAAACTTCAGAACGACACACCATCATTTATTTCTATCTTTAGTTTAGAAAAATTTTAAATGTCTAAAAAACAAACGCAATTACATCTTTAGAAAAGCTCACTTTAACGCTCTTGATTGTTTTAAATACCTTGATAGCACTGAGATTAAGCAATCACTAGCTTACAGCGAAATCCACGAGACGCATAATATGACTGCGCGCTATTATGATAGCTAAATACATGATCATAACGTCGATCACAAAACAGTGCCCCGCCCTTTTGCCGAATATCCGCTGGCGTTACGATCCAACTCGAAGTCTTTAAATCGAAATGAAAAACTTGCTGTAACGCACGATAGTCCTCTTCTGTCAGCAGCTGAGCACCGATGTCTCGCACCATATCTATAACGTTATTTTTGGGAGGATGATCCTTCCGATTCTCCAAGGCATCACGGTCATAACATAAGCTTCGTCTAGGTTTTGGCGACTCTAAGCTGCAATCATAAAATATCAGGTCATGAGATTGCCGATTCAGCGTCACAATATCTGGCTCACCGCCTGTATTTTCCATTTCGATTAAAATTTTTAGTTTTGAGGGCTGTGCAATCAATTGTTTTTTTACATCATCCCAAAGCAATTCTGGATGACGCTGCATGTTTGCCTCAAAGCGTTGCTGCAATATCTCTAAAATAGAGACTTCATCGAGATTTTGGAGCATATGTACATCCTATTCTTTTTATACATTGAGACCGTACTTCACTATAAAGAATATAAACTCACCTTGATGTAAATTTTTAGCGCTGTTTAGCCTCATTCATTTTAAATATCTCTCGTTTTCCTATTTTTGTGCTTTAGCTTTTTCTACTTTTATAACGTTCTTTTCCTTTTTTCTTTTTTCCCCCCACATAAAAAAACACCCCCTGCACTAGTCAGGGGGTGTTTTCGAATAATGAGCTGGCGATGACTTACTCTCACATGGGTAACCCCACACTACCATCAGCGCTAAGAGGTTTCACTTCTGAGTTCGGGAAGGGATCAGGTGGTTCACTCTTGCTATTGTCGCCAGCACAACTGTTATGGATACTTGCTTAGTCTAATCTCAGAGCAGTGCTCTTCGTGCTAAGTTTTCTACCAAATGAGTTATTAACAGATCATATCTGAGTTGCAGTATTTTGTTCTTAAGCGTTAACTAAATCAAGTTATTTTGCTTAATATCGAATCAATTGATGCTTTACATACAACTGTTTGGGTGTTGTATAGTCAAGCCTCACGAGCAATTAGTATTGGTCAGCTTCATGCGTCACCGCACTTCCACATCCAACCTATCAACGTCGTAGTCTTCAACGGCTCTTTAGTGGACAT
>NZ_VPDZ01000010.1:0-180163 GCF_013417465.1 Acinetobacter sp. YH12251 | reverse complement strand
CGACCTCATTCGAGTCTAGACAAAATGACACCAAATGAGTTTTACTATGATCAGCTACCCCAACAAAACAAGGTGGCTTAACTAGAGCGGAATATCACTTATAAATACGCTTTTAGTTGTTCAAACATGTGGGACCACCTCTATTGTTCACTTAAGAAAAATTTAAACTTATGATATTTACAGTAGCTATGAAATTTAAGAAAGATAAAAAAATTAAATTAATATCTTAAAAATAGAATTTAAGGAAAACCCACGGATAGCTGCAGGCTTCCCTTGATCGGCATGATGCGAATTCATGCTATGCGTTAACTGTTTGAATTTGATGCTTGAACATCAGGATGAAGGGAATACGCAATTCCGTTAACAACTCAAACACTACCGTTCCGCTTACGGATTCGATCAAACACACTATATCAAATATTTTAATATAAACCTAATGTTATTTCAATTTTATTTATATTTTATAACTTATAAATTAACTTTTTGTTAGCTAGGCATATTCGGGGCATTAGGATTACAACACTTCATACAAATTTCTAAGTCTAGTTTCGCCTATGCTTTGTCTGTCATATAGTCACCAAAAAAATCCCGCTACTTCCTAGCGGGATTTTCTGAAACTTTAAATTATTTTGAGCCGTTATTTCTTTACTTTTAAACAACTCTGACAAAAAAATTAAATTTCCATCAAAGCACTTTCGTGTAACCATCTCACCATGAATACCAACCAAGCATTTTATAAGTTGTAACATTTTAAGGGTCCCTGATATATTAAATTAATTATTTAAATTTAAGAGCTTAAATATTATTTAACCAGTCGTTCCATTTCACTTAACCTTATTTCCGTGTTCTGTCTATGAACCACAAAACAAACAACGATTAAACTACATAGAAATATTGTAATAAGTATTTTGAAGCTTTTAAGCATATGGAGAAACCTCAAAAATTTTTTACAGCCAAACTATCGTGTATATTAACTGCGTTTAGCACCCCAACACAGTTGCCTTACATAACTGTGATATTGCTAGCTTGTCGGCCTTTTTTCCTTGAGTAATTTCGAATTGTACACGCTGGCCTTCTATAAGTGCTTTATAGCCGCTCATGTTTATTTCACTGTAACGTGCAAATAAATCTTCACCACTATCAGATTGTATAAATCCAAATCCCTTACCTTCATTGAACCATTTCACTATACCGCTGGTATTGTTAGTCATTTTTTATTCCTAATGTTTGAGTTTGTTATTTCATACTCTTTAGTAATACTTAGTAAGTTATTTAGTTAGTTTAGTTGCTCATAAGCCCATTTTAAGAACTTATCCTTTTCTCGAAATAAGGGTACTAATCTAAGATTGATTTTAGATATGCTCCCAAATTTTCCATAAAGGATATTTGGCTCCGTTTGTATGACGTCCGATTGATCTCCTTGAGAAAGTTCTTTGAAAAACTCCATAGCTTGGTTATAGGGTGTTAATTTTTCGAATCCTTCCCGTTCGACTATAAAATCATAGATCTGCCTTAAAACATGATGATCATATAGATTGGGCATTTTGATTGCTCGATTTAGAATTGTTGTTCTATAAATCTAACTAAATTGTATAAATTTAAAAAGTGCGAAATAGTTCAAAAAATAAAAATTAATGTAAATTAAACATATTAATTTTATCCATTTTAAATATCTAGCTAAACCATTGTTAAGTTTAATTAAAATACATAACCTGAAAGTCTTAAAAGTTATTTTTGTTACAATTTTAAAAAATTAAAGTTTTTATATCGTTAAAGGCTTTGTTGCACAAACCTACCGGTAAGGTCTTATTCCGCAATATAATTCCTAGATGAACAAACCTACGTCCAAAATCTTTCGTACGTGGCGCTTCTTCTTTCATAACATCTTGCATAGAAAAACCTTGCTATCGTTTTGGCTTTACCCATACACAAATGAATTAAAACCATTAGCTCTATTTTAAATTTATTCAAAAATTTATATCAATATTTTTGATAAAAAATTTAATTATGTAGTTTTATTTACTAAGCTTTTTATTTAAAGCCAAAGATGTTGGTAACCAACTTAGATCATTTTGGATTAATAAAATAGAAATACACAACTAAGCATACGAACTAAATCATTGAAATTAAAAGATAAGTGCCCGTTGTATTAAAGCTTTTTAGAAATTTAAATAAGTCCATCATTTCTTCCCCCCCTGAAAAAACAGATAAATTATACTAAATAATATCTGGGGGATTAAATAGCTGTTAGTCGAATAGCGAAGACGACACGATCAAGTGGTCATTAAAAATACATATCTCCTTTAAATTTAGATTTATATATAAATTTGAGTCTGTCAAATACAAAAAAACAGCTCCCAACTCAATGAGAACTGTATTTTTAATACTACAAATTGATCGAAATTAAACGGCAAGTACTTTCACAATAATAGTTTGCATGTCTTCATTTTCTTCCGCCAAATAAACACGCTTTAACTCTTTGCTTTTCACTTTGAATTGATGATTTTGATACTGAATTACAGCCGGAATTTGATCAAAATACAGGCTATCTGCGTCTAATTCTTCTTGAAAAAGTGGCGTGCCCAATTGATAGTCTAGGCTTTTTAATACTACATATTTAACAGTCGTTTTCATTGAAATAAACCTACTTTTGTTACGCTCTTTATTTTAAGTTTTAACATCGTTTTCCTTCCGAAGAAACCTTTATTTCATATTTTCGTACAGCTTCTAAACAATCACGCTATTTTCGTGAATTCCACAACACACACAGTACCAACTTAGACTTTTAGTGAAATTACAGGCGAGCGAAATCAATGCTAAAATTTTAAGAATACTAATGATCATTCACCATTCTACTTTGGGGTAAGCAGATGCTTAAACTATGTTGCGATGCTTTAGAACAAAAATCAATGACCATCGCGTTTATCGAGAGTGCAAGCTCTGGTTATTTATGTAGCCAATTTTCAATTTATAAGAATAGTGGTGCAGATATCTTGTTAGGTGGTCTTGTGAGCTATGATCCATCGATCAAACGTGAAATTTTAAAAGTAGATCCTCTACTAATAGAAAAATTTACGGCCGAATCCGCAGAAGTAACTCAAGCGATGGCTGAGCAAGGACAACAACTATTTTTACATGCGGACTTCGTGGTGGCCTGCACTGGATTACTCAAACCCGGTGGCAGTGCAACCGTAGAAAAACCCGAAGGAACATTTTATATTTCAATTTTACATGATGGTCGTATCTATAATTATCATTATTTTATTTTGGGTACGGCTTTAGAACGCTTAGATCAGTTAACTGAAAATGTTGCTCACAGTGTATTAGACATCTTAAATGCAGAATAAAACATACATAATCTTCATATTTAAATATCATTTTGCATCGCATACTGTATTGAGGAATTTACTTATCAGGACAAGAAAATGCAGCTACGTCATTTCAATGCATTCGCAATTAGCACCCTACTGTCCTGCTCTGCTTTCGCGACGGTAGGCGGCCCTCAAACCATTGAGGTTTTAGGTTTTGATAAAAAAGACCAAAAAATCTATTTAATGCGTCATTTTGAAGATGGTCGTGGTCGTTTACCACAATTATATTATTATCAATTAAATAACCAAAAGCCGACGCAATTAATTACAGTGAAGTCTTTGTATATTAATCCAAAGACAAAACGGATTGATTACGATCAAGACAGCACCCAGTTTGATAAAGAAATTGCGAAAATAAAAAAGCGTTTAGTTAAATTAACACCAGTAAATAACAATAATGCTCGAATACAGTTATTAACAACCATGAATGGCACTGCAAAATCATGGTATGACCCGAATGAAACCATTGATAAATGGACCTATCAATATCGTGTTAAAAATTCGCAGTATAAAAGCGCTGTACAAAAGGCTGAGACCTATAAAGAAGGTTTAAAAATCTCTAAAACTTATCGTGTAATGCAAAAGCCCTTTTATTTAGTGACTGTTAAATATCTCGGGATTCCATTTGAAACAGGATATAGCGTTGAAGATCCGGTTTTACTAACCAAATAGATTGTTAACTCAAATACCAAATAATAAAAAAGCCTCTTTTGAGGCTTTTTTATTACACTTCAAAATTATGCCGCTGAACGTTCTGCAATCGGCACAACTTTACGTAGTTCAGGACCTGTATAATCAGCACTTGGGCGAATAATACGGTTGTCTGCACGCTGTTCCATCACATGCGCTGCCCAGCCTGTTACACGTGACATTACAAAGATTGGCGTGAATAGTTTGGTTGCAATATCCATGAAGTGATATGCAGATGCATGGAAGAAATCTGCATTACAGAATAATTTCTTCTCACGCCACATCACTTCTTCACAGCGCACTGATACAGGATAAAGTACAGTATCACCGACGTCTTTTGCTAGGCGTTCAGACCATTTCTTGATAATGCCATTACGTGGATCGTTATCTTTGTAAATCGCATGACCAAAGCCCATGATCTTTTCTTTACGCTCAAGTTTGCCTAGCATTTCTCGCTCAGCTTCTTCTGGAGACGTCCAGTTTTCAATCATTTCCATTGCTGCTTCATTTGCACCGCCATGTAATGGGCCACGAAGTGAACCAATTGCACCTGTGATACATGAATGCATATCTGACAATGTTGATGCACATACACGCGCTGTGAATGTTGAAGCGTTAAACTCATGCTCTGCATACAGAATCAGTGACACGTTCATCACTTGCTCATGCAATTCATTTGGTTTTTCGCCACGAAGTAAATGTAAGAATTGAGCGCCGATTGAATCATCATCGGTGTTTTCTTCTACACGTACGCCATCATGACTGAAGCGATACCAGTAGCAGATGATCGCAGGTAGCGTTGCCAAAATACGGTCTGCAACATCTTGTTGTTCATCGAATGATTTTTCAGTTTCAAGGTTACCGAGCATTGAAACGCCTGTACGCATCACGTCCATTGGGTGTGAGTCAGCAGGAATACGTTCTAATACTTCTTTCAATGCTTGCGGCAATTGACGCAATGATTTGAGTTTGGCTTTGTATGCTGCTAGTTGTTCTGTTGTTGGCAATTCACCAAAGAAAATGAGATACGCAACTTCTTCAAACTGACAGTTTTCTGCCAAATCTTGAACGTCATAACCACGATAGGTTAAGCCCGCACCACTTTTGCCTACAGTTGACAATGCAGTTTTACCAGCTACTTGTCCGCGCAGTCCTGCGCCCGTGAGTACTTTTCCTTCAGCCATTTTTTATTTTCCTTCAGTGAACAATTTATCTAAGGTGTTTTCAAAAGTGTGATAATCGAGGAATTGATAGAGTTCTTTTCGTTGCTGCATTTTATCTAGTACATTGACTTGTGTACCGTCATTGCGGATCGCATGCATTACTTCGAGTGCCGCTTTTTGCATTGCACGTGTTGGTGATAATGGGTAAAGCACCATTGCAATACCCTGCTCGCCTAGTTCTTCTTTGGTGTAGTAAGGGGTATCACCAAACTCTGTAATGTTTGCCAGTACAGGGACACCGACTGCATCGCAGACTGTTTTATACATGGTAATGTCAGTCATCGCTTCAGCAAAGATGGCATCTGCGCCTGCTTCTACACATGCACATGCACGGTCGATCACTGCTTGCAAACCTTCTTTTTGTAATGCGTCTGTACGTGCCATCACTACAAAGTTTGAATCGGTTTTTGCATCAACAGCCGCTTTAATACGGTCAACCATTTCCTGCTGCGTCACAATTTCTTTGTTCGGACGGTGACCACAACGCTTTTGTGCCACTTGGTCTTCGATATGAACCGCTGCTGCACCCGCAGCAATCATTTGCTTCACAGTGCGGGCAATATTAAATGCACCGCCCCAACCTGTATCGATATCGACAAGCAATGGCGTATCTACACGTTCAGTAATACGACGAACATCTTCCAAAACATTATCTAAACTGGTCATGCCTAAGTCAGGTAAACCATATGAATAGTTCGCAACACCTGCACCAGATAAATATATGGCTTTATAGCCAACTTCTTTTGCCATCATTGCTGCATAGGCATTTACTGTGCCAATGATTTGTAATGGTTTTTCGATTTCCAATGCTTGTCTAAATCTTAAGCCTGCAGACGTTTGTTGTGTCATATTCCTTTCCACGGCATTTACTTTAATTTTCGAAGTTTGAGTATATCCATATTTTTTTCCAACTCTATGGCTTTGTAGAATATTAACTCTAAAACTTTAGTCAAATATTTCACTTGTCACCTATCTGTTGTTATTCTTTAGTCAAAGATTCCTTATTTATGAGCAAAGCAGAAAAGTACTGAATTTTTTGCTATAATTATCGTCAAATCAGCTCTTTTTTTGTTAAATATTATCACTTTATGCAAGATTTAATACACATTGAACCTTTAACGCATGACCAGCCACAAACGCGGCGCGGACATGAACGATGTGTTGCGCTTTTAGAAAGTGCTACGGAGCTTTTTTTAAAACGTGGGTTTGATGCAGTTTCATTAGATGACATCGTGAATCATGCGGGTGGTTCAAAAGCGTCAATCTATAAATATTTTGGTAATAAAGACGGATTATTTAAGGCCATTTGTGACTATCGTCGCTGCTTATTTTTCAAAGATATTTGCCTACCATTTACGGTGAGCCCTGACACCGATATTCGTGCTTATCTCATCAATACTTTAAGTGACTTTCATCAGCATATTGTGATGCCTGAAAATGCGGCATTTATGCGGTTAGTCTTAGAACAAACAGGACGTAATCCTGAAATAGCACGTTATATTCATGAGCAAGGCCCAAAACAAATTCAGAACACCGTTGCAGAAATTTTAAATCAAGCGCATCAACACGGTTTGCTGTATTGTGAAAACCCGTTGTTTTCGGCTCAATTTTATTTTGGAATTTTGCGTAATTTAGAATGGCGCGTTCTCATGGGCATCACCATTGATGAAAATGATCAAGAAACCATCAATTACATCAGTTATTGCGTCGATCGTTTCCTAGACGGTCACCAAAAGCGCTAGATTTTTTGCAATTTACCTCTCTTATAGTATATTAATCGATTCCTTTTTCTCTAACCAACCAACAACTAATTGTTGTTTTGTTTTTTGATTCAGCAATTATTGTGGAGTAACAATGGCTCTACGTCACTTTCTAACTTTACGCGATTTATCGACTTTAGAACTTAATCAAATTGTACAGCGCGGTATCGAACTCAAGCGCAAACAGCATAACAATGAAGTTTTCCAACCTTTCGTTGGTAAAGTCATGGGCATGATTTTTGAGAAATCGAGCACCCGTACACGTGTATCGTTTGAAGCAGGAATGAGCCAATTTGGTGGTAGTGCAATTTTCCTTTCATCTCGCGACTCTCAATTAGGGCGTGGCGAGCCAGTAGAAGATTCTGCACGCGTGATTTCAAGCATGCTTGATATTGTAATGATTCGTACTTTTGGTCATGACATTGTTGAACGTTTTGCTTCTTATTCAAAAGTTCCTGTCATCAATGCATTAACAGATGATCACCACCCTTGCCAATTACTTGCCGATGTTCAAACATTTGTTGAACACCGTGGTTCTATTGAAGGTAAAACGGTTGCTTGGATTGGTGATGGCAACAATATGTGTAACTCATATATTGAAGCTGCTCATATGTGGAGCTTTAAATTAAAAATCGCTGCACCTAAGGGCTATGAACCTAAAGCAGAATTTTTATCTGAATTTGCACACTGTGTGGAACTTGTTGATTCTGCCGAAGATGCTGCAGTTAATGCAGATTTAATCGTGACAGATGTTTGGGCAAGTATGGGCCAAGAAGAAGAGCAAAAAATTCGTGAAAAAGCGTTTGCAGATTATCAAGTGAATGAACGCCTGATGGATCTTGCTCACGCTGACTGCTTATTTATGCACTGTTTGCCTGCGCATCGTGGTGAAGAAATTTCTGAAAATATGCTTGACCACAAAAATGCTGTGGTTTGGGATGAAGCTGAAAATCGCTTACATGCACAAAAAGCACTTGTTGAATTCTTAATTAACGAAAATCTTAAAAAAGACTAAGGTTTTACTTAGATAAAAAAGCACCTTCGGGTGCTTTTTTTGTTTTTGCATGCTTTAATAAAACCATAACTTTTATAAGTGATTAAGATTATGCGTTTAAGAAATATTTGCTTATTGGCTCTTGGATTGAGCTTATCTACTTTTAGCTTTGCTGGTGAACCAAGTGAATTAGATCAATACTTGGTGAAAAATCAGATTTTAGATAGCAATTTTAAAATTAAAAATAAAACAGGTTTAAACGAAATACTGGCTGCCATTAGTGATGAATATTCACGCACTCTTCCCTATCAAGTTGATCAGAATATGTTGATGGAAAAAATGGAAGTTTCAGCAGATAAAATAGAAATTGATGGTATTATCACCACCCCTGATTTTGCGCAATTTGAACAATCAGTCGGTGAACATAAGGTGAAGCAACTCATCAAGCATAATTCACTCCAAAACTGTGAATTACTATTCGAGCATCAATTTCAACGTGTTAATCCATATAAAATTGAAATGGATCTAAGCTCGGGTAGCAATCAATACGAAATTATCATTAAAAATACAGAGTGCAAATTTAAATAAATATCTAATTTCTTACAGCTCTTGGTTTAACTTTTGCATTGTTTAACTTAACGAATTAAACCTTGAGGCTGTAATACAATCACAGCTGCGCCCACCAACACAATGACGCCACCTAGCATATCCCAACGTGTTAGAACTACGTGATCGACAAAACGCAACCACAGCAATGCAGAGAAAATGTAGATTCCGCCATAGGCTGCATAGATACGACCCGAAGCTGCTGGATGCAACGTCAATAACCAAACAAATGCAGCCAATGCAAGCGCTGTTGGAATCCATAACCACTGCGATTTTTGCTGATTTAAAATCAAATATGGGAAGTAACAGCCTAAAATTTCCATCAGTGCTGTCAGTGCAAATAAACCAAATGTGGTCAGCACTTTTGTTAATGGTATGTCCATCATTGAGAAACCCAAATCTAGCGTCGAATAAATATAAAAAACCCGTGCAAGCACGGGTTTTTCGTTAATTAAATTACTTAAGCAGGTTCAGCTGTTTGGTCTTCAAACACTTCGAGTTTCAAGCCCACAGCTTTGCCATTTTCTTTCTTCACTGAAACACCAACATTACCGCCATGTTCCGCAAGCTCGCCAAACAAAATCATTTCAGCAAGCGGTTTCTTCAAATGCTCTTGAATTAAACGCTGCATTGGACGAGCGCCCATCAAGCGATCATATCCTTGCTCGGCCATCCATTCGCGTGCATCTTGATCAACTTCAAGAACCACTTTCTTATCATCTAACTGTGCCTGAAGCTCTGTTAAGAACTTATCAACCACACTTTCAATAACGGTTGTTGGCAATGCTTTAAATTGAATGACACCATCTAAACGGTTACGGAACTCTGGAGAGAAGGCTTTTTTCATCGCGTCTTGGTTGTCATTACTGTTATCTTGATCCATGAAACCAATGCTCACACGTGAAATTGATTCCGCACCAATATTGGTAGTCAGCACTAACACGACGTTACGGAAGTCAGACTTACGACCATTGTTATCCGTTAATGAACCATGATCCATAATTTGTAATAACAAATTAAAGACATCTGGATGCGCTTTCTCAATTTCGTCTAGTAAAAGTACGCAATGCGGATTTTTATGAATCGCGTCGGTCAACAAACCACCTTGATCAAAACCTACATAACCCGGAGGCGCACCAATTAAACGAGATACTGCATGACGTTCCATGTATTCAGACATATCGAAACGCACAAGTTCAACGCCTAACAATTTTGCCAATTGCTTAGTGACTTCAGTTTTACCCACACCTGTAGGACCAGCAAAGACAAAATTACCCACTGGCTTATCTGGTGCTTTAAGACCTGCACGAGATAATTTAATCGCCGATGCAAGCGCTTCAATCGCCTCATCCTGACCGAACACCACACGTTTCAGATCACGCTCAAGATTTTCAAGAACGCTCTTGTCATCTTTAGAGACAGTTTTCGGTGGAATACGCGCAATTTTCGAAACGATATCTTCAATGTTTTCAACTGAAATGACTGTATCATCTTGCTCAGCTTTTAAACGACGCTGTGCACCCGCCTCATCAATCACATCAATGGCTTTATCAGGCAAGAAACGATCATTGATAAATTTCGCAGATAGTTCTACCGCAGAAACCAACGCTTGATCTTCGTATTTCACATGATGGAATTCTTCAAATTTGCCTTTTAAGCCACGCAGAATATCAATCGTTTCTGAAATAGATGGTTCATTGACATCAATTTTTTGGAAACGACGAGATAATGCATGATCTTTTTCAAAAACTTGACGGTATTCTTGGAAAGTCGTTGAACCGATACAACGTAAAGTACCATTCGCCAAAGCTGGCTTGATGAGGTTCGATGCATCCATCGTGCTACCCATACTTGAGCCTGCACCGATGATCATGTGAATTTCATCAATAAATAAAATAGCTTCGGGCTTTTTCTTCAAGGCATTTAGCAGTTGTTTTAAACGCTTTTCAAAATCACCACGGTATTTAGTTCCTGCAACTAAAGCACCAATGTCTAAACTAAACACTTCTGCATTTTCAAGCGGTTTAGGTGCTTTACCATTTACAATGAGCCAAGCCAATCCTTCAGCAATCGAAGTTTTACCTACACCCGGATCACCCACCAAAAGTGGGTTGTTTTTACGGCGACGGCATAGAATTTGAGCTGTACGTTCAATCTCTTTTTCACGACCAATCAGTGGATCTGTTTTGCCTTTTTGAGCTTCAACATTGAGATTGGTCGTATAAAGCTCTAATGGGCCAGAATTTGAAGACGTAGTGCTTTCACCATCGAGCTCTTCGATTTCCTCTTCGGCTTGGACTTCATCTTTACGTGTGCCATGTGACAAATACTGCGTTAATGTCAAACGGTTGATTTGATGGCGTTTAAGTAAATACACCGCAAATGAATCACGCTCTGAATACATCGCAACTAAAATGTCTGCACCTTCTACAGTGCGGTCATTTCCACTCGATTGCACATGGAAAATTGCACGCTGCAAAATACGATCAAAACTTTCTGTAGGATGTGGTGCTTGATCGCTATTTTCGCCAAGCTTTGGGGTATGTTGTTCTACGTATTCTTCAAGTTCTTTGCGAAGCACAATAATGTCTGCGCCACATGCTTTCAATGCATTAACAGCGGAATCATTATCCAGTAAAGCCAATAATAAATGTTCTACCGTCAAAAATTCATGTCTCTTTTGACGAGCCATGCTGACAGCCAAACGTAGTGATACTTCTAATTGACGACTGAGCATGTAATCCCCTTATTAATCTTTTGGCTCAATCTGACAAAGTAATGGATGACTTTGCGACCGAGCGTAATTATTGACCTGATTTGCTTTAGTCTCTGCGATGTCTCGCGGATAAACCCCTGCAACACCCTTTCCTTCATAATGTACAGTTAGCATTACTTGAGTGGCTTGGTCAAGATTCAAAGCAAAGTATTGTTGTAAAATTTCAATTACAAAGTCCATTGGGGTGTAATCATCGTTCATTAAAACGACAGCATACATAGGAGGACGCTTTAACTCAGGTGGCGCAGTCAATACTTGAATGTCTGAATCACCATCATCCTGCGTACCTTGGCTGAGAGTCGGGTTTAGATGCCAGTCCACTAAACCAGATTGGTAAAATGAATTTTTAATGTCAGATAAACACGTTTGACGCTTATTGGTTCGCATAGGATTTAGGTTTCACACTTAGTTTGCACTTGCTTCAGTTTGAGGAATTTCTGAAAGGAAGGCAGATTGATTTTCAACAGGCTGACCTTTCGACCAGCTAAAACGGCGAATAACGGGTTTAGAACCGCTTAAACGCACTTCAATAAAGTCTGGACTAAAGCCTTTTGGCATGGTCCAACGTCCAGTGAGTCGCTCACTTTCGCTAAAGTTAAAGTTTTTGTCTTCTAAAGGCACTACAAGTACTTCTGTACCCTTAATTAGACGCAGCTCAACACTTCCAGATACATTACTTTTTGACGGACTTACTTGAACGAGATCAAGTTGGTATTCATACGCATTTTCAGGTAATGGTTTAATCGCTAAATGTTGTACTGCAAGCGGCATACCACCACGTTGGCGCAATACTTCACGATACAAAACACCCAAATTACCTGTTAACTCTTGATCATCACGTGCTTTTTTAACAGCCAAATATAAATCATTTGAATTACTTACAGCGACATCACGCTCTTGGATTGCCGCATTCAAACTTTTATTCAGGCCTGCTAATTCAGTTTTTTGCTTTTGCACTACATCAACAAGTTGCTCTGCATCTGCATCATATCCGACCACAGTTAAGCCCTGACGATGACCGATACTATATCCGAGAAAACCGCTGCTCAATGCAAGTACAACTGCACCAATCGCCAGTGGCATATTCGTCTTCATAAAAGGCGTTTTTTCACTGTTTTCAGGTTCTGACTTGAAATTAGATTCTGTATTCGACATCGTCATCTCTTATTTTTAGTTCACTCAAGGCACACATTTAAATCCAGTTTTAAATGTGTGTGAAGTTTTAAATCGTTTCTTATGGTAATAAACCAATGCCTTGAAGTCCTGCATTTTCAGCAAAACTAAACATCAAGTTCATATTTTGTACGGCTTGACCTGCTGCACCTTTCACCAAGTTGTCTTGAGCCACCAAAATCACTAATTTTTTCGGCTGAGGTTTGCAAATCGCAATACGTAATTGGTTCGCACCACGCACAGTACGTGTTTCAGGTGAGCTTCCTGCAGGCATAACATCTACAAACTGCTCATTGGCATAGAACTGTTCATATATGCTTTGTAAATCCGCAGAAGCACCTGCGTCAGTCAAATCAATATAGATAGTGCTGAGCATGCCACGAATCATCGGCACCAAATGCGGTACGAATAAAATTTCGTTAAACACACCTTTTTGACCTGAAATATTTTCTAAGGCTTCTACAATTTCAGGATGATGACGGTGACCCGCTACACCATAAGCTTTAAAGTTATCTGCATTTTCAGAATAGATCATACCCAGGCTGGCTTTACGACCTGCACCAGACACACCTGATTTTGCATCAATAATAATGCTTTCAGGTTTCACTAATCCTTCGGCTTTTAATACTGGCGCTAAACCGAGCTGAACAGTTGTTGGGTAACAACCTGGGTTACCAATCACTGAAGCCTTTTGAATTTTTTCACGGTTTAATTCAGACAAACCATAAACTGAATCTTTTAATAGCTCTGGACAGGCATGGTCTAGGCCATACCATTTTTCAAATTGAGCTAAGTCTTGCAAACGGAAATCAGCAGCAAGGTCAATCACTTTAGTATTTGCAGCAACTAACTCTTCTGCGTGTTTCATTGCTACACCATGCGGCGTCGCAAAAAATACAACGTCACATTGTTTTAGTTCTTCAATATTTAGATCTGAATAGCAAAGGTCTGTATGTCCACGCAAGCTTGGGAACATATCATCCACACGGCGGCCATTTTCAGTACGCGAAGTTAAAACTTTCACTTCTGCATTTGGGTGTCGCAGTAAAATACGCAGTAATTCAACACCTGTGTAACCTGTACCGCCGACAATACCTACTGAAATCACGCTCTTTACCTCTATTCAAAGTATCCATTTGATTACTGCGTAGTATGACAGGAAGTTGGGGATTTCTGAACTGTTTTGGAGGGTATTTGACTGAATTTTGTTTTAGTAATAAAAATATTAAAATCAAATAGAAACAATCAAAAAATTCAATAAAACAGATCTATTTAAAAATAATCTTTTTCTTTTATACTCTTAATATAATTTTATAACCGCTTAAATCATGACAAAAAACATACATCAACAACCCCAACTAGCACCGCAAACTAATAATGATTGTTTCATCATTATGCCTATTGCTGACCACCCTGATTATAAAAATGGTCACTTCAAGCGAGTATATGAAGATATATTCGCACCTGCTTGTATAGCAGCTGGTTATAAACCTGTTCGTGCAGATGATGTTACCCAAGCAAATCTAATTCATTTAGATATTTTGCAAAAACTACTAGAATCTCCTATGGCAATATGTGATTTAAGCACTCGCAATCCCAATGTACTGTTTGAACTAGGCTTAAGGCAAACGTTTGATAAACCAACCATATTAGTTCAGGAAATTGGTACTCCTAAAATTTTTGACATTAATATGTTCCGTTACACAGAATATCGAAACGGTTTAGATTATCGTGATGTTCTGTCCGACCAAAAATCAATTCAAAAAGTCTTAGAGGAAACTACATCTGCTGTAAATGAAGGTAAAAGTGTTAATTCAATAATAAAACTTTTATCAATTACAAGTCCTGCAACACTTCAAGACTCGTCCACTTTTGAAGAAAAAGAGTTTTTAATATATTGAGGTCAGACATCAATAGTTTAAAAGAAGCTATTTTTAGCAAACAGCCTAACTCTTTCAGGGCACATAACTCTCGCACACAAAACAAAAATCTGAAAAATGAGATAAATAAATTATCTTTCCATAAATTTATTACTTTAGGAAAAGACACATTTGGACATAATCTTGATAAATTTATTCAAATGATAACAATTACCTTCGATGTTAAAGACATTCATATTTCAAAAGATAAACTTGATAGACCTTATATAGCAATTACGACATATCAAGATATTTCAGATGAATTACTTTTTGAAATTTCACAACACGCAGATGTAAAAATAGAGGATATCGACGATTTACCATTTTAAAATATTTATTAAATCCACCACCAAGGCATTGGCGTCGTTTTTAGTATTTTCCGATGCTGCTGAAAATTAACATCATGTTTTTGAACTTCAGCCCAAAAATTTGAACTATGGTCAAAATGTTTAGTATGTGCCAACTCATGTACAGCCACATATCGTGCAACTTGCTCTGGAAACAGCACCAATGCGCTATTCAGCATAATATCATGGCGCGCTGAACAGCTTCCCCAGCGCGTTTTGGGCTGACGAATCGAGCACTCACCATATTTCAAGCCTGTTTCACTGCTCACTTGCTTTAAATAAATTGGTAAATACTCTTTGGCATAAGCAATCACAAAGCTTTTTAAATATTGCTCAGGCTGTCGATCACTGATGAATAGTTGATGGCTTTCGTCATCCAAGATAAATGAATGTTTTTGCGTTTGATAAACAACCATTAACGGTTGTTCTAAATTAAATAACTTTAATTTTATTGGCAGACTTCGATCCTGCAGCCCTGCTTTTTCCTGCTGCTTCTGCCATGTCTCAATCATCCATTGTTCTGATTGTTTCAGAAAATCTTGCACTTGGCGCTGTGTACAAAATTGCGGCACTGTTAATTTAATTTGAGTTGGTTCTACACGGAGTCTTAGGCGTGTTGCACGTAATTTTCGAGTGATTTGAATTTCAGGAAGGTTGGGTGTCATATTTTTTATTAATTTTAAATCCTCCCTAACCCTCCTTTTACAAAGGAGGGAAAATCACCTAAATAAATTCAGGTGAAAAGTCCCCCTTTATCAAAGGGGGATTTAGGGGGATTCTAATAGAACAGATTAAACCGCAGTACGCTCTTCAATACCGTTATCAGTGGCTACAACAGCAATATCCGCCTTGTTTAGAGCAAAGATACCGTTACACACTACACCCGGAATGTCATTCAAAGTCTTTTCAAGCTCTAAAGCATTTAAGATATTTAAGTTGTGTACGTCTAAAATTACATTACCGTTATCAGTTACTACGCCTTCACGGTACACAGGGTCACCGCCTAAAGAGACAATTTTACGCGCAACAGCAGAACGTGCCATTGGAATCACTTCTACAGGAAGCGGAAATTCACGTGCCAACTGATCAACCCATTTAGAATCATCTACGATACAAACGAATTTTTTCGCAATAGACGCCACGATTTTTTCACGAGTCAACGCAGCGCCGCCACCTTTAATCATGTGCATATGACGGTCGATTTCATCTGCACCATCCACATAGGCATCTAAACCGCCAACGTGGTTCATATCAACCACTTCAATGCCTAATTTTTTCAAACGTTGTGCAGTTGCTTCAGAACTTGCAACAGCAGCTTCGAGTTGAAGCTCTGGCAATAATTCGATGAGGAAGTTCACAGTACTTCCTGTACCAACACCCAAAATACCGCCCTTTGGCAAATGCTTTAACGCAGCTTTTGCGGCAGCTTGTTTCTTTTCATCTTGGGTTGCATACAGACTCATAACTTGGCTCAACTATTTTTTGACATTAGACGCTGATTTTTCAGCCCAAATGTACAGGGGTTTGTTACAATAAACCCCTATTTTAAACTGTTAGATGGAAAATTAACATGCTGTCTCGTTTGGTTCGACAAATATTACAGGCAACGGTCTATGACGTTGCAATCGAAACCCCACTCGAAGCAGCGCCACGAATTAGTGAAAAACTAAACAATAACATTCGCTTTAAACGCGAAGATTTACAACCTGTCTTTTCTTTCAAGCTACGCGGTGCCTACAACCGTATTAGTCAATTACCGAAATCTCAGTTGGAACGTGGCGTTATTACTGCTTCTGCAGGTAACCATGCTCAAGGCGTGGCGTTATCTGGTAAAAAGTTGGGTATTCGCGCCATTATCGTTATGCCTAAAACCACACCAGACATTAAAGTACAAGCGGTTAAACGCTTAGGCGGTGAAGTGGTTCTGCATGGCGATTCTTTTGACGTAGCCAATAAATACGCAATCCAATGTGCAAAAGATGAAGGTATGACCTTTATTCCACCTTATGACGACGAACTCGTTATGGCCGGTCAAGGAACCATTGCCAACGAAATTTTGCGTCAATGGCGTGATGTGGATTATGTCTTCGTTGCTGTGGGCGGTGGCGGTCTCATTGCCGGTGTAGCCGCTTACTTAGGTGATGTGGCACCTCACGTTAAAGTCATTCCTGTTGAATATGATGAATCAGCATGTTTAAAAGCAGCATTTGAAGCCAATGAACGTGTCATTCTGCCATCTGTAGGTTTATTTGCCGACGGTACAGCCGTTGCTCAAATTGGTGAAAAACCATTTGAAGTGATTCAGCTACAAAAATCAGATAACTCAGGCCCTATTGTTGAGCGTGAAGTTGTACTGGTAAATACCGATGAAATCTGTGCAGCCATTAAGGATACCTTTGATGAATGCCGTAGCATTGTTGAACCATCTGGTGCAATGGCGCTTGCAGGTATCAAGAAGTATGTTGCAGAGCATGGTCTAGAAGGCAAAAATATGGTGTCGATTGTATGCGGCGCCAATATGAACTTTGACCGTCTGCGCTACATTGCAGAACGTACTGAACTGGGTGAACGCAAAGAAGCGATCTTTGCTGTGACCATTCCAGAAGAAAAAGGTTCATTCCTCCAATTCTGCCGCGCGCTACAAGGCCGTAACATCACTGAGTTTAACTACCGCGCAAGCAACTCAAGTGCCGCTCAAGTATTTGTGGGTATCAGTCTCAAAAATGGCGAAAAAGAACGTCAGGAAATTTTTGAAACATTAAAATTCCAATACGATGTAGACGATCTTTCTGATGATGAGGTGGCTAAACTGCATATCCGTTATTTAATTGGCGGTCATGCCGATATTGAAAATGAACGCCTATTCCGCGTGGAATTCCCTGAACGTCCGGGCGCACTACTGACTTTCTTAGAACGTCTTGGACCTACACATAACATCACCCTATTCCACTACCGTAACCACGGTGCTGCGGAAGGTCGTGTATTGGTGGGTATGGAAGCAACGGATGCGAAACAAAACCCAGATGGTTTAATTGAAACATTGGAAAATATTACCTATCCATATGCTGAGATTACCAATAACCTTGGTTATCAACGTTTCTTGAAATAAATAAAACTTCTATAAAAAAGCTGGGATCTAGATTCCAGCTTTTTTATTTGCATCAACTCTTTCCTGAATCAAAATAAATAAATTCATCAAATTAATTCATCAACGCTGTCATTGTTGTTAATTTAACCATACCCTATAATCCATTGAAAATAAAACAAAATGGATATTTAAAATTGAATTTTTATGCCTTATTTATGATCGCTATAGTGGGTTTAGGTGGATATTTTTATGCATATCCGGCTTATCAACTTAAGCAAGAGGAAGATAAGATTCGTCAAAGTATGAAACAAATTCCAAATCAGTCCCGTACGCAAAATCTAGAAAATATTTACGGCTATACCGCGCAAGCTGAAATGCTGAATCAATATCCAAATTACATTGTATATATTCGCTTTGATGAGCTAAGTGATCAAACCGCTCCCGAATCTGTTCAAGCCATTATCCGTGAATTTTCATGCGATGGCTTAAACCGTTTAAAGAACAATTCCGAGCTCGTTCGTAAAGCTACCCTAAATGTCATTAAAGAAGATCAGCATCAATTTCAATACATTCTAAAAAACAAATTAGGTTATGAAATTTTTAAATATCAACAAGTTATGGATAATTGCCCCAATATTGCTGAACTTTATGCCTATCAAAACACTGAAGAAATTAAAAATTAGAGCTTTTCGGTTTAGATGGATTATGTAAATTTTCATAGCCGCTCTAGGCTGAACAAGCTAACATCAACATATTCAATAACTTTAGAATAATTTAGGAATACGGCATGGCTCAATTCGCTGTGATTGGCTTAGGAAGTTTTGGCGCAACTGTTGCCACTGAACTCATGGGTTTAAAACACGATGTCATTGGAATCGATAGCAACAAAAAGTTTGTTGAAAGTATTTCGGACCAACTGACCCATGCAGTGATTGCTGATGCAACAGATGAGCACGTTTTACAAGAACTCAATATTCAAAATTGTGAAGCCGTCGTTGTCGCAATTGGTGAAGATATTGAGGCCAGCATCTTATGTGTGCTCCATCTTAAAAACATGGGGATCAACAAAATTTGGGCCAAAGCCAAGTCCAAAGCGCATCACATGATTTTAACCCATTTAGGCATCAGCAAAATCATCCATCCTGAAGAAGACATGGGTGTCCGTGTTGCCCAGTCACTGAGTTATCCAATGGTGAGCCGCTACATGGTGCTCGAAGATGATCATTATTTGGTGAAAGTTGAAATTAAAGAATCACAACAAGGCACGCGTTTAAATCAAATAATGGATCATGTCCCTGAAGTGAAGACGATTCTGCATAAACGTGGCACCGAGCTTCAATATAGTTTAGATCCGAACCTGATTTTACAAACAGGCGATATTTTAGTGGTTGAAGGTTTACTCGAACATTTACGTCGACTGGCTAAACACTTTAAAGCAACTTTGTAATCAGCGTCGAACACCTTTTGCACATAATCACGCAAGATGACAGTAGAAAAACATGAAACTGCACAATAAACAGCGTAATACCATTAATCTCAGCCCACCCAGTATTTTGGCATTGGGTTTTCTTGGGCTTATTATCATTGGCACCTTGCTGTTAAAACTCCCTTATTCACATCATGGGGATTTAAGTTGGATCAATGCCCTCTTTACAGCGACCTCTGCCGTGACCATTACAGGACTTTCAGTTGTGAATGTCGGCGAAGCCTATACGGTGTTTGGTAAAGTCGTGATTATGGGGTTACTACAATGCGGTGGTCTCGGTTTTATGACCTTTGCGATATTGGCCGCTATGAGTTTGTCTCCTAAAATTGGGCTAAAACAACAAATTATGGCTCAAGAAACCATTGGACAAACCAGCCTTGCCAAAGTGACCATGACCATCAAAGGCGTACTGCTGTATTCGCTATTTTTTGAAATGGTGGGAACGGTTATTTTGACCATCGCTTGGATGCAAGAATACAATTTTAACCAGGCCCTGTTCTATGCTGCCTTTTATAGTGTTTCAGCATTTAATAATGGTGGATTTTCATTATTTCCCAATAGTTTAATGAGCTTTGCTGACCGTTATTTCATTACGTTTACCATCAGTATGCTTTACATCATTGGGGGTATCGGCTTTTTGGTACTGATGGACATTAAGCGCAATAAAAGTTGGAAAAAACTCAGTACCAATAGCAAGTTGATTTTATCTACCATTGCAGGACTAAATGTCTTCGCCTTCATCACCATATGGTTATTAGAAGCCAATAATGCTGCGACCTTAGCCACGATGTCACTTGGTGACCAAGCCCTCAACGCGTGGTTCCATGCAACGGTTCCACGCTCTTCGGGTTTTAACAGCTTACCTATGGAAAGCATGAGCGATGCATCATCACTCGTAACGATGTTACTGATGTTTATTGGTGGTGGTTCTCTCAGTACAGCTGGTGGCATCAAAGTCGGGACGTTTATTATTGTTGTACTCAGTGTGGTCAGTTTTTTAAGACGTGAAGATGAACTGCGTGTGTTTAACCACTCTGTTTCAGAAAAAACGACCTTCAAAGCATTAGCAGTGATTTTCATTACAGTGACGTTGATTTTCATTGGTTTTTTCAGTCTATTGCTACTCGAACCTGACAAACGCTTTTTAGACTTACTCTTTGAAGCAGTGTCCGCTGCCTGTACAGTAGGCCTATCTCGTGGCATTACCAGTGACTTACAACCCGCCAGTTTAGTCGCCCTGATGTTGTTGATGTTCGCAGGCCGTCTTGGCCCCTTAACACTGGCTTATCTGATTGCTACACCAAAGAAGAGTCGTTTAAAACACCCGCCTTCTGAGATCCAAATCGGTTGATTTATACATTTTCTCTCAGTCATAAAAAACCACGCCGTAGCGTGGTTTTTTTATTTGCGAATCTTTAGAACCAATTCATTAATGACACACCGACACCGACATAGGTTGCCCGATGGTTATAGTCAATCAGGCTTTCACCATAGCCATCAAACAATTGAACTGTGCCGCGCAATTTACCATTGATTGGGAAAGTCCAATCAAACTGCACAGCACCATGTGAATCATCACCACCTTTCAGTGAATGACGTAACATCAAACTAAAATCATGATCTTTATGACGATAAAATGCTGTTAAATCCCCACGTCCCATATAATCGGTAATGTCAGGGTTGTTATCATCTTTGGTATCTTCTTCGAAACGATACCAAGGTCGTAACATCAGTGCAAAATTGTCACGTTCAAATCCAAGATTTAACATGACACGATTCCAACTCCGCGATAAAGGATCAGAACGCCCATTAGACTGATGGTTAAAAGTTAAGCCCAGCATACGCCAGTTCAAACCCAAGAGTTCATAGTTGGTACGAAAAACCAGACTGGCTTCAGGTTCATAGTTAGTTTCACGGAATGGTCGTGATTCGTCTTCATTGTAGACTTGCCAACGAGAAGACTGGGTATAGCCCAACCAGATATCACCATTATCACCAAATAAGTTTTCAACAGCTTTGGTTTTTAATGACAATTGGAATTTGGCTTCCATCGATTTCAGGTTTTGTTCCTGATCGGCTTGTACCGTGTTGTTTTCATTCGGGCTTGATGGACGTTCATTTTTATCCGAAGTCCAATATCCCGGCATTAAATACACAGGTTGATAGCCACGAATATTCCACGTCCCCAATTTACTTTCTGGAGAAAGCTCCCAACGACTATCCAATAGTGAAAGATTTGGATTGAGGTTCGGTGCTTCTACAGCAAATAAACGGTCCGTAAACGCATGACTGACTTTTTCTTTCAAAGTCAGCTTTTCAGTCGGCTCAGGTTTAATTTCTTGGGCAGCTTGACGCTCAGAGACCAACATTTCTTTTTCAGCAGGTTGCACTTTAAACAAAGCGTCATAACACGATAATCGCTCTGCATTTGACTCAAGTGCCACACATGCTTCTGCGGTAGCTGGTTTAACAGCCACTTCCGCATTTTGTGCATTTACAGTACTGACATACATTGAACTGAGCGCAATGAGGCTCATTTGCAATGTCGTACGCTCAAGAGATTTGAACGCCATAAAAACCCCTTTTTTGTTTTAATTCACTTGTTTTATTTCGAAACCAAGCTCAACCAAAGCATCTCGCTTAGCCACCGGTGCAACCACAGCTTTTGTCGGTTGTTGTTCAACCAAATACGCCACAGCAACACGTTTTAGATCTTCCAAAGTCACATTCAACAGACGTTCACGTAACATTTGACGGAAAGCTGGCGTGCGTTTATGCAATAAAGCATAACAAGCTGTAATGGCTTCACCCGCTGGTGACCCCGGTTTATCCATGCTGGCAATTAGACCCAAAATCGCTTCTTCTAGCTGATGAGGTTGTTGTTCAGCATTCAGTAGCCACTGCACACTTGCGTCAAAATCTTTAAACGTTTCAGCTAAACGTGGGTCACGGTAGCTATAGAAACGGAATGAACATGCATTGCCGTCATAGCTTGCTCCGCCACCATAAGCACCACCTTTTTCACGAATCGCGCTATGCAAGAAGCCATTACGTAGATAAGCCGCCAAAATCATTAAAGGTGCTGCATCTGGATGTGACACTTCCACCGCAGGATATGCTGAAGCACAGAACTGAACATTGGCTTGAATGAGCCAAGCTTCGTCATTATTGCTATCTGCAAAATTCACTTGAGTTAAATCATGTGGGTTATCGTCAATCGCCACTTTATCCCAAATGGTTTGAACCTCCTCAACCAATCGGTCTGAATGATGTTCTTCACACACCACCAAGAATTGTTTTGGTGCTTTAAGCAAACGGTTATGAATTAACTTAAGCTCATCAATCAAGGCATTATAAGCCGTGTCGTCTTGCTCAATTTTGCTGACAAGTTCTGACAACCAGTTCAGCGCGCCTAGGCCTGTATTATGATAATCACGTAACGCCAATGCACTATGTTGACGACCTGCAATTTGCATTGCATAGCTATGACCAGAGCCAGAAACACGTGACTGCCAACGTGCTTTACGTTGTTGCAATAACTCTACGATACGGTTTTTCTCATCAAAACGTAGCTGTTCAAAAGCCAATTTCAATAAGCGAATTGCTTCAAGATTATTCACCAATGATTTAGTGGTCAACGTTAGCCAAGCACTAATTTGACCTTTATCGTCCACTTTTGAACGCAGGGATGCACCCATACCTAAACCGCCACTCACAGCTGTTTGCAACTGTTGTAGCTCTAAGTAGTCGTATTCACCTGCACCAACTTCACCCATCAAAATCGATAAGAGATTGAAATACGGCGATTGCACCACTTCATCAGGAATCTGAATCAAAACTTGTTGGTAATAAAGACCATTGGTGCCTGCGTGGTAAAGATTTAACGGTGTATCTAATCCATTACTGATAATTTCGCGTAATTGACCTTGTACAATCTGTAATTGTGCAGGAACGTCTTCTAAACCTACTTTAGGCAATAGGTTTAAATCATCTGGGGTATCTTGACGAATGTTCAGTGCTTCAGTCTGCGCAATAATCTCTGCTTTTTGCGCTTCAGTTAAGTTCGCAACAATTTCTTTTAAACGTGCTTTTTCTGCTGCCGCTTCCAACGCATTTTTTTCAGCATCTGGAACCAAAGTTAATTGCACACGATGTTGATTATCAAGCAAGTAAGTTTTGATTAAGTTAGATAACCACATTGGGTCTTTCAACTCTTCCTTCACTTGTTCAATGGCCGTATCCACATCCCAAACATCCACAGGGTCTGAATGGTGAATCGCACTGCTTAAACCATTCAGAATTAAGCTTAGGCCATATGGTGTACCATCACCATTGATTTCACGCTGATGCAATTCAATTTGATGCAAAATCGCCTCAACTAAAGTCGGATCAACAGGCTTGGCCGCAACGTCTTCTAATACTTTAAACACGCCATTTTTAAATTGTTCTGCATGCTCAGGGTTTGAACCTTGAATTGCACAGTAGAACGTCATTTCATAGTTTGAGTCATCTACGCCCATGAATGGACCAGTCGACTGTGCATAACCACAGGTTTCTAAGTAATGACGTAATGGTGAAGCAGAATCTTCAAGCAATACCCCCTCAACCAAACGCATACCTAAACGTAATTTGATATTACTTGCTTCTGGCAATAACCAAGAAAGCACATGATAGGTTTTGTCTTTGAGGTCTTCAGCATCAACTGCATACGTTTCAGTTACAGTTACAGGCGCAGTTAAACGACGTTCAGGTTTTGAATACAGCGTTTGACCTTTTTCAAATTTAGACAAAGCAAGCGTTTCAAACTGTTCTTGTAAATTATATGCAGGCTCATTACCAAAGGTCATGAACACCGCATTACTTGGGTGATAATGTGATTTGTAGAAACTGACCAACTCTTCATAGCTTAAGTCAGGAATGTCTTTCGGATCACCGCCTGAGTTGTAATGATAAGTTGTTTCTGGGAATAAATGATGGGCAAGTTGGTGATACAATTGATCTGAAGGTGAACTCATTGCACCTTTCATTTCATTAAATACCACGCCTTTATATACAGCTTCGCCATTTTCTAGCTCAATACGAATCCCTTCTTGTGCAAAATCAAGCGGGTTCAAATTCGCAGCAAAAGCAGCATCCATATAAACTTCTAACAAGTTTTGGAAATCTTTTTTGTTTTGCGTTGCAAATGGATAAGCCGTCCAGTCCGCTGCGGTAAACGCGTTCATAAACGTATTGAGGGAACGACGGATCATTAAAAAGAATGGGTCACGTACAGGGAACTTTTCTGAGCCACAGAGTGCTGTGTGCTCAAGAATATGCGCCTCACCTTTTGAATCCATCGGCTGTGTACGGAAGGCAACTAAAAATACATTTTCATCATGGTTTGTGGCTAAGTGATAATGCACTGCGCCAGTCACTTTGTGTTTATATTCAGACACTAAAATGTCTAAAGCTTCAACATGATGTTGACGAATCAACTGAAACGCGGGATGTACAGTTTGAGAAATGGTTTCAGTGACATCTACAGTCATGTGTGCTCCTAATCTATTCATTTAAATTAGGCAAAGTATACCTTAAAAAATCACAACTAGATTCACCGAAACAACATTTCCAACTGTTTTAATCAACTTGAACTTTAATTTTAAAAATCACTTGTTTTCGCACTAAAACATTTAGACTGGTTTTATGGATTGCCTATCATTTCGTGTTGACCAATAGACACAAATCACAATCGCCAACAACAATACAAAAGAAGCCATAAAGCGACTTAGATCCAATCCACCTGAACTGATTGGCTTGTCTAAAAAATCACCGACAACAGCGCCCAATGGACGTGTCAAAACAAAAGTGGCCCAAAATATAAACGTCTTTGAGACCCGACTAAAAAAGTACAACAACGCCATCAATAGAATTAAACCACCAAATAGCCAAATGCCACCGCTATAGCCTAATCCTGCACTATCGGAAGTCCAGTCCCCCAAAGCCGTACCTAATGTTTGAGTAAATGTAATCGTCAACCAATAAAAGATCTGTGTTCGCGGCAAATTCACTACACTTGGATTGATCGATCCTTCGACTCGATACCAACTAAAAAGCGATATGAGCACCAAACTCAGCAACAGCAAACTACCACCCAAGTAGCAAATCCCTAAAGAACGATCTACAAAATCCGCTAAAGTCGTACCTACCGTGGTACTGGCAATAATCGTGGCCCAATATAAATAAGGTTTATAGGCTTTGGACTTTATTTGAAAATACAGCAAACTGATAAATATGCTTGCGAAAATAAAGGTACTGAGTAGATAGCCCAAATTTAAGGACATGGACAATGCATCACCACTGGTTTCACCAAAGGTGGTCGCAAAAATTTTGGTCAACCAAAACAGTGCGGTAATCTCAGGGACTTTTTTAACATAGTTTTGTAGCTCATGCACTTGCATATACTTCACTCTATGCAGTTATTTTGATGCTTATATCTTCGATAACTAAAATGAATTTTTGCTTAAAACTTTGCTTAAAATAAGGCGCTCTTTTTTAGAATTATCACAAGAAAAAAGCATCCGATATCGGATGCTTCATTTACAGTATTTAGAGTCTATTTTGGTATTTAAAACTAAACCAGATATTTAAAATAATTATAATTTGGATGACTTTCGACATAGACATAATTCTGTTTTTGATAGAATTTGGCAGCATTTTTAAGCTCAGTATTTAAGCACAGTGCAGAAAAGTGTTTTTTTGCACCCTTTTCCAATTCCACCAATAGCTGCTTACCCACGCCATGCTGACGGTACTGCGGATGCACATAGAAACGGCGAACTCGTCCAATCCGTTCTTCTACACCAGTATCACCCCATTGCTGATTTAAACCGCCACAAGCAATCAATTTATCGCCATCATAAGCAAGCAATAATTGCTCACCCGTTTGGTCAAAACGATTTTTACCACTTTGATATTCTTCAATTAAACGGTGTATAAATGTATAGCCTTCATGCTGCGCCAAAGCAGCAATATTTTCGATTTGAGCAGGAAGTTGCTCTGCTGGACGAATCGTAATTTCCATATATTCACACTTTTAATCTGTTATCTATTTATGATGACCAAATCATCTTGATTCAGTCTGAACACCCTATAGCTCTATAAAAGTAAAATTTTTCGATTTGCACAATAGCAAAGCTGATTAAAACGGCAACTAATTCAAAAAAAATGTAAAAATATAATGGATTTGCCCGATTTTTACACACACCTGTCCTTTAATTGAATTTTCTTCAACAAACTACAGCAATCCTGAGCATTCGTGTAAACTTAGCACTTTCATTTTTTGATGTGATTATACAACATGGCAACTGTTGACCTTTTTGCAATTGGTAATGCACTTATTGACCAAGAATTTAAAGTCTCTGACGAATTCCTAATTCAACACAATCTGCAAAAAGGTACGATGCAACTGACTGATGGTGATACTCAAGCAGCCCTTTATAACAATCTAAAAGCGACTCAAGAATATAAAGGTCAAGCTTCTGGTGGTTCTGCAGCAAATACTACGGTTGCTTTTAGTGCTTTAGGCGGAACTGCATTTTATGGTTGTCGTGTCGGCAATGATGACTTAGGTCAAATTTACCTAAATGGTTTAAACGACGCTGGCATCCAAACTGCAACTCAATCAATCAGTGAAGGTGTAACTGGCACATGTATGGTATTGGTCAGCCCTGATTCTGAACGTACGATGCATACTTACCTCGGTATTACTGCTGAATTAACTGATAGCCAAATTGATTTTAGCAACTTAAATACTGCGAAATGGTTATATATCGAAGGTTATCTTTCTACATCAGACAGCGCACGCCTAGCGGTTAAACAAGCACGTCAAATCGCCAAAGCCAATGGTGTACAAATTGCATTGACTTTATCTGATCCAGCAATGGTGCAATATGCACGTCAAGGTTTAGATGAGTTACTCGATGATGGCGTGGACTTATTGTTCTGTAATGAACAAGAAGCGCTGATGTACACAGAAACAGATCATTTAGATGCTGCACTTGCTAAATTGCAATCACTAAGCAAACACATTGTCATTACATTAAGTGCCAAAGGTGCCTTAATCCATAAAGAAGCAGCAACATTTACCGTGCCAGGTCGTAAAGTTACCGCAGTAGATACCAATGGTGCAGGTGATGCATTTGCTGGTGCTTTCCTATATGCACTGAATGCAGGTCATGACTATCAAACGGCTGCTGAACTTGCCATCTTGATTTCAAGTGAAGTTGTGGCTCAGTTTGGTCCACGCCTAGCAGTGGAAGACTATGCTCAGCTTTTACAATCATTTCAAAAGGAATGTGCTTAATGTTTAAAATTTGCATGACGGATGATGTGCCAGAACGTGAAGCACGATCATTCGAAACGCCTGAAGGTGAAACGATTTTTATCACCCAACGTGATGGCATGTTTTACGCTTATCAAAATAACTGCCCACACTTGCACGTAGAACTTGAGTTTCTAGAAAATCAGTTTCTAGATCGTGACCAAGAATTTATTGAGTGCTCAACACATGGCGCCCTGTTTATGGTCGAATCTGGGGAATGTATTTCTGGTCCATGCCAGGGTCAAGCCCTTGAAAAAGTGAACATTAACGTGCATTCTGATGGTGGAATCTACCTCACAGAAGAATAAACACTGGAATACAACCATGTCCGCATTTATAACAGACTATAACTTAATACCCTTTCATTTAAGTTTATTAGCCGTACTGTTATTGGGCATGGTTGAAACCATTGGCTACTATATCAATATTAGTCCTAGCCAAGTTTTAAAAAGAATTGCCCCTCAGCGCATACAAGAATTGGCATTATTGAATGTCAAATTTTCCAAGTCTCTGATTTTGTTCTTTTTACTGATGAATTTTAGCTTTGCAGGCTATGTACTTCAGTTTTGCATCCATGCCAAAGAAGGTCAATTCGTTCCCGCTTATTATCTGATTTTACCTGCGTTGATTATTGCCATATTCTTTACGGTATTTATGATTCATTGTTTGGATCAGGTTATCCCACCCAAATATAAAAAACAAACCGTTAACCTACTGGGTCGTCTAGCCACCATTTCAAGTGGAAATGCCCGTCCCGGCTTTTCAGCTCAAGCGCGGGTGCGTGATGAGTTTGGTCAACTACATTATGTGCAAGTTGAGCCAGAATTTGGTGAGTTAGAGTTTCAGTCGAAAATCATTTTGATTCGTCAAAAAAAATCACACTATATTGGCAAAAAAATCAGTGTGTCGAACCGTCTATTTAATCCATCCTAGTGACAATCTAAGCGTCACATTGTTATCATTTTTCAAATCATAAAAAAGCCAGTGTTCACTGGCTTGTATTCAATCAAATACCTAAATCGATATTTTGATTAACGCTTCAGGAAACCTGAGACCAAATTCATCACTTGTTGAATATCAGCATTCGCTTCTTGCTGATTGGTTTGTCCAGCTTGTGGCGTCAATGAGTCAATAATTTGCGGCAATACCGTTGAAATTGCGCTATATACATCTTGTTTCTGAGTTTGTGTTTCTTGTGCAACTTGCTCCACTTCGGCATCATCAAATAAATTTTGTACTTGTTGATTAGTCACAGCAGCATTATCACCAGGGCCTGTAGATACCCAATCATCAACCTGACTGCTCAAGCCCTGTCCACGTAATTTATCCAAAGCACCTTGTAGGCCACCTTGTTTTTGAATCCAAGCCAGCACCAGAGGTAACACTGCTACTAAAATGGTTGATGCATTACCACCGCTACTACGTTGCTGCGGCTGCGCTGCACCACCCAGTTGGCCCAACACAGAGCCTAAAATTCCACCTAAACCACCTGCTTGGTTTTGAGCATTAGTTTGGGTATTTTGAGTGCCTGCATTTGCGCCCAATTGACCCAGCACCGAACCTAAAATACCACCCAGACCACCTTGTTGATTTTGATTGTTTGCACCACCAAGGGCCTGCTTTGCTAAAATCTCAACAATATTATATAAATTTGTCATTTTATTTTTCCCAGTGAAACCTAGATAAATTCATTACAGCATACGTGGGAAAACACTGATTTATCATAAATGTTTGTTAATTTTTGCAATTTCTCGCAGGCTAAGTATTTGTTACCAACGGAATTTATCCCAGTTTTCAGGATTTGCCCAAAATTTAGAGTTAAACCAATCTGGAATATGTTTATAAGTCAAAATATTAAACTGCCATAAAGCAAAATCACTTTCATGCGTGGTTTTATCAATGAGCTGAGTAAAGCCTAAAGCACGTAATAATTGTTCATCGTGTAACTTACTCACCACCACGATGCGTTTGGCAAATAGGTCACGCAATTTTACCAACATCTGCGTTTTCTGCTGCTGATCCAAACTCAACATGGTTTCAGTATCAAGAATCACAAATCCAAGGTCAAAACGCTGGGTAAAAGGCAGATTTAAAAACTCAGTTACGTTAAAATGTTGCCATTGAATTGGATGAAATTGATTGTATTGCTCAAGATCCTGACCAATACAGATTGCGGTTGAAATGGGCTGCTCTTTTGACAAATCGTCTAGCATAGAAGTGATGACATTTTGTTCAGCCATTGACCGCATCCTTAACAATGAAGTGAGTATTCGTATGGAACTACAAGGCATTTGCCATAAAATGCATGCAGGTCTTAAAGACCTTAGTGTAACTGATCAACATACACACAAGGCAAATGTTGAGTATAAATTTATTCTAGATCGCTCAGAAGTTGATCTACCGTTTAGCCTTGGCCAAGAAATTGAAATCGAAGCCACGGGAAATATTTACTGTATTTCTTGCGGTGCAAAAACACCTAAATCTTATTCACAAGGTCATTGCTTCAAATGCATGAAGACTAAGGCTTCTTGTGATATGTGCATTATGAAGCCCGAAACCTGTCATTATCATCTCGGGACTTGCCGTGAAGATGATTTTGCCCATGAAGTTTGCTTTCAACCGCATATTGTCTATTTAGCCAATTCGAGTGCCTTAAAAGTGGGGATTACTCGACTTGGTCAAATGCCTACACGTTGGCTGGACCAAGGTGCGACGCAAGCTTTGCCTATTATGAAAGTTGGTTCACGTCGTCTATCTGGTCAGCTTGAAGTCATGTTTGGAACGCAAGTGGCCGATAAAACTGATTGGCGTAAATTGCTCAAAGGTGAAGCAGAACCCATCAACCTGATCGAAATTCGCGACCAATTGGTGGAAGAATTTGCACCAAAAATTCAGACCATTCGTGAAGAATTTAGCCAAAATTTAGAGTTTAATGAAACTGTTGAACTGTTAGAAGATGAGTTGCCACGCCAATTTATCTACCCGGTAGAGGAATATCCTGAAAAAATCAAATCGCATAATTTGGACAAAACACCGATTATTCGAGGAAAATTACAAGGGATTAAAGGTCAGTATCTGATTTTGGATACCGGTGTGATCAATATTCGTAAATACACGGGCTATGAAATTAAAGTACGTACTTAAATCGACTTAACGTGTCTAATTAAGTTTAAAAAAGCGAGATATTTCTCGCTTTTTTTTCACACACTTTACCGATTTGATTCATTGAACAGTTGAAAGAAACTTTAAATATGGCAACGCCATTAACTGCTCCGCTTCTAAGATAGGCATATGACCA
The DNA here is from genome assembly GCF_013417465.1 of Acinetobacter sp. YH12251. Taxonomy (NCBI): domain Bacteria; kingdom Pseudomonadati; phylum Pseudomonadota; class Gammaproteobacteria; order Moraxellales; family Moraxellaceae; genus Acinetobacter; species Acinetobacter sp. YH12251. Next base: position 149,070 of record NZ_VPDZ01000010.1, on the reverse strand, counting down.
ACATGGTCTAAAATCAGAGGCTTTTCGGCTTTTTTAAATAAGCGTCTCAGTTCTTCTGCCACTTCAACATTGATAATCTGATCTTGCTTCCCCCAGATAATAAACACAGGTGCATCAATGCCTCGTGCAGCCAAAGCAAAGGACTCCGGCGTATACAAGGTCGCCATTTTTTGCAGTTGCTCCACCATTTTATTGGTTTGATTAGACTGAACTATCATTAACTTTTCTTGCCCAATTTTTAATTCTTGTGGAATAAAAGGCGGGGATTGCATCACGATCTTCATCACGCGATCAAAATCACCAGTTTTTCTGACCACTAGCTCTGTAAGCTTTGCCGTATCTTTTAAATACACTGTATTACTCGACTTAAAGACACCTGCCGAATCCACCAACAATAAAGATTTCACTTCTAAGGGATACTGAGCGCTATAGAGCATGGCAATTGCACCACCCATCGAATGCCCTGCGATATGTAAATTTGGATCTAACTTTGTAGCATCAATAAATCGTCGTAATTTTTCAGTTAAATTTGGAATCGATAGATCAAATTGATCTGCGACAATAGTTTCTCCATGTGCTGGCAGATCAGGAATAATGACATGATAGTTGGCCGTTAAATAACGGGCAACGCGGTTCCAATTATCACGCGTGCCTGACAAACCATGCAGCAACAACAGCGTCGGTTTTCGTGGATCTCCTCCTTCACTGTATGTCCATTCGATTTCATTATTTTTGACTTTTTTACTGGTCAAGCCCGCCCAAGCTCTTTCCTGCTCTAGAACATTTTGAAAGTTTCGTTCTGCAGCTTGAATACTACTTGCAACGCAAATCGTTAATAGCATTAATATCATGTGCTTAAAATAATGATCTATCCATCGCAATAACGGGTTCTTTAAACGTTTAAATTGAGGCATATACAGAGATGTCATCCGCTTAATCCTTTGTCGTGATGAGTTATTTCTTCTTCATATTATTTTTTTGAGAACACCAATCTACGATGCTAGAGTCGATATTTCATTTGCCAAATCTTTAAAATAAAAATTATATCTGTCAATTTAAGCCAAAAAAAACCAGCTCGAAAGCTGGTTTTTTTAAAGCTACCTTAATTATTTAATTTTGGCATGATCTTTTAGATAACGTGTGTAGTCATCAAATTCTTGCTGACCACGAAGCTGTTGATAAAGTTTTTTTAACTCATCTAACTGCTCACCCGTTAATGCCTCATCAGATTGTTTGTTCACTGCAGTCACAGCAACCACAACCAACTCATTTGGTAGATTTGTAGTCGTAACAGACCAATGACCTGCTTTCGGCGCTTTTACACTAAATGCAGCACGTTGAATTTCGCGTTTCAACAAACCATCAGCACGAGTGAAGGTACCCGCATTTTCAAAGTTTAAATTGCCTTTCGCGACTGAAGCAGCAGGTTTTGCAGCAAACTCTTTCAATGTCGCTTGAATCTGGGCTTTTGCAGCATCAGACGCTTTCTTTTCAATCAGCTGAGTTTTCACATGCGCTTTCGCTTCAGCTAAGGTTTGAACACCTGCAGCATGGTAGTTACGCACTTTCACCCAAACTACATCACCGTTTTTCAACTGAATGCTCGATGAAACATTACGTTCACCATTTTTAACATCATCGTTAAACAATTTAACTTTGACGTTTGCATCACTTAAAACTGGATGTTGCGATGCTAATGTTAAGCCATTCAATGATTGTACTTTTACGCCTTTCACTTCTTGACCCACGACATCAAGGGCATCACTGCTCACAACCATATCATTGAGGCTGTTTACAGTGTCAGAAAAAACATTGGCTTTTTTCGAAGCAGCGACTTCTGCTTGTAGACGTGCCTTTTCCTGTTCAAATGAAGCCACTTTTACAGCTGGCGCCACTTTTTCGATCAAGTGATAACCACTGTCTGTTTTCACTGGAGCAGTCACTTGACCAGCTTGAGCACCTTCAACTGCTGCATCAAATGCATCACCAAATACACCTTTTTCATAAGCAACCAGTTCACCACCTTTCGCTTTAGATTCAGGATCTTCAGAGAATTGCGCAGCAGCTTGGTTAAAGCTTAAACCCGCTTTAATTTTAGCTTGAACACTTTCAGCCAGTTTTTTAGCTTCGGCATCTGAACGATTGTCCGCAGTGATCATGATGTGCTTAACGATAGGTTTAACTGACTTCTGTGCATTCTCAACAAAGCTGTTATACGCTTCTTTCAATTCAGCATCAGTTACAGCTTCTACAGGTGCAGTAATATTGGCAGGTGTTAATACGACAAAATCTGCATCAACACTAGTTGCTTGCTTAAATTTGTTTTTATGCTGCTCATAATAAGCGGCAATTTCAGCATCAGATACTTTTACATTTTTCTTGTAATTTTCAAGATTAATGCTCGCCAACTGAATACTACGTTGTTCCGTTTGTAAGTTCGCAATTTGCAAGATATCAAGCTTACTCACCAATGCATATTCCATAAATGTTGTTGACAACATTTTTAAAGCATGGTCTTTACGTAAATTATCAATGAATGTGCGATTCGTCATACCAATCGATTCAAGGTATCGCCCAAACGCTTCATCAGAAAATTGACCATTGACTTGAAAGCTTGGCTGCTGATGAATCATTTGCACAATTTGTGCATCACTTAAGCTAATGCCTAATTTATCAGCTTGTTGCAATAGCAATTGGCGTGAAACCAAAGTATCCATCGCTTTATTGCTAATGAAATTTTGATTCAATAATGTTTCATCACCCTGAGCATATGCCAGATATTGTTCTTTTAATGAGTTCGTCAGTGCTTCGAGTTCTTTTTGAGAAATTTCAGTACCGTTTACAGTCTTTGCTGCATCTTTAGATCCACCACTAAAATATCCTTCAATACCTACAAGTGCTAAAGGGGTCAAAAACAAAACGAGCAAGACCTTGCCCAGCCAACCCTTAATGACTTTACGAAACGATTCCATAAGTATTCCAATATTTTATTTGCGGTGAATTTTAACCGAAAACCCGAGATGAATGAATGCGATATATCAATTAATCACATTTACCAATAAAAAACGCGCCAATTTATGGCGCGTCTCATGTGCTTAATAAGATTAAGCTACAGAATCTTTCAAGCCTTTACCCGCTTTGAAGCTAGGAACTTTGCTTGCTTTGATTTCTAAAGTCGCACCAGTTTGTGGGTTACGACCAGTACGTGCAGCGCGTTCTTTTACGCTGAAAGTACCGAAACCAACTAAAGTAACTGTATCACCAGCTTTTAATGCATTGGTAACTGCAGCAATTGTAGCATCTAAAGCTTTACCGGCATCGGCCTTAGATAATCCCCCATTTTCGGCAATTGCATCAATTAATTCTGATTTATTCATGAAAATTACGTCCTCTTAATATCGTTTATTTAAGGTTCAAGAATTTGTATAAAACGCCATAACGCCTTTATAGCAATGCTTTAGGGTTAAACGCAATACTCCTCAACCTCTTTTTATAGAATTTTTTGACGAAAAAAACCTTGAAAATTCGATAATATTAAAAAAGTTAGTGTTTTTTTAATATTTCGGCCCTCAGTTGGGCATTTTCTTCGGCCAATTGGTCAACTTTAGTATGTAATTGAAGTATAAGCCTTTCTAAGTGCTGTAAATCCTTTACAGTCACCAATCCTAAACGGTTTAAAGAATGATTAACACCATTATCTAAAATTTTTTCTACCTTATCTTTCGTATCGGTTACAGATTCCTTGGCTTTTTCTGAAACTTTTTCGACAGTTTGATCTGCAATATCAATCGTTTTGGACTCAAGCTCCTCTCCAACTTTGACTAAAGAGTCAAAAAGCTTATTTCCCTCTCCCTCAGCACGTGAAAAAGCACCTAATCCAGCCAACCAAATCTGTTTGGTATATTTACGAAAATCCATTTTAGAGCGACGATCAGAATGACTACGTACCCGAGGTTTAGCCAGCTTTTCTGATGTTTCCTGTGCATCGTCAATTATGCTTTCTGTATTTTCCATAATCCGCACTTCTCCTGATTATTTTATGTGCACATCAACATGTGATTATTCATTTTAACAACATAATAGCAAACATATAACTTGATAGATTGATTAAACTGTTCTACAAAGCTAGTGAATTACCAACTTTTTGGTATATTCTAAGTTCCTCTAGAGCAGGACGCTCAGTTTCCAGTGCTTTCAGATTTTAACAAGGACATTTTTTATGAGCGATACGCAACAAACACAAGCTCAACCACATTTGTTGCTTACTATGACCCTGATTGTTTTAGAAACGATTTTTACCTTCATTTTAAAACATGACCGTGTTGTAGCATTACAAGCTAAAAAATTTGTTGATCAAAAAGTCGCACTAAAAATAAATAGCTACATCCCTTATTTTGACTTTTATGTTCAGTTTACTGAGCACGGCATTCTGTTCGACACTAAATCTCCAGATAAAGCCATCGACCTTGATGTCCGTACGACATTAATGGATTTGGTGAAAATTTTTGTATTTGGTAATCGTAAAAGCATCAAAACCATGCGTATCGATGGCGATGTGGTTTTAAAAGATGAATTTCGTGATTTGGTTTCTTTATTTAGTGTGCCGAAAATTTTATCTGACTGGAAACACTGGTTGTCTGAACCTGTCGAAGAAAACGATATCGTTGCGTCTAAAAAACGTATTGCCCCACTTTTAGAAAAAATCGAACAGCAACGCTCTAAAATAAACACGCTACAAGTTGAAGTTAAACAATACAAAAACCGTATTAAGCGTATCGAACGTCGTCAAAAGCGGATTAATATCGCTTTTAGTCTAATATCTGTTCTTTTAATAACGTTATTAGTGTATAATGTGTGGTTCAAATAAATACATAATTTTTCAGACAAAATAAAACAAATAAACAATCTCAAAAAAACTTGACTATTTTAGTCAGGATTCATAAAATCTGCACATCTAGACTTAACATGTGTATCGAATCATGCGCTTAACAACTCGCGGTCGCTACGCAGTGACTGCTCTACTTGATCTAGCTTTGCAGCCAACTGAACAAACGATCACTCTTGCAGAAATTGCAGCTCGTCAAACCATTTCAGTGGCCTATCTTGAGCAGTTATTTGCAAAATTAAAGCGTCACGGCTTAGTTTCCAGCATCCGTGGAGCTAACGGTGGTTATCACCTTGCTCGTAGTGCTGAAGACATCACTGTTTTGGAAATTATTGAAGCTGTAAATGAAACAGTTGATGCAACCCGTTGTGACCACAAAGGCAACTGCCAAAATGGTGCAATGTGCTTGACTCACGATTTATGGCAGGAACTCTCCCACCACATTGCCGATTATCTTGCAAAAATCACCCTTGCTGACCTTGTAGCACGCGATAACGTTCAAACCGTATCAATTCGTCAAAATTCAGCAAACTTTGATTCAGCCCTTTTATCGGTTACAGGTATTTGACATGAAGCGTCCTATTTATCTTGACTATGCAGCAACTACACCTGTAGACCCTCAAGTCGCAGAACGTATGATGGAATGTCTAACGTTTGACGGTACTTTTGGTAATGCAGCTTCTCGTTCTCATGCTTACGGCTGGCAGGCAGAAGAAAAAGTAGAATATGCACGTGAACAAGTTGCTAATCTAGTAAAAGCTGATCCACGCGAAATCGTTTGGACTTCTGGTGCAACTGAATCTGACAACCTTGCGCTTAAAGGTATTGCTCAGTTCTATGCATCTAAAGGCAAGCACATTATTACAAGTAAAATTGAACATAAAGCAATTCTTGATACTTGCCGCGAGCTTGAAGAAGAAGGCTTCGAAATTACTTATCTTGAGCCAGAAGCAAAAACAGGTTTAATCACACCTGAAATGGTTCAAGCTGCCCTTCGTCCAGATACAATTCTTGTATCTTTGATGATGGTGAACAATGAAATCGGTACAACTACAGATGTAGCTGCAATCGGTGAATTGACTCGTGCAAACAAAACTTATTTCCACGTAGATGCTGCGCAAGCTGCTGGTAAAGTAGAAATTGATCTTTCAACAATGAAAGTTGATTTGATGAGTTTCTCTGGCCACAAAATCTATGGTCCTAAAGGTATTGGTGCTCTTTATGTACGTCGTCAACCACGTGTACGTATTAAAGCGCAAATGCACGGTGGCGGTCATGAACGTGGTATGCGTTCAGGTACGCTAGCGACTCACCAAATCGTGGGTATGGGCGAAGCGTTCGAACTTGCCGGCAAAAACCTGCATGCTGAACAAACTCGTATTCGTGTACTTCGTGACAAACTTTGGAATGGCTTGCAAGATCTTGAACAAGTCTTTCTGAACGGTCACCCAGAATACAACGTTGCAAACTATCTAAACGTCAGCTTTAACTTTGTTGAAGGTGAATCGTTAATGATGGCACTTAAAGATTGTGCAGTATCTTCTGGTTCTGCATGTACATCAGCAACTTTAGAACCATCTTATGTACTTCGTGCATTGGGTCTATCAGACGAATTGGCTCACAGCTCGATTCGTTTCAGCTTTGGTAAATACACCACTGAAGCCGATATTGACCACGTACTTGAAATTACCAAAGCAGCAGTTGAAAAACTACGTGATCTTTCACCGCTTTGGGACATGTACAAAGAAGGTATCGACCTTAATTCTGTAGAATGGGCTGAACACTAATTCATCCCGGTGAGATAGCTTTTATTTTAAGGCTATCTCATTGATTAACGTAATTTCACCCCCATATTAATCTTAAGGCTGACCCCGAGGTTTGGAGAAGCATCATGGCTTATAGCGAAAAAGTAATTGATCATTACGAAAACCCTCGTAATGTTGGTGTTTTAGACAAAAATGCAGAAAACGTTGGTACAGGTATGGTCGGTGCACCAGCTTGTGGCGATGTTATGCGTCTACAGATCCAAGTTGATGACAACGGCGTAATTGAAGAAGCTCGCTTCAAAACTTACGGTTGTGGTTCAGCAATTGCATCTAGCTCATTAGTAACAGAGTGGCTAAAAGGCAAAACTCTTGATGAAGCTCAAGCAATTAAGAACATTGATATTGCAACTGAACTTGCACTTCCACCAGTAAAAGTACACTGCTCTGTACTTGCTGAAGATGCAATCAAAGCTGCTGTAGAAGACTACCGTAGCAAGAAAGTAAAAGCTTAATTGTTTACGTGTTTTAAAAAAGATTAACGGAGTTTTCATGATTCATTTAACTGAAAATGCTGCAACTCATATCAGCAATTACATCAAGAATCGCGGTAAGGGTGAAGGTATTCGCGTTGGCGTGAAAACTTCTGGCTGTTCGGGTTTAGCTTATGTACTTGAGTTTGTCGATGATATTGACACGCATGACCAAGTATTCGATCAGTTTGGCGTAAAAGTATTCGTTGATCCAAAAAGCTTAGTTTATCTTGAAGGTATGGAGATGGACTATGTGAAAAATGGTTTAAACGAAGGTTTTGAATTTAATAACCCAAATAAAAAAGGCGAATGTGGCTGCGGCGAATCGTTTACGGTTTAAGCCATTACCACGCTCCTTTTTGCATTAAAACAGTGTAAAATTCACTGTTTTAATTGCATTTAAAGCAACACTTTTTGCACCTCTATTGCGGACACCATCTCCCATGAATCATTTTGAGTTGTTTAACTTACCTGTAGCACTCGATATTGATTTAGCAGTTTTAAAAGCTGAATTTTTAAAGTTGCAGCAACAATATCATCCAGATAAAGCCGAAGATAAAGATCTAGCCCTGATAAAATCTAGTGAGATTAATCAAGCATTTAAAGCTTTATCCAATGTTGATAGCCGCGCTGCATATCTTTTAAGTCTCAAAAAACAAGATTATCACCTTGATCAATCGATTAGTGATTTTGAGTTCCTACAAGATGCCTTAGAAATTCGTGAACAGTTAGATGAGGCAGGCTCTGCTGATGACCTCACTTCACTTAAAACTGAAGTTCAGCAATGGATTGACGGTTTGGTTCGTGAATTCAAGATTGATTATGACGACGAAGACTGGGCTGAAGCACGTGATACCGTACGTAAATTACGCTTCTTCCAAAAAGTAATGGCTGACATCGATAAAGCTGAAGATCGCTTCTTAGACGACGATAGCTTTGATTTAGACGATGATTTTTAATTTATTTTTTATATTTGACGTTCAAAGGATGTAACACACATGGCTCTCTTGCAAATTGCAGAACCTGGTCAATCAAGTGCGCCGCATGAACACCGCATCGCAATTGGTATCGATCTTGGGACTACACACTCTTTAGTAGCCACGGTACTTTCTGGTAAAGCGAAAGTGCTTAACGATGAACATGGTCGTGTGTTACTCCCTTCTATTGCACACTACGGCGAATCCACTACGCAATATGGTGACGACGCAAAGGCATTCTTAACGACTGATCCTAAAAATACTATCGTTTCTGTAAAACGCTTTATGGGTCGCTCTAAGGCAGATATTAAATTCCAACACCCGTACAACTTAGTCGGTGAAGCGAATGAAATGCCTGCTTTTGAAACTGCACAAGGTCGTAAAACACCCGTTGAAATTTCTGCTGAAATTTTAAAACAATTAAAAGACCGTGCAGAAAGCAGCTTAAACAATCCAGTAAATGGTGCTGTCATTACTGTGCCTGCCTATTTTGATGAAGCACAGCGTCAAGCAACGCGTGATGCAGCTCAGCTTGCAGGCTTAAATGTACTGCGTCTTTTAAATGAACCGACTGCTGCTGCAGTGGCTTATGGCTTAGACCAAGACACCAATCTTGCACATGATCAAAACTATGTGATCTATGATTTAGGTGGCGGTACTTTTGACGTTTCAATTTTACGTTTCTCTCAAGGTGTTTTTGAAGTTCTAGCAACGGGTGGCCACACGGCGCTTGGTGGTGATGACTTAGACCGTCTGATTGTAAAATGGGCAAAAAAACAACTGAATATTGAAACTTTAGATGATGCTGAATATGCACATTTCATCGTTTCTGCTCGTAAAGCAAAAGAAGCTCTAACCGAGGCTGAATCTGTAGAGCTTAAAGTTCTTGATCAATCATTGACTTTAGACCGCCCTACTTTTGAATCCATCATCAAAGTTGCTTTAGATAAAACCATCAGCGTTTGTAAACGTGTCATGCGTGATGCCAAGCTTGAACTCAGCGATATTCAAAATGTGGTATTAGTCGGTGGTTCTACCCGTTCATATGCTGTGCAAAAAGCTGTTCAAGATGTCTTCAATCAAGAACCACTTTGCACCATTAACCCTGATGAAGTTGTGGCCATTGGCGCCTCGATTACAGCGAACCAGCTTATTGGTAACTCTAAAGATGGTTCATTGCTTTTAGACGTCACGCCGCTTTCTTTAGGTTTAGAAACCATGGGCGGTTTGGTTGAGCGCCTTATTTCGCGTAATACAGCCATTCCAGTGGCGCGTCGCCAAGAATTCACAACCTATCAAGATGGTCAAACAGCGATGTTGATTCATGTTGTACAAGGTGAACGTGATCTAGTTGAACATTGCCGTAGTCTAGGTCGTTTTGTGCTTCGTGGTATTCCACCGATGACTGCGGGTCAAGCGCGTATTGAAGTGACTTTCCAGGTCGACGCTGATGGTTTACTAACTGTGTCAGCCAAAGAAACCACTTCTGGTGTGCATGCTCAAATTGACATCAAACCATCTTATGGTTTATCTGATGCCGATACTGAACGCTTACTGATTGATGGTTATAAGTTTGCTGAAGAAGATAAAAACTTACGTCATCTTCAAGAAACCAAGGTTGAAGCAAAACGTGAACTTGAAGCACTTGATCAAGCACTTAAAGTGGATGCTCAACTCCTAAACCAAGAGCAACATAGTTCCCTCACTGCTGCACGCACTGTTTTAGATGCTGCACTTGAAACGACAGATATCAAAGCTATTGAACATGCTGTAGAACAGCTTAAAATACATAGCGATGCATTTGCTGCAGCTCGTATGAATCAGCACATTGATGCCGCATTGAAAGGCACAAAACTCGATGACTGGTCAAACTCAAATTAATTTATAGGTCAAGATTATGCCACGTATTAAAGTACTGCCTCACGCAACAATCTGCCCAAACGGCGCTGAGTTTGAAGTCGAATCAAATGCTAACCTTTGCGAAAGCATGTTAAAAAACGGCATCAAAATTGAGCATGCATGTGATATGTCTAAAGCGTGCACCACTTGCCATGTGGTTGTACGTAAAGGTTTTGATGGTCTAGATGAAATGGATGATGTCGAAGCAGATCTTCTCGATCGTGCTTGGGGATTAGAACCAGACTCTCGCCTGTCATGCCAAGTAAAAATTGAAGATGAAGATTTGGAAATCGAAATTCCTAAATACACCATCAACCATGCTTCAGAAAATCATTAATTTATAGATAATTTTCTATAATCAAAAAGCCAGTTCATCGTCACTGGCTTTTTTATGCATAAATAAATTCAACATTTCAAAAAATATGCCGCTTTGATATAAGAATGAATTGAGTTATTTTTAAAATTTTACGCGATACGATTAGATCTAATTTATATAATGTATATGTGAAATTAAGAGTGCGATTCAGTTTTTTTGACTTCTTCGATCACTTCATCTTCTAAATTCAGTTTTACGATACCAGCAGAGTTGGTCATTCTTTGCTGAGTTTGTAAGCGTTGAATCATACGTTCTAAAACATGTATTAGTTCAGGATATTCAAAGTTTTGCACTTCATCTAAGTTCAATAATAGATTAAAGCCTTTATATTCGTAATCGAACCAACGTTGATAATCTGTTTTCTGAGAGGTGTATTTTTCCATCACTTGCCAAGTACGTACTGGGCCTTTGATGCCTTTTAAGAAGATCGGTGCTTTAGGTGCACATAAATAGTCATTTTTCACTAAATGATGCGTATCGTCTGAAATCAAAATTTCATCGACTTCGGCCGCACTTTGTAATCTTGCAGCCAAGTTTGCATCACGTCCAACGATGGTATAAGCCATACGGTGAGCCGCACCATAGTTCCCAACGTGACAATACCCTGTAGAAATACCCATACGAATGTGTAGCGGCGGATAACCCATTTTAATCCAGCGTTCACGCAGTAACTTCATTTGCTGACGCATAACCATTGCCATCTCTAAACAGGTTTTTGCATCTTGCTCTACACCTTGGCTATGTGGATCACCAAAGAAGATTAGAATTGCATCACCCATAAATTTATCGACAGTCGCTTCATACTGTTTGGCAATCTCAGTCATATGACTCAAATAGTCATTGAGTAGAAATGCTAAATCGTCTGGGATTAATGTTTCAGAAAGTTCTGTGAACCCTTGGATATCTGAAAAGAAAATCGTGAGTTTTTTACGTTTATATTCGATTTTAGCTTCAGACTCACCTTTCATAATCGATTGCCAAAGCTGCATTGGCGCATAACGACTCAATTGATTAGCGAATTCCATATAACGATTCATCTGATCATAATAGTGGTTCTTTTTATTGCTCAAAGACTGAACTTGGGTGTGTTGATAAAATGTCCCTACACTGAAATATGTAATAAGACACAAAAAACCTAGAACGGTTAACTCACTGCTGGTTGACTCAAAATATTCTTGAAAACCAAAGATATAAATATTACATAAATAAAATACAGTGACACCAACAATCCCAGCTAAGGACATCATTAAGAAATTAATTTTGTTATAAATGGTTGTATATAGCAGCGCAAAGACCGCAAGAAAGGTTAAAACGAGGCTTAAATGTACTGCAGACATTAGTACAGCAATTACTATGATATCGATCAGAAAAAGCACATTGCGCTTAACTTGATTGCTATATCGATAAATTAACCAATGAGAAAACTTAGGAACGACTAAAATCAGAAAAAATAAAAATACAGGAATATAGATTTGATATTGCGTATCTGGCTGAGTGTAATGATAGACAACAATCACCAAAGACAGCATGATATATCCCATCAAACGATGAAAATATTCAAACTGTTTAGGCTCTTTGCTGATTAAATTGTCTAACGGCACTCGATCGCCCCCATACGGACACTCATTCTTCTACTATCCTGATATTGTCCGTAAATCGGGATTAGTCCATACGCCAATCAAAAGGCATATCACCTTGACCACGTAGTGCAAGCATCAGTGTTTGGCGCATGTGTGCCAAGACATCATTGTTATAAGGAACTGCTGGCGTACCCCAAACTGGTTTCGGCCAAGCCACATCATTTTGATAACGAACAACATGATGAAAATGTAATTGTGGAACCATATTACCCAATGCAGCTACATTCATTTTGTCTGCACGGAATACACGTGACAATTGGCTTGATAACCAGCTTGATTCACGTAAAAACTGCTCTTGGTCTGCCTGACTTAATTCATAAAGCTCTGTAATTCCCGGAACACGTGGAATCAAAATAAGCCACGGGAATTGCATATCATTCATCAAACGACATGTTGACAGAGGAAAGTCGCCTACATAAAACGTATCTTGAGCAAGTTGTGGATGTAAACTAAACATATCTTTATAAATGATGCAAAATTAGAATGATGGCTAATACTATCACATCCTTATGGGTGTGAATATTCTGTACAGAACGTTTCATTACAAATAAACCGCATTTGAATAAAACGTTGCTTGCTTATGACTCTAATAAATTTTTCAAAAAAATCAAGCGTTTCTTCTATATAAAAAACACGCATAAAATCTACTCATTCTAAACAAGCAATTTATACGCCAAATCTAGTGATTTGGAGTTAATTCCTTCAGTAAACTGTCTAATAAGTCATTTATAAATAGAATTCGTTTGTCATATTCTTCGAGCATGACCATCACTTTTAAACGTTGTCCACCGTCCATTCGGAAGAAAGTCGGATGCTTTTGCATCATTTGGATGATGGATATGGCTTGAACTGGTGTATCTGGTGAGAACTCAATACTGCCACCATGTGAGCTGATATCAATTTTAGTAATACCCAATTGCTCCGCTTTTAAACGCAACTGATGGACAGAGAATAACTGTTTGACTGCTTGCGGTGGTAAGCCAAAACGATCAATCAACTCCATACGAATGTTATCAAGTTTCTCTTGAGTGTCCGTATTACTAATGCGTTTGTAGAACAATAACCGTTGATGTACATCGCCCAAATAATCATCTGGAATTAGGGCTGGCATATGCATGCTAATTTCAGCCGTTAATGACAATGGAGAGTCAAAATTAGGCGTTTTACCTTTTTGAATAGCTTTGGTGGCTTTTTCAAGCATTTCCATATACAGGCTATAACCGATAGTTTGCATTGAGCCACTTTGCTGTTCACCTAGCAACTCACCTGCGCCACGAATTTCTAAGTCTTCTGTTGCCAACATGAAACCCGCACCCAAAGTCGATGCACGAGAAATGGCATCCAGGCGTTTTTCAGCATCACCTTTTAAGCCTTTAAGCGAAGGCACAAGTAAATAGGCATAGGCTTGATGGTGCGATCGACCAACACGACCACGTAGTTGGTGCAACTGCGCTAGTCCAAGTTTATCTGCACGCTCAATCAAAATGGTATTAGCGTTTGGCACGTCAATCCCAGTTTCAATAATGGTTGAACACACCAGTACGTTATATTCTTTGTGATAGAACTGTTGCATGATTTGCTCTAGTTCACGCTCACGCATTTGACCATGAGCAACCGCAACACGTGCTTCAGGGACCAATTCCCGTAAGGTTTCTGCCGTACGTTCAATGGTCTCGACTTCATTGTGTAAGAAATACACTTGCCCGCCACGTAATAGTTCACGCAAGATGGCTTCTTTGATCGAATCTCCAGTGTGTTCTTGCACAAAGGTTTTCACAGCAAGACGACGTGCAGGCGGCGTTGCAATAATAGATAGATCACGCATACCACTAAAAGCCATATTCAGCGTACGTGGGATAGGCGTTGCAGTTAGCGTCAGCATATCTACATCGGCACGTAAGGCTTTAATTCTCTCCTTATCACGTACACCAAAACGATGCTCTTCATCCACGATCATGAGGCCGAGATTTTTAAATTGCACACTTTCCTGCAAGATTTTATGTGTGCCAATCACGATATCCACTTTGCCTTCTGCGAGGTCTTCAATGGTTTTGGTATGTGATTTTGATGAACCAAAGCGTGAAAGGACTTCAATACGTACAGGCCAATCCGCGAAGCGATCTTTGAAAGACTCGTAGTGCTGCTGCGCCAACAACGTGGTTGGAACAAGTACAGCCACTTGTTTGTTATTTTGTACTGCCACAAATGCAGCACGCATGGCCACTTCTGTTTTACCAAAACCGACATCACCACAAACCAAGCGATCCATCGGCTTCGCTTGTTGCATGTCATAGAGTGTCGCTTCAATAGCATTGGCTTGATCTAAAGTTTCCTCATAGGCGAAGCCACTGGCAAACTGCATATAGAGACTTTGATCCAGTTCAAAGCCATAACCGGGCTTCGAATGACGACGGGCTTGAATATGTAAAAGTTCTGCCGCCACATCATGGATCTGCTCTAAAGCTTTGCGTTTCGCTTTAGACCATGCATCTGTACCCAATTTATGTAATGGTGCTAGATCTGGGTCACCACCACTGTATCGGCTAATTAAATGCAGGTTTGTTACAGGGACATACACCTTGGCTGCATCGGCATAGTCTAACTGCAAAAATTCATGGTCTTGGTCATCGATACTCAAGGTAATTAAACCTGCGTACCGTCCCACGCCATAATCAATATGAACCACAGGTGCGCCAATACTTAGCTCGGTTAAACTACGAACAAGAAATTCTTCTGATACTTCCTGTTGGCGTTTACGACGACGTTGAACCACACGGTGTTCATAAAGCTGATTTTCAGAAATTACACTAAGCTTGTCAGTTAGCAATAAACCACGATCTAAGGGCGCATTGGTGATCGCAATCGCATGCATAGAATGCATAAAATCATCAAAACTTTCGACCGTCGGGATATCACCCAAACTCGGACGCAATGCATCTTTTAAGGTTTCACGTCGACCTGCACTTTCAGCCACCAAAAGTACTGGATAATTTGCCGCATCGATATATTGCTTAACCGCAGAAAATGGCTTTTCACGTTTAGGATCGACAGGTAAACGGGGTGGAATCTCAGCAGCAAGATTGATTACGCCATTGCGTTCATCAAAAGCCTCAGGCGAAGCCACGATACGACGGCAAAGATTTAATTGTTCTAACACTTGATTTGGTTGTAGGAAAATCTGCTCTGGCGGCAAAATCGGTTGGTCGACATTATGACGGCGGTCTTCATAACGACGCACAATATCCGACCAAAACTGAATCAATGTGTCATCAATAGCTTTATCTGTAATGACAATGCCATTCTCTGGTAAGTACGAAAATAGCGTACTTTGCTCTCTCATGGCTTGTTCAGAGAAGAACAACGGAAAATAAAACTCAATACCCGGTGAAGCTATGCCATCTTGTACATCCTGATAAATTGGATTTTTCTTTGGATTTGCCGTCGGAAAATTTTCCGCATATCGATCACGAAACAGTGAGCGCGCTTCTTTTAATGGAAATTCTTTTGCAGGTAAAACCGTAAAATGATCTAAGTTTTGGGTGGTTCGCTGAGTTTCAGGATCAAAGAATTTGAGGGTATCGATTTCATCATCAAATAAGTCAATACGAATCGGTGAACTTTGCCCCGAAGCGTAAATATCCATGATGCTGCCGCGTACTGCAAATTCACCATGATCATAAACGGTATCCACCAAGTGATAGCCCGCTTGTACTAATCTTAATTTTTGTTGTTCTATATCAAATTTTTGACCTACTTTAATATCAAAGTGTTCACCTAATACCCAAGATGCAGGCACAACTCGCTGCGCTAAAGTTGTTGCTGAAACCAACAACACACCTTGCTGTGGCATATTGGACAAAATCGCCAAGCGCTCAGAAACGATGTCTTGATGTGGCGACAGCCGGTCATAAGGTAAAATTTCCCAATCTGGGAAAATAGTCGGCTTAATTCCGTAAAATTCCAGCTCACTTTCTAACTGCCCGAGATGCTGATTATTACGTGCTACAATCACAAACAACTGTTTCGATTGTTTGCTAATTTCTTTAAATAATAATGCAGCAGATGAGCCTTGTAAGTTTCCGACCCACCGCTTTTCGCCAGCTTTGAGCTGTTTAAGATTGAGTTGTGAAATTTCTTGCTGGAACATGATGTAAATAGCTTTTAATGTTTTAATCACTTAGTGATCATATTAACACGATGCTTTTTACATTCCGAGATTTAAGCAACTATATACAGTGTTTTAACCAATATGGATTTGCGATTGAATTTTCTATTGATGAGTACCATTAACGCACCCATCAAACTCAAACACTGCAGTCCATTCACTTACTTACGATCACGGATGAATTGACGATAATAATCATTCAATAGTTTGACATAGAGTTTAAACTGCAACAGATTTTCTTCAGTATTGCCTAATCGTGCAACAAAGCGTTGACTTGCAATTTCCAAGTCTATTTTTTCATTGATAATCATTGCAGTGGCATAGAGCTGTTTTAAATCATCGAAATTTGTCATTTTTCTATTCGACAAATATTCCATACGTTCAGACAAAGTATTTAAAACTACGCCTTCAATGATATAGCCCTGAGTTTCATCATATTGAATGTGGTGTTGTTCTAAGTAAAGTTGCTCAGGCGACTCTTTAGCGCCTTTGAATAAATCGACTAACTTATTAAACATCTGACTATCTACAACATGATAAAAAACCTATTGTACTTCGATTACGTCCTTATTTGGGCAAGTTAAAGCTGTTCTGACTTGATCTACAAGCTAAATTTTTCATCCAAACCTTCATGACTATATATAGAACTATAATTACGATCTTAAGCAAATATAGCATTTTATTTTCAACCCAATACTTTCTTTTAGAAATTAAGTTACTTTTATAAACCTAAAACATCACTGCCATCAGATTAGTTTTCTAGATTTACCACTAATTTCTTCAAATAAAAAACGAAGGATTAACCTTCGTCATTTACCCACCATTTAGCTATTTAAAAGTCCTAAATAAGCATTTAACTCACTTGAGCGAGTGGCATACTAAATGGTGTCACTTCAGAAACTAGATTTTCAATCGAGAAAATTTCATCCAATTGACTTACAGTTAACAGCTCTTGCTCTAAAACCACTTGGCGAATGGTTTTATTTTCGGCAATACATTGCTTACCGATTTCATCACATTTTGCATGACCTAAATATGGATCGAGTAAGGTCACAATTCCTACACTACGCATCACAGCATCAAAACATGCTTGCTCATTTGCCTGAATTCCTTGGATACATTTGCTATCTAATGTTTTTACGGCATTCACCAAAAGCTCAATCGATTCATTCATGGACAATGCAATGACCGGCTCCATGACATTTAATTGTAATTGCCCTGCTTCTGCGGCTAAAGTTATGGTTAAATCATTGCCCATCACTCGAAATGCAATTTGGTTGACCACTTCAGGGATCACAGGATTGACCTTTGCAGGCATAATGGACGAACCTGCTTGTAACTCAGGTAAACGAATTTCCGCTAAACCTGTTCGTGGCCCCGAACTTAAAAGACGTAAGTCATTACAGATTTTAGAAAGTTTGACAGCTAAACGTTTTAAGCAACTTGATAATAAAATAAATACGCCACAATCGCTGGTTGCTTCGACATAGTCTTCTGCACCTTGCAATTTTAGACCGGTCAAATGAGCTAGATTTTCAACGGCCTTCGCTGCATAACCCGCAGGAGAATTCACGCCAGTGCCAATTGCCGTCGCACCTAAATTAATTTCCAATAGAAGCTGTCGATTTTGCTCAATCAACTTCAAATCTTCTTTTAATAATGTTGCAAATGCTCGGAACTCTTGCCCCAAAGTCATCGGAACAGCATCTTGTAACTGTGTACGCCCCATTTTGATGACATGTTTAAACTCATCGGCTTTAATATGTAAGCTTCCAATTAGCTGATTTAAAACCACAAATAAAGCATCAAAAGCGCTAAATGTTGCTAGACGCAGCGCTGTTGGATAGACATCATTGGTGGATTGTGACTTATTAACATGATCGTTTGGATGAATCCGTTGATAACTGCCTTTAGCATCTCCGAGCAACTCAAGGGCAAAATTGGCAATGACTTCATTGGCATTCATGTTAATAGAAGTGCCTGCTCCACCTTGATAAATATCAATTGGAAATGAATCTGCCCATTGTTCAGGATGATCAATTAATGCATCACACGCCTGCTGAATCGCTTGGCGAATATCATCTTGTATTAAGTTAAATTGATAATTTGTTTCTGCTGACGCTTTTTTTACCTGAGCAATAGCACGTACAAAGTTTAAATTTTGTCCGACATGCTGCTTTGATATTTGAAAGTTTTCGATGGCACGCAATGTATGTATGCCATAATAACATGACTGCGGGACTGCTTTATCCCCCAATAAATCATGCTCTATTCTCGTTTTTTCCATTTGAACCGTTGTCACTGCGCATTCCCTCTAATTACGCACCAAGACTGTGCATACCTCATATTCGACCTGTTCAAATCATCTCACTACAGATGATGTGATGCACATTTGCAACCAAATATTTCAAATGCACATTTATTGTTCACCATGTAACATTGTGTAATTTTTACCTAATTTCATTAGTTCTCTTTTTGTGATGAAAAGTCTTAAGTAGATTTACATTTCAAAATTTAAATTCCCTTCTGTACAACATTTCAGCAGTACAATAAAAAATTCGATTTGTAATAAGAAAAAATATCATTTACGCAAAACATACATAAAATATGCTTAAAGGTTACAGAGTGTAATTTTTAAATCGTGCTTGAATCTGCGACTTACGACAGAAGTACAAATTTTCATCTAGGACAGAGATGATTTGCTTTCATTAAGGATGAACCGCCTATGAGCCATTTAAACCCGACATTAGTCACCTTTATTTTTTATATTCTTGCAATGCTTGCCATTGGTTTGTATGCCTACAAAGCTACGCATAACTTTGACGAATACATTTTAGGTGGACGAAGTTTAGGAAGTGTTGTGACTGCACTTTCAGCAGGTGCATCCGATATGAGTGGTTGGCTACTCATGGGTCTCCCTGGTGCAATTTATCTATCTGGTCTTTCCGAAGCTTGGATTGCAATCGGCTTAATTATCGGTGCTTGGTTGAACTGGTTGATCGTTGCTGGTCGCTTGCGTGTTCATACCGAATATCAAAATAATGCCCTGACCCTGCCCGATTATTTCACGAGCCGTTTTGCAGACCGTAAAAAGATTTTACGTATCATTTCAGCTGTAGTGATTTTAGTGTTCTTTGCGATTTACTGTGCTTCTGGCATGGTGGCTGGCGCACGACTTTTCGAAAGTTTATTCGGTTGGAACTACACAACAGCACTGTGGATTGGTGCAATTGCAACCATCAGCTATGTCTGTATTGGTGGATTCTTAGCGATCAGTTGGACCGATACTTTCCAAGCGGGTCTGATGATCTTTGCACTGCTGATCACACCGATCATCGCCTACCTTGCTTTAGGTGATAACAGTCAAAATCTTGCTGCTGTTTTGGAAACAGCTCGCCCACAAGCTTCTAATTTATTTGAAGGTTTAAGTACAGTTGCGATTTTATCCAGCATGGCATGGGGCTTAGGCTATTTTGGTCAGCCGCATATTTTGGTTCGCTTTATGGCAGCCGATTCTGTTAAATCCATTCCGAATGCTCGACGCATTGGTATGACATGGATGATCCTGTGTCTAGGCGGTGCTGTAGCAGTGGGTTATATCGGTATTGCTTACTTCCAAGTCCACCCAGAACTGGCAAGTGTCGTTAATGCCAACCCTGAAACGGTATTTATGGAGTTGACTAAAATTCTATTCAATCCGTGGATTGCTGGGATTATTTTAGCCGCAATTTTAGCTGCGGTGATGAGCACACTTAGCTGTCAGTTATTGGTGTGTTCAACAACATTGACGGAAGATTTGTACAAAGGATTTATTCGTAAAAATGCATCGCAAAAAGAATTGGTTTGGATTGGACGTGCGATGGTCTTGGCAATTGCCGTATTTGCAATCACCTTTGCAATGAACCCTGCAAGTAAAGTTTTAGGCTTAGTGGCTTATGCATGGGCAGGTTTTGGTGCTGCATTTGGCCCGCTGATTATTCTTTCATTGCTGTGGAAACGTATGACGCTTAACGGAGCTATCATTGGCATGATCGTGGGTGCTGTGACTGTCATCGTGTGGAAAAACTACTTAGGCCACCTTGGTTTATACGAAATCATTCCAGGCTTTATTTTCTCTGCGATCAGTATCGTTGTCGTGAGCTTATTGGGCAAAGCACCAGAAGCGGATGTGGTTGAACGCTTTGAAAAAGCCGAAGCGCAATATCAAAAAGAAATGTCTGAAATCTAAAATTTTTGACACTAAAAAGGGGCTAAATGCCCCTTTTTAGTACTCAATTATTGATGATTAGCTACTTCGGCCGAGCTGCAGGTTTCAGCTTAATTTGCATACTTTCTTTGATCACTTCCATCACAGGATAACTACGCGTTTCCTTGATACCAGGTAATTGCCAAAGCACCTGCCCTGAAATTTTTCTAAATTCTTCCATATTTGCGCAGCGTATTTTCACCACAAAATCAAAACCACCGCTGATCATGTGACATTCTACGATTTCTGGAATTTGACGCACTGCATCCGAAAAATCTTCCAATACATTGGGCGTAGTTTTATCTAGTAAAATCTCCACAAAAACCACAAATCCATTGTTGAGTAAGACCGGATTTAAACGTGCTTCATAGCCTAAAATAAAGCCATCTTTCGATAATTTTTGCACACGTGCCAACGCCGCAGTGGGTGATAAATTCACCATTTCCGCAAGCTTAATATTGGACAATTTTCCGTCTTCTTGCAGCAGCTCTAAAATTCGAATATCTATACGGTCTAAGCTCAAATATGGGCTAGTCATCTGAATTTTTCTCTAAATATTATTAAAACTATAGTGAGTTATTCGCTAAATATTCTGTGATGATAAATTAAATAAAGGATCAAGCTCAAGATTTATTTGCTCGTCATAGAACTTTGACACGGAAAATTGAAACATGAATGGAAAAGTATTTGAAGTCACGGGAAGCGATGACTACATCACTGAATTTAAAGACAAGAATAGCTTTGAACAATCGATTAATACAGCATGGCGTCGTGCTGAAACTGAGTGCATTGAAAACTTATTAGCACACAGTGAAATCCCTTCCCCGATCAGCGATCAAATTCAACAATTGGCTTTTGACTTAGCCCATTCATTACGTGAACGTAAAAGCGGTACAGGTAAAGCAGGCATTGTACAAGGCTTGCTACAAGAGTTTTCATTGTCTTCTCAGGAAGGCATCGCGCTCATGTGTTTAGCTGAAGCGCTACTCCGTATTCCAGACAAAGCAACACGTGATTTACTGATCAAAGATAAAATCAACCAAGGTAACTGGAAAGATCATGTTGGCCAAAGTAGCCTCATGTTCGTTAATGCTGCTGCTTGGGGATTAATGCTGACGGGCAAACTAATGGAAACCCCTCAACAAAAAAGTCTGTCTACCCTACTCACCGGTATTTTAGCACGCAGTGGTCGTGGCATTATCCGTAAAGCTGTCGACGTGGCTATGCGTATGATGGGCGAACAGTTTGTTACAGGTGAAACCATCAATGAAGCGATTAAACATGCAGAAATTTTAGAAGACAAAGGCTTCCGCTATTCATATGACATGTTGGGTGAAGCAGCATTAACTGAACCTGATGCAGAATGTTATTATCAAGACTATACCGATGCGATCCACGCGATTGGTCAAGCCTCTGAAGGTAAGGATGTTTATAACGGCGCAGGTATTTCGATCAAATTGTCTGCCCTACACCCGCGCTATCAACGTTCACAGATCGACCGTGTGCATAACGAACTTTATGGCAAAGTGCTTGAACTTGCAGTATTAGCAAAGCATTACAATATTGGTCTAAACATTGATGCTGAAGAAACTGACCGCCTAGAAATTTCTTTGGAACTACTTGAGCGCCTGTGTTTTGAGCCTAAATTAGCAGACTGGAAAGGTATTGGATTTGTGATTCAAGCCTACCAAAAACGCTGTTTCTATGTGGTCGACCATATTATTGACCTCGCTAAGCGTAGCCAAAAACGTTTAATGATCCGCTTAGTGAAAGGTGCATACTGGGACAGCGAAATTAAGAAAGCGCAAATTGAAGGTATGAGTGACTATCCTGTATTTACGCGCAAAGTTCATACCGACCTGTCTTATATTGCATGTGCTAAAAAACTTTTAGCAGCGCCTGAGCAAATTTATCCTCAGTTTGCAACACACAATGCGCAAACCGTTGCTACGATCTACCAATTAGCACAGCCAGAGCTTTACTATCCAGGCCAGTATGAATTTCAGTGCCTTCACGGCATGGGTGAACCCCTCTATGAACAAGTGGTGGGTTCGAAGTCTGATAACAAACTGGGTGTGCCGTGTCGTATTTATGCACCAGTGGGTAACCATGAAACCTTATTGGCCTATTTGGTTCGACGTTTACTGGAAAATGGTGCGAATACCTCTTTCGTCAACCGTATTGCAGATAAAAATTTAAAAATTGAAGATTTAATTGAAAATCCAAGACAGACGATATTAGCGACGGCTGAAAAAGAAGGTATCACTGGAGCTAAGCATCCTTCTATCCCATTTCCGCAAGATTTGTATGGCACAGAACGTCGCAACTCAAAAGGACTCGATTTAGCCAATGATCGCGACTTATCTCAGCTCAATACCACGGCAGTACAGCATGCGCATACCCAATGGCATGCCAGTGCAATGGGTGCTAATTTAGATGAAATTCACACTGCACCCATCAACATTA
Source organism: Acinetobacter sp. YH12251 (assembly GCF_013417465.1). Lineage (NCBI taxonomy): Bacteria > Pseudomonadati > Pseudomonadota > Gammaproteobacteria > Moraxellales > Moraxellaceae > Acinetobacter > Acinetobacter sp. YH12251. The sequence continues at coordinate 126,120 of NZ_VPDZ01000010.1, read as the reverse complement.
CGAACCCTGCAAACCGTAGTGATGTAATCGGCACTGTCAGCGAAGCCAGTTTAGAACAAGCGGAAATCGCTCTCAATAATGCGGTAAATGCCCAAGCTTCATGGAAAACTTTAGCCAAAGACCAGCGTGCAGCATGCTTAAACCGTGCGGCGGATTTGATGGAAGCACAATTGCAATCTCTCATGGTGTTGTTGTCACGTGAAAGCGGTAAAACCTATGCCAATGCTATTGCTGAAGTCCGTGAAGCTGTAGATTTCCTACGTTATTATGCAGCTCAAATGATTGATCTAGCTAAAAATACGCAAATTGAACCTCTTGGCACTGTGCTATGCATTAGCCCGTGGAACTTCCCGCTTGCTATTTTCACAGGTCAAATTGCTGCAGCCTTGGTTGCAGGTAATACCGTGATTGCCAAGCCTGCTGAACAAACGCCACTGATTGCTGCTCAAGCTGTACATATTTTATGGGAAGCAGGTGTTCCCTTCGATGTATTGCAACTCCTTCCTGGCCGTGGCGAAACCATTGGTGCCAAACTCAGCGCGGACTCACGTGTCCAAGGCATCATGTTTACTGGCTCAACGGAAGTCGCACGTATCTTGCAAAAAACCGTGGCAAAGCGCTTAAACCAATTTGGCGAAAGCGTGGTATTGATTGCTGAAACTGGCGGTCAAAATGCCATGATTGTTGACTCATCTGCATTGACAGAACAAGTGGTATTGGATGTCGTTAACTCTGCCTATGACAGTGCAGGTCAACGCTGTTCTGCCCTACGTATTCTCTGTGTACAAGAAGATAATGTGGACGTTGTCCGTACCATGTTACAAGGTGCGATGAAGCAACTTCGTGTCGGAAATCCTGCACTTTTAGCAACTGACATTGGCCCAGTGATCGACCTTGAAGCACAGCAAAATATTGAAAAACATATTGAGAAGATGCGTAGCAAAGGCTATCCAGTACATCAAATCATGTTTAATGCTGATAGCAATGCCTTAAGTACGGGAACTTTCGTTGCACCAACTTTGATTGAACTGCCAAATTTAAATGATTTAGAACGCGAAGTTTTTGGGCCAGTATTGCATTTAATTACCTACAAATATGGTGAGATTGAAAACCTATTAACACAAATTAATGCCAAAGGTTATGGTTTAACCATGGGCTTGCATACACGTATTGATGACACGATTCAAAAAGTCATCAGTCATGCAGAAGTCGGCAACCTGTACATTAACCGTAATATTGTAGGTGCTGTGGTTGGTGTACAACCCTTTGGCGGCGAAGGCTTATCAGGTACAGGTCCAAAAGCTGGCGGTCCTTTATATCTTTACCGTTTAATGCATCAAATTTCTGAGAAAAAACTGGCTACACCTTATGCGGCTCAGGCAGAAACGCGAGCTGCACACTTCCCTGCATATGAAGCTTTTAACACTTGGGCGAAGCAGCATTTTGCAGGCATTGCTATTCAAGCACCGCAGGCCATAGCTGCAGGACAAAGTTTTGAACTGCAAGGCCCAACTGGTGAAAACAACCAATATGCCATTTTGGCACGTAAAGGTGTGCTTTCATTGGCTAATAATGATGCAGATCAACTGAATCAAATTGCTGCGATTTTATCGGTGGGTAGTCAGCCTGTTGTACTTGCAGACAATACTTTTGTGTTGAAACACTTAAATAGCATGCCAAAAATCCTCGTAGACCAATTTAAAGTGATCACGGATCTTTATCATGGCAATTTTGATGCAGTTTTACATCATGGTGAAAAAGCCGAGTTGTTGAAAATTCAACAAGTCATCGCGTCTCGTGAAGGTGCAATTATTGGTATTACGCATTTAGCTTCAGGCCAATATGACATCCCTGTAGAACGTTTTGTGATTGAGCGTGCAATCAGTGTCAATACTGCGGCAGCCGGTGGTAATGCCAGCTTAATGACGATGAATTAAACATTCAAATGAACTCCAACTAATCAGTTCCTCACTTAGCTCAATCTTTATGAATGTTCCATAAAGATTGAGCGTTTTTTTAACTACCCCTAGATAAATATTCTGTTTAGCGCATTCAGACTCATTTTCTCGACAGATAAATACAGCCAAAAGTGGAATTAATTTAGTCTTATAAGGTGAATTTTGCTAACATGACTTTTTTTAATATGTTTGCGATTTTTTACTGCATATGACTTCAACTTATCAGCAACAACTTGATGCCAAAGTTGCCCGCATTACGGCTCAATTTTCAGAATACAACCCTCCCTCTTTAGAAGTTTTTCCTTCTGCTGAACAAAACTTTCGTATGCGAGCGGAATTCCGAATTTGGCATACTGAAAATGATATGTTCTATGCAATGTTTGAACGCAATGCAGACAATGAAAAACAAGTTGTCGAAATTAAAGATTTCCCGATTGCAGATAAAAGCATTAATGATTTAATGCCCGTATTATTAAATGAACTCAAGGCACAAGAGATCTTATCTAGCCGATTATTTGAAGTTCATTTCTTAGCGACGCTGAAAGGTGAAATGCTGGTTTCATTGGTTTACCGCTGCCCGCTAAATGCTGAATGGGAAGTTGCTGCCAAAGCGCTGTCTGAAAAGCTCAATATCAAGATTTATGGTCGTAGTCGTGGTCAACGCGTGATTTTGACTGATGACTATGTGATTGAAGAACTCCAAGTATTTGACCGTAAATATCAGTACAAACAAATCGAAAGTAGCTTCACGCAGCCCAATGCCGGCGTATGTCAAAAAATGCTGGAATGGGCGTGTCAGGCTGCCGATCATTCAGACAAAGACTTACTTGAGCTCTACTGTGGTAATGGTAATTTCACGCTGCCTCTTTCAACACGCTTTAATCGCGTTTTGGCAACAGAATTAGCCAAGTCTTCAGTCTATGCAGCACAGTGGAATATTGAGCAAAATGGCATTAATAATATCCAAGTGGCTCGTCTATCAGCTGAAGAGTTTACCCAAGCCTACAATGCTGAACGTACATTCCGCCGCCTTGAAGAAGCTGAAATTGAAATTTCAAGCTATAACTTCGATACGGTATTTGTCGATCCACCGCGTGCAGGCATCGATGATGAAACACTAAAACTGTTGCAACGTTTTGAACGCATTATCTATATTTCATGCAACCCAGATACTTTACATGACAATCTTAAACTGCTTTCACAAACGCATAAAATCAGTAAATTTGCCTTGTTTGATCAATTCCCTTATACACACCATGTAGAGTCTGGTGTGTTTCTTGAGAAGATTTAAACAAATTATTTCAAGTCATGTTGTTGTCATAAAAGGAGCTTTCTAAAAGCTCCTTTTTTATATGCTAAAAAAGCTTTATTTTCTCGCCACATGCAGTGCAATGGATGCCTTTTTATATCAATTAGGCAAAGATTCTAAAAGTCCAATCGAAAAAATGATCATTCAACTGGCTAAAATATCACTTTAGTAGTCTTGCTTTATTTATTGGATTGGTTATATTTCGTCCTATGTTAGGTCGCAAATGAAGGCTCTATGAGTTTTTGGCATAAGTTGTTCGCTACAGAACATCAAAACGGGCATAAGAATCAAATTGCCTGTGTTGAAAATGATTGCTCTTGTAAAACCAATGAACAGCTTATTGCTGCTCTTACAAAGGCAACGGATGAAGATGTTATCCTCGGTATCAAAAAAGTACTCGCTTCGCGCGGTTATAGCCGTAAGGAATTAAATGAAATCCAGCATCTACCTCTACAGTAGAGTCTGAACATTCAATGTTCAAACAAGGCATTCTGTTTTACAGAGTGCCTTTTTCATTTTTTAGTCTAATCAAAAGTATGCCGCTTATTTACAGATCAGGTTTTGTGGATTGGCCACATCGCTATTTACAGCTTTTATGCTATGCTCCAAGGCAACTCAGTGATGTCTAATTTTTAAACACACGACAATAAAACCTAATATTGCACTAAATTAGAGGCAGATGACCTCTAAACAGCATTGATATAAAAACTAAAGGAATGCACATGAATAAATTAACAAATTGCCTTGTTACCTGCTGTATACTTAGTCTAAGTGCTTGTAGCCAAATCCCCAAAGAATGCGAAGAATCCTGGGATAAACTCGAAGCCTTGTCGAAACAAATGGGCTTAAACGAAGAACAAATCAAAGAACAGAAAAAACAGTTTGAAGAAAGTATTAAAAAACAATCTAAAGAACAAGCCATTCAAATGTGCCAAACCCAAAGTACCTTTTTAGGTTTAGTCGGCAAATAAACAGTAGTTTCTATCAATCTAAACACTGTACAGATGAAACCCGATTATTCGGGCTTTTATTGTTTGCATTGAGATGCTGTTGTATACGCTACAATTGGCCCTAAAGGTTTCAAACTTGAATCATGTCTATTCAATGCTTGAATATCTGCACTAGACACAGATCCATCTAAATACAAGGCATTGTTAATCGATAATTGCTGCTTAAAATATTGTGCAAATGCATAAAACGACACGCCTTCACGACTGATCACAAAATACAACTTCCCGTTCTTGATCCCCACGCCATTGCGGATTTTCAATGAATCTGACTGTGGGATAAAGTTTGGATTGATTTTTCCATCTACCACCAGCATTGGACCTGACTGCGTTGCATAACGTGCCTTAAAATCTGTGGAAGCATATTTTTGTGTAGTTAATATCACCGCTTGCTTGTCATTCCATGCTAGAACACCATTCGGCTGAATTAAAAAATTACCAAAGCCTCGTGTTGCACGATTCAAGGCTTTTTTCTGCAGCCCATTTTCAACGTAAAGACCAACAGGCGCTAAATCTGCATGATACATCCCTGCATTCATTGCGAAGTTCATCGTATTACATTTACGCGCTAATGACTGCTTTAAACGCTGTAGGTCTCGATATGGCTGCTGCTCTGCATCATATAAATAGAGCTCTAGTTTACTCAAATCCGAAATTTCAACCACATCCACTGCAATGGGCTGACTGACACGTTTCGCTTGAATATTGGCATAGGAAATAGTCGGTGAGAAAATCAGACCGAGCAGCATCATAAAGCGCATTTTTTTAAACATTGAGGTTAAATGAAGACTAAGCATGACCCTATCCATAGCGCGCGTTAAAAATCGAACAAATTTTAGCTAAATCATCGCTAAAATAGTCGATTAATTCACAGATTAAAAGTAGACTAATCTTTAAAAATAATTCGGATTTAAAGTAGGACTGGTAAATTCATGCATGTGCAGAAAGATGGTTTTCCTCTTGGAACACATCTGATTGTTAAACACTTCGGTTATAGCCATCATGGTATATATGCCGGCCGCGGTAGAGTCATTCACTACTCTGGTTTTGCACACCTTTTCAAAAAACATCCAATTGAAATGACTTCGATCGAAAAATTCAGCCACGGCAAAAAAATTATCGTTCAGTCATATAGCAATCCAAAATTTAAAGGGCGTAAAGTGGTGCGTCGTATGCGCTCTCGCATGCATGAAAACAACTATCATCTGATTATTAATAACTGTGAACACTTATGCACATGGGCTATTACCGGCGTTGAAAGTAGTCCTCAAGTGTTCCGTATGATGAACCGACTCACCACGATTGGTTATGTCAGTTCTCTGATGAGCTTTATGAGCAGTATGATGCTAACCGTGACCACCACTTGCTTTGCACTGGTGTTCTATATTAAAAAGAAACTGCGCGAAAAAGCCAAAATGCAAATGCCGGTTTATACCTATTTAAAGCGTGAAGAACATAAAAATCGTTAATTCACTGCAGCAGCATTGAACCGTGGCTTTATCAAATTTCAATACATCAGACATTACTTAGAGATCCTGTGCCAATACACAAGATTTTGCTTACGGCGTATCAGATGTAATGCTTAATTTTGGTCACTCTTCACATTGCTAAAAGGTGGAAATTTATCTTCAACCAAATTGCTTTGCAGGCCATGTTCTAAATAAATTTTGGCTGCATCCAAAACCGTTGTAAAACCCCCTGTACTATCAATAATAAAATCAATCAATGCCTGACCTTGCAGAGGAATCTGTGAGTTTTTGATACGAACGTAGGTTTCCATCGGGCTAATTTGCTCAAAAATAAAATCGACCTGAGTTTTTGGTTCTCCCCACTGTATTTGAATTAATTTGTTTTCCTTAATACTCAGCACGTCTACATCGGCGACTGCATTATATTTTTGCCAAGTCCATTGCACGGTTTTACCTTCTTCTAGATAGCCACTCGATGCACTAAACCAAAAATGCTGTGTTATTAAAGGATCAACAAAAGCATTAAATACGATATTGATGGACTTACGAATTAACATCTGGGTTTCAATCACGACACTCATCAGCATTCCTACAGTATTTTAATTTTATTCAGTGATAGCACAGAGAACTGATCATTGCCTACCACTGAATTGTTATTGCCCTATTCTGCTGTATGTTCTGAAATAAAGGCTGATGTCACTAGCGTGGGATTCTTCTCTGTAAATTGCCCACATTCCAATAGGGATAGTATGGATAAGGTGGATACACTGCACTGACTGCGTCTAATCGGGCTAACTGCTCTACGCTTAACGACCATTCCTTCGCCGCAAGGTTATCCAACAGTTGCTGTTCATTACGTGCGCCTATCAAAATACTAGACACAGTCGGTCTGGTTTTCAGCCAATTCAATGCAATCTGCGGGATAGAGTGCCCTGTTTCCATGGCAATTTCTTGCATTACATCTAACACTGCAAATAACTTTTCATGTCGAACTGGCGGTGCGAATTGTGCTGTTTCATGCAGCCGACTTTGCTTTGGAATCGCATGCTCACGATCAAATTTTCCTGTTAATCTCCCCCAGCCCAGCGGACTCCAAACCACTGCACCAATCTGTTGATCATGCTGCGCAGGCACCAACTCCCATTCATAGTCACGTCCAATCAAAGAATAATAGACTTGATGCACACTTAGCTTTTCATAGCCATGCTGTTGGGCAATCGACTGTGCTTTCATAAGCTGCCAGCCTGAAAAATTCGATGCACCGATATAGCGAACTTTTCCACTACGTACCAAGTCATCTAAACTGCGCATCAGCTGCTCAAGTGGCGTCGTGCTATCAAACTGATGCAGCTGCAGCACATCAATATAATCTGTGCCTAACCGCTTTAAACTCGCCTCCACGGCTTGAATTAAATAGCTTCTAGAATATCCACCTTGATTGATTCCATCATTCAATCGGATACCCACTTTGCTGGAAATAATCACCTCTTGGCGTTTTGATTGAAGTAATGCACCGAGCATCTGCTCAGAGGCACCATTTGAATAAGCATCTGCGGTATCGAAATAATTCACGCCTTGATCAATACAGAGATCAATCATGCGCTGAGCATCATTTAAGCTCGCTTGCCCCCATGCAGAGAAAATTGGGCCTTGCCCGCCAAATGTACCTGCTCCAAAACCAAACTCTGAAACTTGTAGGCCAGATTGCCCTAGATTGTGATAGTTCATGGTGATTTCCTGTGTTTTATTTATACACAGAATAGGTACAGATATTTATCAGAAAAACCCTGAATATCGAGAAAGACTTTATTGATTATATTGATAATGCTAACTGAAGATTTCGACTTATTTACACGAATGGCGGCACTGGGTTCAATCAGTCAAGCCGCTAAAGAAGCCAATCTCTCTGTTTCTGTCGCTAGTAGCCGTCTACACAGACTTGAACATAGTTTAGGGCTGCGCTTATTTCATCGCACTACACGGCAGCTACATTTAACACAGGAAGGTGCTGTTTTATTGCAGCAAGGTTTTCCCTTATTCGAACAATTTAATTCTCTCCTGAGCCAATTTCAGCCTGAACCACAACAACTCAGCGGCGTATTAAAAATCACATGTTCAGAAGTTTTTGGAAATCGTATTTTAGGGCCAGTATTTGCAGCCTTTGCCAAGTTGCATCCAACATTGACTTTGGATATTGAACAGACCGATCAAAATTTAGATTTGGTCTCCGCAGGTTTAGATGTTGCGATACGTATTGGACAGTTAGAAGACTCATCACTGATTGCTAAACCGCTCAGCTTAAACCGTCGTATTTTGTGTGCCTCGCCTAGCTATATCGAACAACATGGCGAACCTCACTCCCTAGAAGAGCTCTCCATGCACCAATGCATTTTGCAGAAATACCCTAAGGGTGTTTCGCAGCATTGGACATTTTTCCAAGATCAACACAGCATAAAAATACCCGTTTCAGGGCAATTTCATATCAACTCAGGCGAAGGCATACGCCAAGCAGCACTTGCAGGTTTAGGCATTTCGAACCACTCTATCTGGCATGTGGATGAAGATTTACAATCTGGCCAGCTCATCCAAGTTCTACCCAAGATCCCTATTCAAAGTACTGCAATCTATGTGGTAATTCCGCATCGACATTTTGTTCCGCCTAAAGTACAGGCTTTTATGCGACACTTGGACGATTATTTTCAGCATCAATATGCTTGGTACGTATCGCCGAATTTATCTGAAAATTAGGCCAAGAATTTATCTTAAATTACTGTTAAAAGTCTTAATCAGCGGCGGAAGTTCAACTTCTAAGCTGCTATACATTTCACGCTCAATGTTTCGTACAATTGAGTCCAACGGTAAATCATTTTCCTGCAAGCCAAAAGGCTCTTCCAGTTCTGCACTTAACGCATCCAAACCTAAAAATAAATATGCAATCAAAGCCACAATGACAGGTGTCCATATCCCTAAACTGGCCTCTAGGCTAAATGGCAAAATCAGACAAAATGAATACACTGCACGATGTAAAAGCACCGAATAGGAAAATGGTAATGGCGTGGTCATGATACGGTCACAGCCTGCATGGATATCACCCATCGCTACGGTATGACGTGTAAGCGTGCTGTAAATAATGTCTGTAATCTGACCTTGTTTATAGGTTTTGACTAAATCTTTTTGAATAATTTCAAGTAAATACTGTGGTGCATTGATATTGTCTCGGCATTGCTGCCATTGCTGATCCGTCAAAGCTACGCCGTCTTTAAAATGTGCAATATCTTGTGATTCATAGCGTAAGCGATCACGTAACAAATTGCAAAACAGCATGATGCGGTACATCAACACGGTTCTTTGCTCATCTTCAAGTACATGGCTATCACGAATCATGTGGCGTGTATTGGCAATCAATGAGCCCCAAAGCTTGCGCCCTTCCCACCAACGGTCATAACAGGCAGTATTTCGAAAGCTCAAAAAAATCGACAGAATCACCCCAAAGATGGTAAATCCGATGGCTGGAACTTCAGGCGTATTCAGGTAGTGTGCAGCGCTTAGATACACCAAAATCGCCGACAAACTCACGACGACAGCCAACGCAGGCATGACTTTTGGGAGTATCGTGCCATGCCATGCAAATAAAAGTTTAAAGCTATTATTTTTATTTCGAATGATCACTTATTTCCCCTCTGTACTGCCTTAATGAACCATCTCAAGCATGAAAAAAGCCCAACCGAAGTTGAGCTTAATCTTAACCTACTTGATCTTAACTTATTTAGGGTTCAAAGATGAATCCATTTAAAAGCTAAGATTTTATTTACCCGGTTTAAAACTGTCTTTCAAATCTAAGATGCGGTTAAACACTGGTTTTTCAGCTGTATGATCAAACTGATCTGCAACAAAGTAACCTTCACGTTCAAATTGGAAACGATCTTCAGGTTTTGCTTCTGCCAATGCAGGCTCAATGACCGCTTGAACCACTTTAAGTGATTCTGGATTTAAGTTTGCAAGGAAGTCATCACCCACTTCAGGGTCTGATTCAGTGAATAAACGGTCGTAGATACGAACTTCCGCAGCAATACCCTTGCTTGCAGAAACCCAATGTACAACACCTTTCACTTTACGGCCTTCAGGGTTTTTACCTAAAGTTTCAGGGTCGATTGAACATTTCAATTCAACCACTTCACCGTTCTCGTCTTTAATTACTTCATCACACTTAATCACATACGCATGACGTAAACGCACTTCACCGCCCGGAATCAAACGTTTAAAGCCTTTAGGCGCAACTTCTTCAAAGTCTTTACGATCAATGTAAATGTCTTGAGTCAACGGAATGATACGGTCACCCATGTCTACATTTGGATGACGTGCATGTACCAAATCCATTGCTTCAGGCAAGTTAGTTAAAGTCACTTTGAGTGGATTCAACACAGCCATGCCACGCGAAGCAGTATTTTCTAAAGACTGACGGATGCAGTATTCAAGCATTGCAACATCTACGATACTGCCATCAACTTTCGTTACACCTACACGTTTACAGAAGTCACGTAGACCTTCTGGAGTAAAGCCGCGACGGCGCATACCCACAACGGTAGGCATACGTGGGTCATCCCAACCATTCACAAAACCACCTTCAACCAATTTACGTAATTTACGTTTAGAGGTAATGGTGTAATCTACATTTAGGCGGCTTGATTCATACTGATGTGGTACAGATGGTGATTTAACTTTCTCGACAACCCAGTCATAGAATGGACGGTGATCAACAAACTCTAGTGTACACAGTGAATGCGTAACCCCTTCAATGGCATCTGATAATGGATGCGCATAGTCGTACATTGGGTACATTTTCCATTTATCACCAGTTTGGTGATGTTCAGAATGCAAAATACGATACAAAATAGGATCACGCATATGGATGTTAGGTGAAGTCATATCAATTTTGGCTCGTAGTACTGCCTGACCTTCTCCCAACTCACCATTACGCATTTGTTCAAAACGCGCTAAGTTTTCTTCTACGCTAGCATCACGTTGCGGCGAATTTTTACCCGGCTCCACAAAATTACCGCGGTTTAGTTTGATTTCTTCAGGGCTCTGCAAATCTACATAAGCATCACCTTGTTCAATCAATTGCACTGCCCAAGTGTAAAGCTGATCAAAATAGCTAGATGCATAACGTGGCTCGCCATTCCACTCAAAACCTAGCCATTTGACGTCATTGGCAATACCGTCTACATACTCTTGCTCTTCGGCATCCGGGTTTGTATCGTCAAAACGGAGGTTACATAGACCTGCAAATTCTTGAGCAATACCAAAGTTTAGGCAAATAGCTTTTACATGACCAATATGTAGGTAGCCATTTGGCTCTGGTGGAAAACGTGTTACAACTTGTTCAGTACGACCTGCAGATAAATCATCTGTAATGACTTGACGTACAAAATCTAAGCCTGGCTGTTGTTCCTGCTGCGCAGCTTCGACAGGGGCATTGTTCTTGGTTGTCGGATTGTTAGGCAGGGATGAAACAACATCGTTTGGCTTCATGGTAATAAAATCACTTCTATAAAGATAAAATTAGGATAATTAAAACGCTTTTCTTGATTTTTAACAAAGAAAGTAACGTTTTTACTTGCCTTGTAGTTTACAGTTTGCTTATGCTTCTCACAACCAAAAAACCCATGGCTTTCATGTCCATGTACAGGAGATTACACAATGAGTTTTCCTCAAGTCGAATTAAACACCAATAAAGGTCGTATTGTTCTTGAGCTTAACACTGAAAAAGCACCTAAAACTGCTGAAAACTTCTTACAGTATGTTCGCGATGGTTTCTATGACGGCGTGATTTTCCACCGTGTTATTGATGGTTTCATGATCCAAGGCGGCGGCATGGATGAAAACTTCAAAGAAAAAACAACTCGTGATTCTATTGAAAACGAAGCTGACAACGGTTTAAGCAATGATGTTGGTACGATCGCTATGGCACGTACTCAAGCACCTCATTCTGCTTCAGCTCAATTCTTTATTAACGTTAAAAACAACTCCTTCCTTAACCACACTGGTAAAACAGCGCAAGGTTGGGGCTATGCAGTATTTGGTAAAGTAGTTGAAGGTCTTGACGTTGTTGACGCAATCAAAAGCGTTCGCACTGGTAACCGTGGCTACCACGCAGACGTTCCTCTAGAGAACGTTGTAATTGAATCAGCTAAAATCATTTCTGAGTAATTTTTAAATCCTCCCTGAGTAGCATTGCTGCGCAAGTCCCTTTAATAACGGAGGGAGTTTCAATATGAAATAAATGTCGGAACTCCTCCCTTTTCCAAAGGGAGGCTGGGAGGGATTTTTAGAATAAGGAAAAGATTAGTGACCTATCTGTTTATCGCTGATTTACATTTGTCACCTGAACACCCTCGACTCGTTCGGGGGTTTTTAGCTTTGTTAGAACAATACAAAACTCAAAATACCCAGCTGTATATTTTAGGTGATTGGTTTAATGCTTGGATTGGTGATGACTTTACTGCCCCATGGTTAGATGAAATCATTGCAGCGCTAAAAGATTTTACTGCTTTGGGAAATCAAATTTATTTCCAAGTAGGTAATCGTGACTTTGCATTGGGTCAAAAGTTTTTAGATAAATTTCACGGTCAATTATTACAAGACGTGGATTATCTCCACATTAGCAACTATAAAATTCGCCTTGAACATGGAGATTTACTTTGCACCGATGATGTGTCTTACCAAAAGTTTCGTAAAGTGATTCGTAATCCTTTGCTTTTAGGTTTCTTAAAAATCTTACCGCTTAGCATTCGACAAAAAATCGCCAATGGCTTCCGCAAAAAAAGTACAGAAACCAAGCAAGTTAAATCTTATGAAATCATGGATGTAAATGCCAAAGCTGTAGAAAAAGCTTTAGAGCATGCCGATCTACTGATTCATGGACATACCCACCGGCCCCAAATACATGATGTGCATGGAAAACTACGTATCGTTTTAGGGGACTGGCGCGCAGAACAAGCTCAAATATTAGAGGTTGGTGAAAACCCATCTGTGAGTGATTTAAAATTAAAAAAATGGTCTTACTAACCCTTAGGCTTTAGTTAAACCTGCCGTCATATTTGGTTAAAACAATACATCCAGATATCAAGACATAGCCTTTTACCAGACTATCTCAACAGATTATCAATTGAACTGCATCCTACATATAGCAGATTAACGTCATTAAAAATCTTAAAAAAAACAAAGTTTAAACTTAAAAATAATTTCACAAGGAATTCACTATGGACTTACTTTCATCCACAGTGAACATCTTCAGATATTAATTAAGCAGCAATGACAGGTTGCTTAACTGCTGGACTATTACCAATTTGCCATACATATGGTAGCGGCGTTTGATTAATCTCCCAATCACCAATGACTTTCTGTTTATAAATAAGTGGATTATGCGATGACACTACACGAGCATTACGCCAAAAGCGGTCTAACTGTTTAGTTGTCGAGCTTGCTGAAGCACCCAAGGCGTTAAACAACTCACTACTCAAATTTAGTACCAACTCTGATATGACCACTTGCCCTTTAGAGGATTCAAGCTCCGCACGGTCATTCGCTTGCTGATCCAACTGGGTATCAGACTGAAAATGACTTAAATATGCGACATCCAAAGCTTCTGCTGCACAAAGTGTAATTGCTTCAGCTGCATAAGACTGTGCCGACGCCTTACCAATCACTTGTAAAATTTGTGCATCATCTCGAACTAAATCAGCATTACCATGGCTGTAAATACGTGTGCGTTCACGGACTTCATTACTGAAAACGTCCACAGCATTTTGTGCTATACCTGCCAGCGTTGCCAAATGCACGACCTGATAGAACGCCGTTTGATATTTAAAGCGCTGATCGAACGGCAAAATATGATCACGATCAATGCTGACATCTTGAATATTCAGTGTGCCGCTGCCTGTGGTTTTTTGGCCAAAGCCATCCCAATCATCGTATACTTGTATGCCAGCGTCATGTGTTGAAACTGCGGCTATAACATGTTGATTCGTTGTTTCATCTAAAGCGAATAGATCGATCCAATCTGCAAAGATTGTTCCGGTAGAATAGTATTTTTGACCATTGACCCTTAGCTGACCTTGCGCATTTTCAGTAACTCGGGTAACAACATCTCCAATTTCAACTTTTCCGATTTCTGTCCAAGCATTACCGACCAAATCGCCTTGCAGAAAGCGTTTAAACCAAACTGTTTGATCTTGTGTTTTTTGCGCATTTAAACGGTCTTCTACAAAAGCAAAATGACCTCTTAATGCCTGTACAACATTAGAATCGGCCTTAGCCAATTCAATTAACAACTGAAACAACTGTTTTTGTGAAACCCCGTCACCGCCAAAAGCCACGGGTACACGGACCGCACCAAATCCAGCTTGTTTTAACCATGAAATTGCATCATACGGCAGTTTCCTATTTTGTTCCCGCGCCAAAGCGCCTTCTGCAATTCTCTGAAAAATCGGACGGAACTTAGCGGCCACTTGATCATAGTCAGCACCTAAAGATAAGGGCTGTTTATTATTTTGAATCGTCATAATCTTCTCCTCTTAACTCCAAGCATGGCGCGGCGGTGGTACATCATTTAAATAGTAGTTGCCTACAATATTCAGCTTCCAACGTACGGGATCGTGCAAAGTATGCGTGCGCGCATTACGCCAATGACGATCTAAATTCAGCTCAGACAACGTTGATCGTGTGCCTGAGAGTTCAAATAGTTTATTCGCCGCAAGTAACGCAATTTCAGTCGTCAGGACCTTAGATTCTGCTGTCAGTAGTGTTGCCTCTGACACCGTTTCTTCTGTTGGGTTCTCTACGGCTCGGTCTATCGCTTCACCCGCCAAAGCCAACACTGCCTCTGCAGCTCGGAGTTTAATTTTCAACTCGCCGATGTTGGCAATCGTATACGGATCTTGCACCGCCTTTTCTAAGCCCGAATCAATCCAAGGACGTGCATGCTGGCGCACATATTGAATCGTTTCATTAATCGCCCCGCGCGCAATACCAGCATCGACAGCAGATTGAATGAATTGAGAAATAGCGCCCGCAGCCGTTGGACGTTCAAAAGCTTGATGAATGGGTACAATGTGATTTAAATCCACTTTGACATTGTCCAACAGTACAGAACCGCTGACTGTCGTTCTTTGTCCAAAACCACTCCAGTCGTTAATAATGGTTAAACCCGGCGTATGCTGGGGTACTAAGGCTGCATAAGGCTTTCCATCATTCACTGCAACCACAGGTATCCAATGTGCAAGCAAAGCGCCTGTTGCAAAGAATTTTTGACCATTAATGAGCGCATGATCATCTTTAAACTCAATGGCTGTTGTTAAATCTGCAACTGTTTTGGAACCTTTTTCTGAAAATGCATTGCCAAAGCGTTTACCTTGTAAGACTTGATCAAAGAAAAACTCTTGCTGTGATAGATTTGCATCCAAACGAATATGCTCGACAAAGGCCCAATGGTTTTGGGCAATTTGTCCTAGGGATGAGTCTGCACTAGAAATAATTTTGACCACTTCTGCAAGGGTTTTATAACTCACTCCTGCACCACCAAATTGACGCGGTACAGTAATGCCCCACAAACCTGATGCTGAATATTGCTGTACTTCCTGCAAAGGTAAGCGGCGTTCATGATCGCGTTTAGCTGATTCTTTTGTAAATTCCACAGCTAATTGTTCAGCAACATCGATAGCTTCTTGATCAGATCGAATAATATGCGCTAAACCGTTAGATTGATAGAAATCGCGCGGAATGTTTTGCGCCTCTTTTAGTTTAATTTCAATTTTTGAAGTCATTATTAAAATGCTCAGTTTAGATATTATTCAAATAAGCTAGCACTTTTTATTTTGATTATTTATAGAATTATCATCAAAACAAATCAGTTTTCATGACATGGAATTTACATTTTTAATTGTCAAACAAAATCTTTATAAGCCGTACCAAAAAAAAAAATATCTGCTTATCCATATGAATATATGAAGTATTCAAAAATTATGATTAGCATTTATTCAGATTTGTTTTTGACTTTTTATTAATAAATGCAGCTGTATTTTTATATACCCTCTTATGCAAGAGATTAAATAACCCAGTAAAAAATCATGTCTAAAAATATTCGCTTCAATGCCTTTGAAATGAACTGTATTGCACATCAGTCACCCGGTCTATGGCGTCATCCATTAGACCGTTCTACAGAATACAAAGACCTAGAATATTGGACCGACTTAGCTAAAATTTTAGAACGCGGAAAATTTGATGGTGTCTTTATAGCAGATGTTTTGGGTATCTATGATGTCTATCATGGTTCTGCTGAACATGCGCTGACTGGCGCAGTGCAAGTGCCAGTGAATGATCCTTTGCAAATTGTTCCCGCAATGGCAGCTGTCACCAAACATTTAGGCTTTGGTGTCACGACTTCGATTTCATTTGAACATCCCTATCCTTTTGCACGACGTATGAGCACTTTAGATCACCTGACGAAAGGCCGTGCAGGTTGGAACATTGTGACTTCTTATCTAGAAAGTGGCTCTAAAAATCTAGGTCTGAAAACCCAAGTCAGCCATGATAACCGCTATGACATTGCAGATGAATATTTAGAGGTCCTCTATAAACTCTGGGAAGGTTCTTGGGAAGATGATGCTGTGCTACGCGATAAGCAAAAAGGGATTTTTGCCGATCACCGTAAAGTGCATCCAATTCAACATGAAGGAAAATACTTTACTGTTCCTGGCATTCATATTTGCGAACCTTCACCCCAGCGTACACCGGTTTTATATCAAGCTGGCGCATCCGCACGCGGACAGCAGTTTGCCAGTCAAAATGCAGAATGTGTTTTCATCTCGGCACCAACTCAAATTGCTGTAAAAAAGCTGGCAGATGGTATTCGTCATAATTTAGTGAAAGAAGGCAAAGATCCGAATTCTGTTCTGATCTATACCATGCTGGCCATAGTGGTTGATGAGACCGATGAAAAAGCCCAAGCAAAATTCTGTGAATATCAGCAATATGGCAGCTATGATGGTGGTTTGACGCTTGCTTCGGGCTGGTCAGGTGTCGACTTTTCGCAGTTTAAACCAACCGATCAAGTGGAATACATTCAGACCAATGCCATTCAATCCATGCTGCAATCTTATGTAGAAGCAGATCCTGATAAAATTTGGACGATTCAGGAAATTGCAAAATGGACCAGTGTCGGCGGTAACGGCCCAGTCATTGTTGGCTCACCAACTACCGTGGCAGACCGCTTACAAGAGTGGATTGAGTACACTGGTATCGATGGCTTTAACTTAGCCTACATATTGGCGCATAAGAGTTTTGAAGATATTGTGGAATACGTGGTACCAGAATTACAACGTCGTGGTGTATATCAAACAGAATATGCTGACGGAACCTTGCGTGAAAAACTCTTCGGCCAAGGCGCGAAATTGCCCGATAACCACCGTGCGGCGCAATACCGATATAAAAATCACGCTCAAGTTGCGAACAAGCATCAACACCTTGAAATGGCTTAAGCCGCTTTTTTTAGGCAAAAAAAACAGCAGATGATCTGCTGTTTTTTGCTTTCAGGCTAAGCGATATAGCTGGTTTGGGCCAGTATAGAAGCTTTTACCATCTAGATTCAGGTTAAATGTCTCACCTGTTTCTAATTCAATCATTTGCCCAACATCAACCCAGATTAAACCAGCATTGGTATTTTGTTGACGTTTCAAAGGCACCAATTTCACATTAATTTCATCGCCATTTACAGCTTTGGCAGTTTGCCAAGTATTTAAAATATTCAAAAGATTTACTCAACATGTGAGCTTTTTGTGACAGAACAAAGAGATTAATCAATCGGGTTTGGAATAATAATTCTGTAGTTACAAAGATAAGATTCAAGTCAGAAGCTTGAATACAGATAAATCACAATCAGCTAAATAAAAAAGATAAGCAGGAACATTACCCGCTTCGAGTTAAGCAGAAGTATACAATATTGCGCTTTGATTAGCAAAAGTAGAGTTTACATATACTCTAAGCCACTACTTTTGCTAAAATTATTGAATTAAAAATTTTAACCATCGAGTAAATTAATTACCCATTCAGTGAATAATATAACGAAGGATGTATCGCTTAGTAACCACCTTCTGTTTTCGTAACTGGGGTATCATTTTTGTATTTCGATAAAAGTTCACGTAACGAATTCATGAGCACACTGGTATCGACACCCACGGCAACAAATTCTGTGCCTAACTCGATATACTTTTGAGTCGCATCATGCTGTGTCGACAAAATACCTGCAGCTTTACCCGCCTTACGTATGCGCTGAATCGCATCAATCACGGTTTTTTGTACTTCAGGATGATTCGGATTCCCTTGATAACCCATCGTCGCCGACAAATCTACTGCACCAATAAACACCCCATCGATGCCATCAATTTTCAATATTTCATCCAAGTTTTTAATCCCTTCAACCGACTCAATCTGAATCAGTAAACAGATATTTTCATGTGCATTTGCATAATAGTCAGGAATACTGTTCCAACGTGTTGCACGTGCTAATGCTGCACCAACGCCTCTAATACCGTCGGGTGGATAACGTACTGCCTTAACCATAAGTTGAGCTTGTTCAACAGTTTCGACCATAGGGATGAGCAAGGTTTGCGCACCGATATCCAACAATTGTTTAATCAGTTGCACACTACCAATTGGAGGTCGAACCACAGCTTGCGAAGGATATGCTGCAATACTTTGCAGTTGCGACAATGTCGTCCGCAAGTCACTTGGCGCATGCTCACCATCAATGAGCAACCAGTCATAACCTGCATTTGCAGCTATTTCAGTACCATAAGCATCGGCTAAACCGACCCACAAACCAATCTGCTGTTCGGTTTTTAATTTTTTCTTGAAATGATTGGTGTAATCCATCGCTGCTGTCTCATGCTTAAACTATGATTAACTACAATTGATTAAACGCCTTTTGGCAAAAACTACCAATAGCATTTATCTATCTTATGATTTTATATAACTCTAATTCGCACTTCATACAGCTTAAATCTGTTAATTTTTAGCCAATGAGTACAGCATATACGACTAAGATCTATCCTTGGAAAATTTTCTCCTTAGACCATTTGTCCATTTATCCGCTAAACTACAGCAAACTATATCTGGAGATATTCGATGGATCTGTTAAACGTATCAAAACAACGCTATACCACGAAAGCATATAATCCTGCTAAAAAAATTCCACAGGAACAATTTGAGCGTTTATTACAAATACTCCGTTTAACACCATCTTCCATCAATATTCAGCCTTGGCATTTTTTTATTGCAGATCATGATGCAGCCAAACAACGCATTGCCAAAGCCTTAGTAGGAAAATATGCCTACAATGCCCCAAAAGTTTTAGATTCATCACATACGATTTTATTCTGTACTAAAGCAGACATCACCGCAGAGCATTTAGATAATCTTTTAAATCAGGATGATCGTAGTGGTCGCTTTAAAGATGACAAAGCCAAACAAGGTCAAAAAGACAGCCGTACAGGTTATGTCGATTATTATCGTAATGAAAAAGGTGATATTCAACGTTGGGCTGAAAACCAAACATTTATTGCTTTAGGTCAAATGCTTTTGGCAGCAGGCATTGAAGGTGTCGATGCAACACCGATTGGTGGATTTGACGAAGCGATCATCACTGAAGAATTGGGCTTAGTTGAACAAAACTTGATTCCTTCTGTACTGATGACTTTAGGCTATCGTAGCGAAAATGATTTTAATGCGAAATTACCTAAATCACGTCTGAATGCTGAAGAAATTTTTACACATCTTTAAGCTTTCCATAAAACCGACGAAAGGGGCGATTTTGCCTCTTTTTTGTCATTTCGGGACTTATTATTTAAACAATTATCGAGTATATTCTGCTCAAAATATACTCAGGTCTCTCCCTATGCCTACAGCTATAAAATTACCTATGAAATTTCATTGCGAAGCGTGCAATACGGTTTATTTACAAAAATATGCGGGCGATATGCTCCATAGCTATCCAAACTGCCCTAACTGTAAACAACCGGGTCAATTACAAGGCACCATTGAAACACAAGATTTCCTAAAACACCCCGTTGCAGTGGGTAAATGTTATTTTGAAAATACCTTACAACGTTTTCAACAATTCACGCGTTAACTAAGCATCTAAAACTAAAAGCCCTCAATACAAGGGCTTTTTTAATAACGACATATTTAGCAACAATGTGAAAATAGAAAATTTATAAATTGGTCTGAACTTTGCTGAATAATTTGAATCAGAACAACAAATCAAGCAGAGGTGGGACATGTCATATTTACTACAAATGCCGATGAAGTTTGAATGCGGTCATTGCCATCAAATGTATCTACATACTTATCAATATACTGATCATCACTGCCCTGAGTGTCCAACCTGTCGATATCAAGGACTGCTCATGGGCGTGGCTGAATGGGATGATTTACTACAACACCCGATCGTTTTTGCTAAAAATTATCTTAGACATACATGGCATATGCTAAGCAAACCACACTCATGATCCCTGCAATCAAACCAAATACGGTTGCGACTCTCAATTTTTCTTTAAAGATGATGAGGCCCGCAACCACACCTAAAACCACGACCAAAATATTCATTCCAGCAAACACGATTGCAGGTGTGTCTTTAAGCAACATGTGGGCTTTCACATACAGTGCGATATTGGCAAAGTTCAAGAGACCTAAGCCCAATCCAGCGAGGATATTTTTGGTCTGCCCCAAACTGCCGTGCTGTACGATGTTATAAATGCTCGAAAGTAAAAATGCACAAATAAACACCAAATTTAAAGTCACCGCAAACTGCATGCCCAAACCTGAAGCAAATTTTAATAGCACATCAATCAGTGCATAGCCTGCCCAAACGCTTAATAAAAATAAAATCCCCTGCTTTCCATCAATACTTCCCTTACGCTGTGAAAATAAAATCAGCAATACCGCAAGTACACCAAGTGCGATACCAATGAGCTTAATGGCATTAAAATATTCACTGAAAATAAAATAGGCTGCGCTAAGAGAAAGCACAACAGATAAGCGCTGAGCCAATTCGGTTTTTAAAATACCTGCTGTTTGCAGTGAGCGTGCTAAGCAATAAAAAATCGTCGGCAGTAATACACCCAAAGCCGCAATTAAAACCCATGGTGTTTTATTAATCGAAATATGAGGTAGATCCGGCTTAAACCATAGAAAACATAAAATACTCGCAGATGCATAATTCCATGTGATCATTTGTGCAGGGTTAAAACCCCGATCACGACAGAGTTTTAGAATTACTGAAACGAGAACACTGCAAATCGCGGCAGCAAAGATCAATTCCATGACACGCTCTTATTCTTGAGTTGTATTTAAAGCAATTTTTCTAAGTTCAAATCAAAGAAAAGCCCACTTAATTGTGGGCTTTTCTTCAAAAATAATCTATCTCAAGACAAATTATTTATAGTGACTCACCATTTTCTCTAAAGAAATTGGACGAATCTTGTCAGCATTACCCGCTGTACCAAATGCTTCATAACGATCGATACAAATTTGTTTCATTGCATCAACAGTTGCAGAGAAGAATTTACGTGGGTCAAATTCAGCTGGTTTTTCAGCCATCATACGGCGCATAGCACCTGTAGAAGCAAGACGTAAGTCAGTATCGATATTAATTTTACGAACACCGTGTTTGATTGCGTCTACAAGTTGTTCTACTGGAACACCGTAAGTTTCGCCGATGTTACCGCCGAATTCATTAATTACAGCTAACCATTCTTGTGGCACAGAGCTTGAACCGTGCATTACAAGATGCGTATTTGGTAACGCAGCGTGAATTTCTTTAATACGGTCAATCGCTAAGATGTCACCTGTAGGTGGGCGAGTAAATTTGTACGCACCGTGTGAAGTACCCACTGCAATTGCAAGTGCGTCAACATTGGTATCAGCTACAAATGAACGCGCTTCTTCAACTGAAGTTAAAAGCTGAGAATGATCAAGTACGCCTTCAGCGCCTACACCATCTTCTTCACCAGCCATACCAGTTTCAAGGCTACCTAAACAACCGATTTCGCCTTCTACTGAAACGCCACACGCATGTGCCATTTGAACAGTACGACGAGTCACGTCTACGTTGTATTCGTATGAAGTTGGCGTTTTACCGTCTTCACCTAAAGAACCGTCCATCATCACTGATGAGAAGCCAAGTTGAATAGAACGTTGACATACATCAGGGCTAGTACCATGGTCTTGGTGCATAACCACAGGAATATGTGGCCATTCTTCGATTGCTGCCAAAATCAAATGACGCAAGAACGGAGCGCCTGCATACTTACGTGCACCCGCAGATGCTTGTACAATTACAGGTGAATTTGTTGCATCTGCTGCAAGCATAATTGCACGCATTTGTTCTAAGTTGTTTACGTTGAATGCTGGTACGCCGTAAGCATGTTCGCCGGCGTGATCCAAGAGCTGGCGCAATGAAATAAGAGCCATAATATCCTCCCAGGTAATGCCGCATATTCTACATGCTCAATCATTTCAATTCAGCAACAAATAACACTATTTAAAAAAAAATCCCTGCATTTGCAGGGACTTTTTAAATAAAGACAACAATCTTAGTGAGCTGCTGCTGCTGAAGCGGCTGTTTCAGCGTCAGCCGTTGCTTCGTCTGCAGGTGCATTTGCAATTTCAGCAGGAACATCTTGGTTCTTTTCATCCAATACTGGCTTATCAAGTTCATCAATGGCTTTTTGTTGTTCTGGCGTTGTTTGAGCATTGTCTACGGCAACAGCAGATGCTTCTGATTCCGTTGGTGCAGACTCTTTTTTAGCACAAGCTGTCAAAGTTAATGGTGCGATTAAAAGTACAGCAAGTGCAAGTTTTAAGTTCATCGTTGTTTCCTACTACTGCGAATTAGGTGTTGCGATGAATTTTATTGCAGAAATATTGCACTTTGATGACGGCAAAATGAATGGGCGATAAAAAAAGGCTGACCGAAGCCAACCTTTTTTAATACTGTACTATCTTATTAATAATACTAAATTAAGCACGGTCAAGAAGCGCTGCTACAGCAGGAAGAGTTTTACCTTCAACGAATTCAAGGAAAGCACCACCACCAGTCGAGATGTAACCAATATTGTCTGCAACTTCATATTTATCAATTGCAGCAAGCGTGTCACCACCACCCGCGATCGAGAAGCCTTCAGATTCTGCAATCGCTAAAGACAATGCTTTGGTGCCTTCGCCGAATTGATCAACTTCAAACACACCTACTGGACCATTCCATAGAATAGTTTTTGAAGTTTTCAAGATTTCTGCAAATGCTTTTGCAGTTTCAGGACCTACATCCAAAATCATGTCGTTGTCTGTTACATCTTCAACTTTTTTCACAACAGCTTTTGCAGCAGCTAATGAACCAAGGAAGTCAGCAAAATCAATTTCAGCAGCATCAGCAACAACAACATCTGTTGGAAGTGGTACAGATACTTTTGCAGCAATGGCTTTTGCTGTATCGATCAAGTCATTTTCACAAAGTGATTTACCAACATTGAAGCCCGCAGCAGCTAAGAATGTATTGGCAATACCACCACCCACGATCAATTGATCACAGATGTCAGATAGTGAAGTTAATACATCTAATTTAGTAGAAACTTTTGAGCCTGCAACAATCGCAACCATTGGTTTTGCAGGAGTTTTAAGTGCACGGCCTAGTGCATCAAGCTCAGCAGCAAGTAAAGGACCTGCAGCAGCCACTTTTGCACAACGTGCTACGCCTTCAGTCGATGCTTCTGCGCGGTGAGCCGTACCAAATGCATCCATAACGTAAACATCACAAAGTGCTGCATATTTAGCTGATAATTCAGGATTGTTTTTCTTTTCACCCACGTTGAAACGGCAGTTTTCTAGTAAAACCACTTGACCTGGCGCAACGTCAACACCGTCTAAATAATCAGTGATCAGTTGAACATCTTGACCCAAAGCTTCTGTTAAATAAGCGGCTACAGGTGCTAGAGACTGTTCTGCTTTAGGCTCACCTTCAACAGGACGACCTAAGTGTGAATACACCATTACAGCAGCACCTTTTTCTACAGCTGCTTTAATTGTTGGCAACGCCGCACGTAAGCGTGCATCGCTTGTAATCACGCCATTTTTAACTGGTACGTTAAGATCTTCACGGATCAGAACACGTTTACCCGCCAAATCTAGGTCAGTCATACGCTGAAAGTTCATGCATTACTCTCTTTTATTGATATCAAAACGCGACGATTTTAAATGATTATGCAGAAAAACGTTAGCTTCTTTTGCAGAAAAGCTATGTCGAGTCAAAGTTTTGTTATGATAGCGAAAAGCCTTATAAAGATTCAGTGCTTATGTCGATTCATCCAGACCCAAATATTAATCGTTTAAATGTTTTAGGCGAACCCTTGGCAAGCTGTTGTTTTGATCCGATTACCGGATATTTTAGAAATGGCTTTTGCCATACAGCAACAACAGACCTTGGTCAGCATACGATGTGTGCACAAATGACATCTGAATTTTTAAACTTTTCCCAAAAAGTTGGCAATGACCTAATCACACCTTTACCCGAAGTTGGTTTTCCAGGATTACAACCTGGTGACTTCTGGTGTATCTGTGTGACTCGCTGGGTGGAAGCGTATCAAGAAGGATTTGCCCCACCTATTAAAATACAAGCGTGTCACCAAGCGGCGCTGTCTTATGTACCGCTTGATGTACTTATGGAATATGCAGTGTAATGAGTACTCCCAAAATCATTTTGGCTTCGAGCAGCCAAACCCGTAAAGACCTGATGGACCGTTTACGGATTGATTACCACTCAATCGTACCAGATATAGACGAAACACCTCGTGGTGAGAACCACGCTGATGAGTTAGCAAAGCGACTGGCATTTGAAAAAGCTTCAGCAATTGCAAACCAACACCCAGACGCGATTGTGATTGGTTCTGACCAAGTCGCATGGCGCGAAGGCGCACCAGATATTTTTATTGGTAAACCGCTTTGCGATGAAAAAGCCATTAAGCAGCTTCAAGCCAACTCTGACAAAATCGTTTATTTCAGTACGGCACTCAGTGTCCAACAAAAATCGACAGGTTTTGAACAAACCCTTGTCGAGCACTATAAAGTGAAGTTTCGCAAACTTAGCTTGCCTGAAATTGAACGTTATGTTCAGGTTGAACAACCGTTACACTGCGCTGGCAGTTTTAAATGTGAAAGTTTAGGGATTAGCTTATTTGAAGAAATGATCGGGCAAGACCAAACTACACTCATGGGTATGCCGATGATTAAACTCTGCAATATTTTGCGTGAGCTTAAGATCTTAGTCCCATAATTTTAAAATCTTTATTTGTTACAGCATAATAAACACATCATTAGCTCTTTATGGGCTAATGATTAAAAAGTCACTTACTTATTTATTACAACCAAGAACTGAAAACATGAAAACGTTTAATTTAATTTCATCTAGCCTCATTAGCATTAGCCTTCTATTTTGTTCGACAAACGGTCATACCAATACAGTGAATCAAACTGTGACCAACTCTCAGCAATACAACAAAAACTTAGTCAATGAGTGGGTTCAATATAAATTTATCTATGCTGAATTAGAACAACAAGGCGCTGCGATGCAGGAGCAAATCATTCAACAACTGGGCACTAAAACCAAAACCGGTGGTAGTAACACGCCAGAACAACAAATCAATAAACTGGTTGCTCTAGGCAAACAAAAATTTGAAAGCATTCAACCACAAACAGTTGAAGTGAAAAAACTTCTAAAACTACAAACCGAAAATGTTGAAATGATGGCAAAAGTCATGCCGAATCATTTCAAATTAATGTCTGATAAAGAAAATACTAAAATTGACACCAATGCACATTTTGAGCAATTCATGAAATTTTCAGCGACCACGGCTGCTGCCAATAGCTATGATTTGGAAGTTGAAAAATTAGTCATGCAATATCTCAAAGACAATCCTTTAAAATAGTCTCAAGCTAATCGAAATAATTTAATGAAATAGAGCCTTGCTAAAAACAGGAATCTCAAGGGACAATATATCCATTGAAATTGTATGTATTTAGCTATGGCTCATTCTCTTGACATCCTCGGCGGTATCAGCGCTGAACAATTCCTTGCCGAATATTGGCAGAAAAAACCATTATTGGTTCGTAATGCACTCCCTGAAATTGCCCATATACTAGAACCAAAAGACGTTCTTGAATTGGCTTTAGAAGATAACGTCACTGCACGTCTCATCAAGCAAAAAGATCGTGATCCAAACCAATGGACAGTGAAATCTTCTCCACTACTTAAAGCCGATTTTCAAAAAATGCCGAAACTCTGGACTTTATTGGTTCAAGCTGTCGATCATTATTCTTTTGACTTAGCCGAGCTATGGAAGCAGTTTTCATTTATTCCGCAATGGCGTCGTGATGACATCATGGTGTCGTATGCACAAAAAGGTGGCTCTGTCGGGCAACATTTTGATTTTTACGATGTATTCCTCGTACAAGGCTATGGTCACCGCCGTTGGCAATTGGGTCAGATGTGTGATGCAGATACTGCATTTGTCGAAGGTCAACCGCTTCGCTTACTGCCAGAAATGGACGTTCATTTTGATGAAGTACTTGCTCCCGGCGACTTACTTTATGTGCCACCAGGCCTATCACATTATGGCGTAGCTGAAGATGAATGTCTGACGTATTCATTTGGCTTCCGCATGCCAAATGTCACTGAAATGATGGATCGAGTGACAGACAAATTCACAGACAATCCCCTACTTAAAAATCCATTAACTGACATTTTACGTGACCAAATCAGTGCGATCGGCCAAGTGACTGAAAATGAACTTGAGTATTTAAAAGAAAAGTTATTTGAACAATTGCAAAATTCAACCGTACTTGAAGATGCAATCATGAGCTTAATGTCAGAACCTAAATATCCTGACAATATTCCTGAAGCCGAAGAAATCGGCACTGGTGATCTTGAAGAGGCCTTAGATCAAGGCTATCAACTCATGTTAGAACCGGCTTCACGCTTACTATATACAGAGCAAGATGGTGATATTTTGTTTTGGGCAAATGGTGAAGGAATCTGTATCTCAGACGAATTTGCAATGCATTTAAAAACCATTGCCGATGGTCAAAGTCTAGCGCTAGACGAATCTTTATATGATGCTGATATCTTAGAAGATATTGCCATGCTATTAAATGAATCTGTGCTCATGCTTGTCCCAACAGAAGCTGAATAAAATCAATACAAAAGGGAGCGTCATGCTCCCTTTTTATGCTACTGAATAGCATTATTTTCGCTTTCTACGATTTAAAAAATCTTCGACTTGATCGGCTTTTTTCTCTACGATGACGCGATAAACCCATACTATCAACAACATAAATCCAATAAACCAAAGATAACGCATTACGCCGTATTGACTACCTTTGCCTTGCCAAATTTGTAGTTCAATACTTTGAAACTCCACATTCCTCGACTCTAACAAACTCAGTTGACTGGTCATGCTATTTGGGTCGTTGGCAGCATTGACTGAAAAAGGGGCACCGTCCATAACAAAAGTAAATTCTTGTCCTGCATCCAATGTTTCTAATCGTTCAACCTGATCAATACCTGCACCCATTTGCATAAGATTGCTTGAGGTTTGTTGAATAGCGGCATTGTAGTTATCAATTTGAAATTTTACAGATACCTCACCACTGGTCATTGCCCTACCTCTGACCAACAAGACTGCACGATATGGGTTTTGATTGGATGTCGCCGTGTAATCCACTGCAAAATTTTTAGTGTTTAATGTATTTATATCGCTTTGACTTTCACTGAGTAATTGTTGAATTTCTTCGGTACTTAACACCGCATGCTGGAACAAAATCTGCCCATACTCACCTGGTTTAGGCGCATGATCCTGCGAACCACAAGCTGCTATAAAAGTGACACAGCAGAAGAATGCAATGCGCTTTAGATGACTTAATATCGAATTGATCATCATTTTTATTATTTCAACATATTATTTTATGCAGCTGATTTTAAATTAATTTCTGTTTGAATAATGGTACAGCCTTGCTGAGAATGAATTTTGAAATTTCCGCCTATACGCTCCACACGCATTTTCATACTTCTCATACCGATACTCATGCCATGATTTGAAACACTCTCAACATCAAAACCGACGCCATCATCTTCAATAGTTAATAACAATGCGCCATTTTCGAACTGTGACAGCGTGACATTGACATGATTTGCTTGGCTATGTTTCACAATATTGGTCAGGCTTTCTTCAATCACTCGTATTAAAGTCAGACACTGAATTGCCGTTGGTTTGATCGCCCACTGCGAAGGAATACACCATTTGGCATTCATTTCCACTTCATCCATCAACTGACTAAAGCGATGTCGAACAGGTGCGATCCAGAGCAAAGGTGAATCTGGCACTTTACTGTCTAAAGATGATCCACTATCAATAATTTGCCTTAAATCATCGCGCAATAATTTCAACATCGACAAGAACTGTCTGTTTGGAATATTACTTTCACACTGATCAACCAAGATCATCGAGCGCACAATGGATGCGCCCAGACCATCATGCAGATCATGCGATAATTTAATCCGTTCCTGCAGGCGTACATTACTCAGTTCAAGCTGATGTTTATCATTCAAGCTACTACATAGTTCATCACTGACTTTCTGAACTTCAAATGCCAAATCATCATTATATTTTTCAATTTTCTGTATATTTCGATTGAGTCTCGCCCCCAAGATCACCACTATAAATAAGGTTATAATCGGTGAAGTAAAGGGGGATAAAGGTGTAAAATTTTCTTTTGGAAAGAGTACCAAGACCATGATGTCAGCTATGACTATCACAATTATCGCAGTCAAACAGATTGCTAATAAAATATAGTCCTTTCTTCGTTCTTTGAAACAAATTTTACACAGATAGAGGTAAGTGATAAAAAATAATGCACAATACAAAAAGAAAATAAGGCTCGAAATATCTGCATTTTGTTCAAATGGCCAAATACATACCACACCAATCAGTGCAGCAGTCAACATTGTAAATGACAGTTCTATTCGTGGAAACTTACGCCCAAGAAAGCGTAAGATATAAATGCTAAAGCACTGAAAGTACAGCATTACAAATATCAGATTAGCTTTGGCAGAAAAAATCGAATCTGGGTATGGAAAGGTTTCAGTAGTCAGAGCATTACTGAGAAATAAAATCCACAACACTGTTGAAAGCGCAAACCATCCAAAACTGGTATCACGAGGACGCATCAACCAAATAATGAAGCAAATTAGACCCAAGACCCCAGAAAGAAAAATATTTAACTGTAATATGGTCCGACGTGTAAATGTTGTTTTTTCGGCTTGCTCTACCGTTGCCATGACATTGTTAAATATTACTGGGCCCAAGCCAGCATTTAAACTCGAGTAACCATACACATAGATCAAAGTTTCATTATGATCATGTTTGATTCCACTTATCGGTAAAATCCAATAGCGCGCAACATTCCAACTTTTAGAAATCGGTTCTTGAAGATTTTTATTGGTCCACAGCAAGTCGCCATTCAGAAAGACTGAACCCGTATTAATGATATAATCAATATATAGTACGATGGGTTCTGCCAAACGGGCATTATTTTTACAGTACCAAGACCAGTCTAGTTTATACCAAGCACCACCTTGATAACCTTCCCAGTCTTTATCTTCTTTCCAACGATCAGGTAATTGTGTGGTTTTCCATCCCGTTCTGGGTAATTCTTGATTGGATGGTGTTTTCACCCGTGAAATGCTATTTACAGTCACATTACATTGATCATTTACAGGGAAAACTTGCTCTGCATGACTCAAGGTCCCCCATACTAAACAGAGGATAAATAATAAAAAATATCCTCCTTTACGCATTATAAAATACCCATAGATCTTGCTGTACTCACGGCTTTTGTTCGTTTCGTTACGGCTAATTTTCGGTAAATATGTTTAATATGGCTTTCTACGGTATAGCGTGATACAAAAAGCTGTTCAGCAATCTCACGATTACTCAAACCTTGAGCAACCAAACATAAAATTTCTTTTTCACGACTGGTCAGCAGGTTTAAGTCTGCTTCATCGGCGACTGTTTGTTCTGGACTTGGTGCTTCAGCTTCAGATATTTGTTTGAGGATTTCTCGTGCAATAAATGGGTCAATCGGCGCCCCACCACGTAAAATACTCCGAATAGATAAAAGTACTTCAGCATCATCACGTTCTTTTAATACATAGCCTGTTGCGCCTGCTTTAATCGCAGCAAATAAGCTTTCTTGTGTACTCCATGCAGAGACAACCAAGATCATAGTATTACTTTCGAGGGAACGTATTTTTTCAATAATTTCGATACCACTACCATCAGGCAAACCTAAGTCAACTAAGGCTAAGGATATCGGTTGGGTCTCTACGGCTTGAATAGATTCTTTGACATTTTTGGTGAAGATAAGCTCTTCCCGCTTATAACCCAGCTCCGTCAAAATTTGACGTAAACGTAATTGAATAATTTCCTCATCTTCAACGACGAGCACAGGTACGGGTAGTATGACTTCTTGTGGTGACATGATTTACTTCCCCCGAAAAAATGAAATGTCTTTTACATTAATGAGTTTAATCCTTTTAGGATATCCCTATAATTAAGTAAATTTCTTATTTTTAATAATTTATTCTAATTCAATTGATGCAGCTATGATGCATTTTTCTTCTAATTTTAGACCCATTTATCATTACAATATGTGTATAGCCATCTGTCTGACTATACACTGCACTTAGCTTAAACTTGAGTAAGATTAGCTCAAATATTGCTTTTTCAGATATTGCACAATTTTTTCAGATTCAAAAAGTTCTACACCAGTATTAGGATCTTTCAAGTATGGCACTTGAATATTGTTCCCCATGATTTTTAACACTTGTTCACGCTTACCACCTTTTAGAGGTACATATTTACCAGGTTTTAAGCGCATTATCGCTAATCCTTGATCTTGCCAACGCTCCTTAGCCACATTATGAAAGGTATATGCCAATTCCATTTCAGACAATGCGCTACGTACGATGCGTGTATATGGACTCGCTTCAAAACCCCATAGTTCTAAGAGTTGACTTGGTGCATCACGATGGATAACTTTACGCTGCACCCACACCCCTTGAGCCCCATTAATTAAAGTTCCAACATAGGCAACATACGGAATTTTAGGATAATTGGCATATTTTTTAGGCGTTTGGCCTGTTTTGCCATAATGTTTAAATAGATGATGAATAATTTGCTGAGATTCGTACAAACGATCCCCAGTATTGTCATCCACCAAGAAAGGAAATTGTTGTTTTCCACCTAATTTCTGTACCTCTAAACGGTACTTTTTAGCCCCTTTGGGACATGGGTAAACCTCATAATCCAAATTAAGTGTGGTTAGTACTTCTCGTACACGACGACAATAGGGAGACCCTTCAAATTCGTACAGTTTAAGGGCTTTTTCAGGTTGTTTCGGATAAGGCGTCCCATTTGTACCACGTCCGCCCTCTGCTACGCCTGAGAGCAACGCTTGCGCCACTTTTAATTGATGCAACAACATACTTTTTTTCCTTTCTTTTTTTATTTCGTATTTTTATACAACAGCCGAGAGTCCTCAGCTGATGTTTGTATTTACTTTTTCACATTTATATCGTCGTGTATGAGCAAAAATCACGCTTTCATTTCACGACTAAAAATTCAAGTACACTTATAGAGCAACCAATTGCTCTTTTGAAACAACAATGCCGTTATTGTCAGCATAAATAAAATCACCAGACTGAATGTTTACACCACCAAAACTTAATGGAATATCTGTTTCACCCACGCCTTTGCGGTTACTTTTTTGTGGAATCGCAGCCAAAGCATGCACACCTAAATCAAGTTCTGCAATCGCATCAACATCACGCACGCAGCCGTAAATAATGACACCATTCCAATGATTCTTGACTGCAGATTCAGCAATCATATCACCCATCAAGGCACAGCGCATCGACGCACCACCATCCACAACCAATACTTTACCCGTACCATCGGTTGCCAATAATTCTTTAACACGAGAGTTATCTTCAAAACATTTGACCGTAATCACCTGACCGCCAAAACTTTTCCGTGCACCATAACTTTGAAAGAACTTACCATCCAATGACGGGATCACCACTTGTAATTCTTTATCTGGATGATCATCAAGTAAATCACAGGTGACGAATGGAACTGTAGACACGGTATTTCCCTCATTTAATTGTTAGTATGCGTAAATTATCATAAATCTCGAACTTTTCAGTCTGAGTTTGTGCCGCCTCGACCATAGTATGAGCCACTTGCTGTGCTGTCACTGGCTTAAATTTGAAACGATCAGGTACAAAATGCGAAAAGCGCATATAAAGTTTCTGTGTCGCATCTTCTAAACGTCGAGATTCATTACGCTCACCAAGTAACAGCGAAGGCTTTAATATCGAAAGTTGATTTAACTTTAAGGTTTTTAAATAATATTCTAATTCCCCTTTGACTCGATTATAAAAAAATGCGGAATTAGCGTCAGCGCCCATAGCACTGACAATGATCAAATGGGTTTCTGTATATTCTAATAATTCAGCAAAATGCGCATTGATGCTAAAATCAATTTGATAAAAATGATCTTTAGACCCTGCTTTTTTAATGGTCGAGCCTAAACAACTAAAGGCATGACTATAATCTCTCACATCATCCTGAGTCAGAGAAAGAAAGTCACTGATCACCATTTGTTGAACTTTTGCCAGTCCATTCAGTTCATGGTCACGTTGACGTACAACAGCCGTAATATTCTTACATCCTGTATTTTGACTGAGCTGACGAACCAGTTCCCGCCCGACCAATCCTGTTGCCCCAATGACAATTGCATTCTCTATACTTTTAGTCATTTTTCATACAATCTCAATCACTTTAGACTAATCTAACGTTTTCTTTAAAATTTTTCTGCATCTAAAATGTTGTCAAAGCATGTCAAGACTTGACTTAAGCGCTTAGTTTAATCACAATATGGCACTTGTTTACGGGCTGGTGATAGTTCTTCTGATGTTGGTTTTCAGATGTAATTTCAGCCCGCCCAGACCAATCTATTTCAAGGAGTGCACGAGTGGCAAACTCTGCTCAAGCAAAAAAACGTGCTCGTCAAAACGTTAAAGCACGTCAACACAACGCAAGCTTACGTTCTATGGTTCGTACTTATCTTAAACGCACAGTAGCTGCTATTGCTGCTGGTGATTATGCTGTCGCTACAGAAGCTTACAAAAAAGCTGTTCCTGTTATCGATCGTATGGCTGATAAAGGCATCATCCATAAAAACAAAGCTGCTCGTCATAAGAGCCGTTTAAATGCACAAGTTAAAGCTTTAGCTAACTAATTTGTTGCGATGAAAAAAGCCCTTTTTAGGGCTTTTTTTGTGCCTATAGATTTTTAAAAGCAAAAAATAAGGTCCTTATTGGACCTTATTTTCTATTTACAGATTATTTATTGATCAGCCTCATATTCGTCGCTGATAAATATATCCATAATAAGTTTTGGCTTGCTGTCAAATTTGTCCAACGTTGATTGCCACCATTGGTACAGCTATATCGAATTAAATCCGCACGGTTATTCTGCAAACGTCCCGTATTTAAATCCATACATTGACCACTTTGACGAATCGTTGTAGTCGCAGGGTCCATGGTCCAAATTTGGTTGGTTTGGTTTAACACACAACGTTCTAGCGTCACTTTAGCTGAACCACCATTGCCTGTAATGCATTGATCGGGATTTGACTTACTGTGTATACGACCAATTGCATCATATACCCACTGTTCCGATTCGTCCGCAGTACATCCGCTTGGACCACTAATATATAAGTTTAATTTTCCATCGGTTAATGTTTCTGCTTTCAAACAGTTGTTACCATTTTTGATCAATGTTGCCTGATCAAACAAACCTTCCTGAGATACTGAAAGCTTTGTCATAAATGCTTCGAGTGCGCTTTGTGCCTCAGGAACTTGATTGGTTAGGTCTTGTGCATACACATTCATCCAACGATTTAGTCGGTATGCTGTGTTTTGTTGCGATTCATAACGGGTTAATTGCTGACGCGCCACACTATTCATCAATGACTTGTCATTTTTATATGACTCATACAGCATTTTTTCAGTTGGATTTAGTGCAACAACAGCATTTACAGCTTGCGCTTCCAAAGCACTTTCTAATTGAGGAAGTTCGATAGCACGCAATGCACTATAACCATGCTGACGCCCAATTTTGACAGCCGGCTTGATCGCTGTGCTGTAGACTGGAATATCAATATTTGCTAATAACTTGGCTTCTTCACCTGCTTTTTTACAATACAAATCAACTTTCTGTGGTTGATCTGCCAAAGCTAAATTGACATGCAATTTATTGGCATTACTGCCTAATCGTGCAGGTGCTAAAGCAATATTGTTGACTTTATTCGTGTATTGCACATTCAACCAACATGCCGCTTGATCCAAAGCGGTATTGGCAGCATTTAAGTCATACACATTACCCCAGTTTGAACGTGCAGCAGGATACAACAAACCAACTTGATTGACTGGATCATAGCCTCCTAAAATGGTAATTACGGGCTGACCAAAGACCCGTGGTCGTGGATAATTTTGATCTGCGTTATACCAAACCGGAGCCGTAGAATTTGGCATCTTCGGTTGAGCGACTTCCATTTCACGAGTGGTTTTGTTCCATTTTTTGTAGCCGGTAGGCGAAGTTTCATCCCAGACATAACGGTCAAAGTGTGGTTGAATTTTCAGGAATGTGCTGTAACCCGTATAGTGTGTGTAGCGTGATACATTACTATCAGGATACCCGCCGGACATGGCATCTTTTCCGTACGGAAACAAATTTTTAAAATTTGGGATACCATTCGCTCCATCCCACTTCCATGTCGCCGTCCATGATAGATTTCCGCGCATCATATTGCGATTGGCAATATAACCCCATCCACTGTCCGCATGATGTGCAGCCCAAAATAGATTGTCACCTACCTGACCAGGGTAATGTCCTAAACCATAGTGATGGCCAATTTCATGGCTAAATTCATTCCCTACAGAATCATAAAGCGTGAGCATGCCATTACCACCACTCAGTCCATGAGTATGCACACCATTGGCATAGTTCCCCTTCGTATGATGGACAACTACTGTTTGGGTTAATTGTGGCTGACTTTGGTTGGCCATAGATGCACTGGTAATACCCCAGTTAGCAAGGTTTATACCAACACTAAAGGTTGATTTACCGACATCCTCACGCATGTCTCCTGCATAAACACCACCATCTCCGGCACTTTTACTGTCATAAATAACACCTGAAGATACCATTGCACGTGTTAACTGAATATCATCATATTGTGCAACCGTCATTTCCGCTGCAGGAATGGTTTGGAAATAATCTGTGCCCGCTTTTTCAGGCTCTAGTAGCATATAGTGGCCGGTAGAATTTGGCTTATCTGCCAACATACCAACACGGATATTATTTAAAACCAATTCCCCTGGTGCAGCAAAATCGATTTTATCCTCAGCCAATTCACCGCTGGCTTTATTTGCGTCGATAAATTTTAATCTTAGACCGGGTTTAACTTCATCCCAATTAAGTTTTGTGGTCCACGCGCGTTTACTGTACCAAACATCTGGACGACCTCTTTGCCCACTCTGGTCTGAAACAGGCATTTGCGTCGGATCATCCAATGTCGCGGTACGAATTAAGCGGTTGTTTTGATAGATTTCTACTTTGAGTTGCTTGATGTTTTGCATATCAAGTGTTGGCGTCACGATAAGCAGCGCTTCTTTTTCACTGGTTAACCGTGGCATTTTCTTGGATTCGTTCGCATTCGGATCGACGACATGACTTTGACCAAATTGAACTTGCGCTGAAAAGTTGCCGACTAAATCATTTCGTATTTCACGAACAGCATCATTTGCATCGTAGTCATAAAAGCCAATACTGGTATCATCGACTATGTCTTGGGTCGGTTCTGGATAATTTGCAGTTGATGCAGAACCACTTGAACTATCACCACCACCTCCACCACCACAAGCAACTAACATTAATGACACAATACAAATTGATAATTTGTTATATGAAAAATCTATCACACTTTTCACTACTATTCCCCAATTAGCCACAAAAAAATCCAATAAAGAGACTTACATAAAAATATATAAATCAATAATTTACAACAAATTTAATGCTATTTTCTTTTTTTAATCATTCAATTGCCGTGTTTTGTCACTTATTAACAATTCAAATAAAATCTAAATATTTTGTATTGGTAGAATCATTATTAATGTGACAGGTATTTCACTTTTCAACTAAAATTAAGATGTAGACCTGTTAATACAATCGTATATTCCCGACAGAAATTGTCAGGATATTTTTAGAAACTTTGTAAATAAAAATTTTAAGAAATGGCTTAATCCCATATATTTTTTATGGTATTTTAATTTTCATCCTAGGCAGCCATTGCTGTACAAATGAAAAGAGGGATAAAAATGTCAATTAACCAATTTTTGCCATCATTAGAAAAATTTGCAGAAGCAGAAAATCAATATATTGAATATTTTACATCTAAAGGTGAAAAAGACATTTTAGGTAAAGTCATTTCAAATATGAAATCGACCGCTGAGATTCAAGCCTCTCAAGGTGTAGACTCATGGTTAGCATATGGCGTGTACTTACCAGCTGTAGAACGTATCTTTGCACTGCATCAAGGGGAAACAGAAGCTGAATTTTTTGAACGCACACAATATCCAGCTGAACTCGTGCAAGCGTATAGCATTAAAGATCATGACATTGCGACTTTGATTGCCGCTGACAAATATAGTCGAATCCACCAACAGCACCTCCCAGTTAATACTAGCCGCTGGCCTTATAGTGACGATGGTTCAAGTATTGATTTAAATCAGTACCCTGCACGAATTAAAGCTAATATTTAATCTTTTATTTAATGAAATACTGAAACAGATAAAAAAGGCATCCACGCACATGGATGCCTTTTATAAATTTTTTATTATTAGCAAAATTTATAAAAGTTGCTGTTCAGCTTGCTGAAATTCACGAATATTTAATTCATTTAGTTCACCACGCCAAATCCATTTCAGTTTTGACTCAAGGAATACATCTCCTTCAAACCAAACAAATAAACCTTCCATCATTTTAGGCCAGTCTTCGCGTGTCACGATATTTTTACCTGAAATAATAGCAAGAATTGCAGCCAAAATCGTATCATGACTCACCGCTAGACTCAGACCATAATCATTGGTTGGATGAGTGTTGTAAATCAACTCCAAAACATCTACCACCCCATGAATGGGCTGTTTCATACCCGGCAAAGCATTATTCACAAAACTATTGATAAAGCCTAAAGCACCTTGCTTTTGAAAGTATGGTCCTGCTTTTTTAATATCGAGCACAAAACTTCCCGGCTCGACCAATAATCCTTGTTCAATGATCTCGATATGGTGGGTATTCGGTTCAATCGTGACGTTATCTGCACCTTGAATCATCAATGCTGCCGTATCCACACAGCGCTGAATTGGACTCGAAATACAGTGCTGAATAACACGGTCGGTATTTTCAACCAAATAGCTGCCCCACGCTTCGGCTAAATCTCGTCCTTGATGGGTCAGTTGCAAGTCATAACCGGCCAAGCCTTGTCCTTGTACAACTTCACGAATGGAATGACGTGTAAACAATGTTACAGGCGTCTTTTCATCCGGCAATAAGTCTATTGCTTTCAGCATACTAGGAGGGAGCAAATCTAGGGCCATAATTGACAGTTCTTATATGCAGGAGATTTAACGGAGTGTGCAGACACTATAGCATGAACCCGATTTAGCTCAAGTTTTGTCAGGCATGTTTGCCAAAGCATTTAAGGCCAATTCTTTCATTTCGGCATTTTTAAATGCAATAAATCCACCATTTAATAAAGTTGTACGTTGGTTATATAAAAAAGCGCGACCTTTAAAATCAACCAATCCACCACCAATACGCTCGATTAAACATTGTCCAGCGCTCGTATCCCATTCACAAGTCGGATGAAAACGCGGGTAAATATCCACTCGATCTTCTAACATCATACAAAACTTATATGCACTACCAGCATGGTATGTCTGATAAGGAGTGAGTTTTTCTAAAGCGTCTAGATAGTGCTTATAAATCGGCTTATTTTTGGCACTTTGACTCAAGCCGACGTGTACGACATTCTCTACAGAGGTTTCAACATATTCATACCATGTGGTTGACTGACTATCATATTTCAGCGGTTGTCCCTCAAAGGGACAAATATATACGCTATATTCCCCCGGGATCGCCAATATGGCAAAGGTGGTATTGGCGCCATCAACCAAACTCAGATTAATGGTAAATTCAGGCCTTTTATGTAAAAACTCTTTGGTACCATCCAAAGGATCAAGCAGCCAAAATTTTTGCCATTGCATACGTTCAGACTTGTCACCTTCTTCTGACAATACAGGCAAGTTAGAAACTTTGGATAAAGCTTGAGTAATATAGCTATTTGCACGATAGTCAGCTTGCGTTACCGGTGAATCATCACTTTTACGTTCCACATCAAAATCCGCACCTGAGCAATAACGCTGATATTCTTCTCGCAAAATTTCGCAAGCTTGTGTCACAATGGGAACCAACTGCAAAATCAGTGGGTCTTGCGGTGCTGTTGTTGTTTTAAACATAGAATACCTTTATATGCCAAATTACTCAGAAAAGCCGACGATCATTTTTGATATGGACGGTACTTTACTCGATCTTGCTTATGATGATTTTATCTGGAATGAGCTGCTGCCAATTCGCTATGCTGAACAGCATCAGTGCTCACTCGAACAAAGCAAGCAAACGCTATTTAGTTTTTATCAACAACATAATCATACCCTAAAATGGTACTCCTCTCGCTTTTGGACGTCACAAGTTGGCGTTGATGTTTTGGCAATGCAAATAGAACAAAAAGCCAAAGTAGCTAAACGCAAAGGCTGCATTGAGCTACTCACCTATCTAAAAGAAAATGGCTATCCTATTTGGCTTGCGACCAATGCCGACTATGCAGGCTTACAATTCAAACTTGAAGAAACCGGTCTTCGTGATTTTTTCGATGTTATCGTCAGTTCAGAAACGCTCGGTCATGCCAAAGAGTTTATTGAGTTTTGGCAAATATTAGCAAGTAAACATCCCTTCGATGCAAAAAACTGTTACTTCATTGATGACACAGAAAAAGTGCTTAATGGTGCAAAACTTTTTGGGATTGAACAGCTCTATTCGATTCAGCAGCCTTCATCTGCCAAAGCGCCTCGCGAGACTTGCAATTATCCAATGCTGTCCGCATTAACAGATTTAATCCCTATTTTAGAAGCTCAAATGACTGAGCAAGCCGAGGAACAGAAAAAATATGCGTAAATCAAATCTAGCCGAAGATGCGGTTGGTATGCGTATAGACAAATGGTTGTGGGCTGCACGTTTTTTTAAAACACGCTCTATTGCCAAAAATGCTATTGAAGGCGGTAAAGTTCATCATAATGGCGAACGCGTTAAAGTCTCTCGTGAAGTTCGTGTAGGCATGGAATTAACCATTGCACAAGGCCTTGAGAAAAAAACCGTGGTGGTGAAAGCACTGTCGGATGTTCGTGGGCCTGCCCCAACCGCTCAGCTGCTTTATGATGAAACTGAGGTCAGTATTGCAAAACGGGAATTGCTCGCATCACAAAGAAAGTTGCATAATCTAGCTCGGCCAGATCATCGACCAAGTAAAAAAGATCGTCGAGATATTGGTAAATTTAAAAGAGAAAATGATCAACAGTTTGACCAGCAATGGTCTTATAATGATGATTAAGTTAAAGCGTCACAACATGTCGCACCTGTTGTGATTTTCATAGAACAAAAGGATGATTTCTGTCACTATACCCTCGTGGAACAGATTTAAACTGAATACATCCACTTGAGTATATTGTTTCGTGACATCGTATTGAGGTTGTAAGATGGATGATAATAAAAGCAAGGCGTTAAATGCGGCCTTAAGCCAAATTGAAAAGCAGTTTGGTAAAAACACCGTTATGCGTCTTGGTGATAATACTGTACAGGCAGTTGAAGCTGTCTCTACGGGTTCTTTAACACTAGATATCGCACTAGGTATTGGTGGTTTACCTAAAGGTCGTATCGTAGAAATCTACGGTCCTGAATCTTCTGGTAAAACGACTATGACATTACAAGCCATTGCGCAATGTCAGAAAGCTGGCGGTACTTGTGCATTCATCGATGCTGAACATGCATTAGACCCTCAATACGCACGTAAACTTGGCGTAGATATTGATAACTTACTTGTTTCACAGCCAGACAATGGTGAACAAGCACTTGAAATTGCAGACATGCTGGTACGTTCAGGTGCCATTGACCTGATCGTTGTCGACTCTGTAGCTGCACTGACCCCTCGCGCCGAAATTGAAGGCGAAATGGGTGACTCACACATGGGCTTACAAGCTCGCCTGATGAGCCAAGCACTGCGTAAAATTACCGGTAATGCGAAACGTTCGAACTGTATGGTGATCTTCATTAACCAAATCCGTATGAAGATTGGTGTAATGTTTGGTAGCCCAGAAACCACAACTGGTGGTAATGCACTTAAATTCTATGCATCTGTACGTTTAGATATCCGCCGTATTGGTCAAGTGAAAGAAGGCGACGAAATCATTGGTTCAGAAACCAAAGTGAAAGTTGTGAAAAACAAAATGGCTCCTCCATTCCGTGAAGCGATTTTCCAAATTCTTTATGGTAAAGGCGTGAACCATTTAGGTGAGCTTGTTGACCTCGCAGTACAACAAGAAATTGTTCAAAAAGCAGGTGCTTGGTATTCATACCAAGGTGACAAGATTGGGCAAGGTAAAAACAATACCATTCGCCACTTAGAAGAACACCCTGAACTTGTGCAAACTATCGAAAAACTGATTCGTGAACAACTTCTGACTACGGGTACAGCACCTGTAGAAGACAAAGACGAAGAAGAACCAGACTTTTTAGATGCTTAATTACAGCATACTTTAATAGCAGACGAAACGCCCTACGGGGCGTTTTGTTTTGCACTCAAAATTTGTATTAAAATGACCCCATGACTAAAGACCATTTTCCACTCTTGCTTGATTATGAAGCACTGA
Source organism: Acinetobacter sp. YH12251 (assembly GCF_013417465.1). Lineage (NCBI taxonomy): Bacteria > Pseudomonadati > Pseudomonadota > Gammaproteobacteria > Moraxellales > Moraxellaceae > Acinetobacter > Acinetobacter sp. YH12251. The sequence continues at coordinate 85,108 of NZ_VPDZ01000010.1, read as the reverse complement.
AACAACAGTTTGCAGAAGCTGAAGAAACTACCTGCGTAAATCATGCTGCACAAACTGACATTTCACATAACAATACTTCGGTGATCGATCACACTGCGTTGCATTTTGACACCAATGGTAAAGATGTTCATGCTGAAAAAAAACCAGGACTGCGCGGCTCTCGTCTACGCTCGTACGCTTTTGCAGTACTCACACGTAAAGAATACTCAAAAGCGGATTTAATCGAAAAATTAGCACTGTATGCGGATAGTCGTGAAGAAGTCATACACTTGGTGGAAGAACTCGCACGTGAGAACTATCAAAGCGATCAGCGTGTAGCAGAGATGGTGCTATCGAGTCAAAAACGTAAAGGTAAAGGCCCTAATCGTATAAAGCTCGCGTTAAAAAATAAAAAAGTAGACAGTGAATTAATTCAGGATGAATTAAAAGAAACAGATTGGGTCACTGAAGCCTACCAGCTCAAGATAAAAAAATTTGGCAAAGCTGTTGAACGTGATCCAAAACAAAAAGCCAAACAAATACGTTTTTTGCAATATCGAGGCTTTGATCTCGATACGATTTTTAAAGTGATTGCACGTAAAGAATTTGATGACGAATAAAAAAAAATATAGATCTAAATGAAGAATTAATAAAACCAAAATAAAGAATAATATAGGATTGAAAAAATGAGAGGACGTTTAATTTATTATTATTGAAACTGGTGGCAACCCTACCAGCAAGACTTCGGCACATCATATTTCTACTACCGTTGCTACCTTCCGGTCCTGGCGGGGTTTGTAGAGTACAATTGCGAAGTAACCGGCAGGGCTACCATTGCAAGAACAGAGTATAGAGATTTTTAATAAACATGCAAGCCTAAAACCAAGAATTCCTGAGTAGAAAACACTGTTTGATTATTTATAAATCAATATGATGGTCGATGATGTAGAAAACGTGAAACTTCATCACTATATTTTTACTTTAATACACAACAAGATTGTAAAAGCTTATTGCAATTCAGATCTTTGGCGTTTTTAATGTGCTTATCGTTTTATCTAAAGCTGTCTGTAATAAAACTATTCTATACGGACATGCTTGCAACTACATGGAATTTTTATGATGTTTAAACAGCATGTATTGTGTGCCCTTACATTGACTTGCTCAGGTGCATTATTTGCCAATATTCCAATTGAATCTCGTGGTTTGAGTGGCGCTAATAATGGCACTGTGTATACAGCAAATAATACGGCCATTCAAACAGGTGCTGGCTCTACCCCTATTCCAACCAATTTAAACTGGCAGCTCATGCAGAAAAACCAACAGCTTGAAAATGAATTGCGTAGCTTACGCGGTAAAATGGAAGAGCAAGACAATATTATCGAACAATTAAAAAGTGAACTTACAAACCGCTATGCAGATTTAGATCAACGTTTAGAACTACTCCAACAAAAAGTAGATCCAAGTGAAGACACAGAGGCCGCGGAGGATAACCAACAAGGTACTGCACCCAGTAACAGCTAATACAGCGCCTACACCTGTTAAACAACCTACGACCCAAGCAACATTAAGCTCATCTGCAAACCAACCTGTAAATGCAGGTGGTGACTCACTTGAGCTCGAGAAAGCGGCATATACCGTTGCTTTAGATGCATACAAACAAGGTGGTGCGAAAAAAGCCATTGCACCGATGAAAAACTTTATTAAGAATAATCCTAACAGTGTCTATATTAGCAATGCATATTTTTGGCTAGCTGAGTTCAACCTTGCTGTTGAACCGACCAACTACGCGGAAGCGAAAAAGAACTATAGTATCGTGGTAGATCAATACCCTGAATCGACCCGCGCGCCTAGAGCGTTATATCAACTGTATAGCATTGCAAAAGATGTCGATCGAAATAGCAGTTTAGCAACGCAGCTCAAAACCAAGCTCACCCAAAAGTATCCAAAATCTGAAGAAGCAGGCTTTGTTAAAAAATAGAACTATTTTTTAATGCAAAAAAAGACACCTTATAAGGTGTCTTTTTTTATTCGCAGCATTTAGCGCACAATACCGCGCTTAGACTGCTCAAGTGAGTCAATCAACAATTGCGCTTCTGCCACTTCAGGCAAAATTTCAGTGCGAATACGCTCAATCGCTTCATTTGTCGTTAAACCATCTTTATAGATCAATTTAAAAGATTCACGTAAACCTTGAATCACATTTTTAGACCAACCTTTACGACGCATACCTTCAATGTTCATTGCAAAAGCATGGGCTGGATTACCAGATACCATGACATAAGCAGGTACATCTTTCAAAATAAGTGATGCACCACCGATCATACTGTAAGAATCGATTTTACAGAATTGATGAATACCAGAGTTACCACCTACGATGACATAATCACCGATGTGGACATGGCCTGCAACACCGACATTATTGGCAAAGATATTGTGATCACCTACCACACAGTCATGTGCAATATGTGTATTTACCATCAATAAATTATGACTACCAACTTTAGTTAGACCCTGATCTTGAACAGTACCACGGTGTAAACTACAGTGTTCACGAATCGAGTTATGATCCCCGATTTCTAACCACGTTTCTTCACCAGCATATTTCAAGTCTTGGCAAACTTCACCAACACTGGCAAATTGAAAAATTTCGTTATGTTGACCAATACGGGTATAACCACCCACCACAACATGTGAATGCAGTTTAGTGCCCGCTCCAATTGTGACTTTAGGACCAATAATACAATATGGTCCAATTTGCACATCCGGAGCAATTACTGCTGATGAGTCAATAATGGCGGTAGGATGAATTAATTCGTTATTGCTCATGCTGTCTCTGTTTTCTGATGCGAAACCATAATTTCCGCGGTTGCTGCGACTACGCCATCTACAGTGGCAACACAATTATATTTGTAAATGCCACGCTTTTGCATCACTAATTCCGATTTTAATACAAGTTGATCGCCTGCAACGACTTGTTTTTTAAATCGAACCTTCTCTGCACCAGCAAATAAGAACAGCGAACCCGCTGAAGGTTTCTCATTATTCATAATGAAACCTAAAATACCCGATACTTGCGCCAATGCTTCAACAATCAGCACACCCGGCATAATTGGGTATTCAGGGAAATGGCCTTGTAAAAATTCTTCATTAATCGTTACATTTTTATAGCCTACAATCCCGTTGTCAGTCACTTCAACAACACGATCAACCAATAAAAACGGATAACGATGTGGCAAATATTCACGAATAGTCTGAATAGTCATTGGTAATTCAGGTTTTGTGAAAGCTGGGGTATTCGACTCTGTCATCATAATTATTTACGCAATTTAAATGTTGATTCAAGGGACTCAATTTGAGACTGCATATGATCAAGTCGTTTGACCAATTGGGTCAATGGCACATCTGCTAATTGTTTAAAGCGGATTGCTGCCTTTTTCCAAGAACCACTTTCAAGCATTGGCGTACCTGAAGAATAACTTCCAGCAACGGAAATACTTTTTGTGACCATTGACATACCGGTAATTGTCACATTATCTACAATATTAATGTGACCTACGATACCAACAGCCCCTGCTAGCACACAATTTTTGCCAATAGTTGTACTACCGGCAATACCACATTTCGCAGCCATTGCCGTATTTGCACCAACTTTGACGTTATGCGCGATTTGCACAAGGTTATCAATAATGACACCATCTTCCAAAATTGTGTCATCTAAAGCACCACGGTCGATACTACAATTTGAACCAATACGCACATCATTCCCGATACGTACAGAACCTAATTGAGCAATACGATGCCATTTCCCTTGATAAGGTGCAAAACCAAATCCTTCACCACCGACCACCGTATTTGCATGGATACGTACACGATCACCTAACTTGGCTTCACCAGTAATCGTCACATGCGAATCGATAAAACAATCTTTACCAATTTCAACGCCATGATCAATCTTCACTTGTGATTCAATGCGCGTCCCTTCACCCACCACACTATTCGCACCAATTACCACATAATGCCCAATATAAGCAGTATCAGAAATGATTGCGGAAGAATGAATTTGGGCAGTACTTTCAATACCTGTTTCTATAGATTTTTTTTCAAAAACATGCGTCAGAATAGCGAAAGCCAGATATGGATTGGATACGACAATGAAGTTTTGATGTGAAGGGATTTGTGACTGCATGTCTGCAGTCACAATCAGCGCACCAGCCTTAGACTGTTGAGCTTCATTCAGATATTTATCTGCGTTTAAAAATGCAAGCTGATGCGGTTGAGCACTCTCCAAACTTGCCATTCCACTGAATTGCAAGTCTAGCTGGCCAATACATTGACCTTGAACAAGTTGAGCAAGCTTTTCTAAACTGAATTTTTGAGAATTCATTGATTATTTAATTGCATTAACCTTTTGAATCATTTTATCAGTTAAATCAAACTTAGGGTCATACGCAAGTGCTGAATTTTTATTCAAAACAACATCTAACTTATTTTCTGTGCGCAATTGTTCTGCAACTTGCTTAATTCGAGTATCCATCGTGCGATTTAAGGACTGAATATTCCCTTGAACCGAAGCTTGAACTTTTTGCTGTAAATCAGTTAGTTCTTTAAGTTTAGCTTGATACTGTTGACCCATTTGCTGCTTTTGCGCAGCAGTCAACTTATCACCACCTTGCTGAGCTTTTTGCTGCATTGCTTCCAGCTCTTTTGCAAGTGATTCAATTTTAGTGGTTTGTGGTTTCAACTGCTGTTGAATTTGAGCATTTTGTTGTTTTAGATAAGTGCTTTGATCCACCACCTTTTCTAAATCAACCACACCGTAACCTGCTGCATGCACAACAGCAGTACATGACATACCCAATACCGCCAAACCAGCAAATAATTTATTCATCTTATCAACCTGTAATTTTGTTATACCCAGAAGGGTCGTACTTAGAACGTACGACCAATCTCGAATTGAATTTCTTTTGTTTCATCGCCAGCTTTATCATTAAGCGGGAATGCATAACTCAGTGAAATTGGACCAATCATCGTGATCCAAGTAAAGCCAGCACCAACGCTATAACGCATATTATTCATATCAAAGCCGTAGTTATCTTTACAGTATTCACGAGCGTTATATGTTTGACCATCTTTAACCAGTACACTATCCGCGGCTGGAACGTCACATTGGGTATCAAATACTTGTGCGCCTTCAGCAAACAATACTGGACGTACTTGACGCGCCCAATCACCTTTGAAAGGCACTGGTAAGGCTAATTCAGCACCAAATTGGACAAGTGCATTACCGCCCACTTCCTCAAAATCCAAATCTTCTTTACCAATACCTTGATAGTAAACACCATCGTATTTTGGACCTAAAGTGCTGTTGTCATAACCACGTACCGACCCAAAACCACCTGCATAGAAGTTTTTATAGAACGGTAAATCATTACCATAACCCAACTTACCATAGCCACGAACCACAAAGTCTTTACCGAGTGGGAAATAAGCTTGTGCATCGTAAGTGACTTTTTGATATTCAACATCACTACCCGGTAAGGCAATTTCAGTATTTACACGATGTGACATACCTGAAGTTGGGAATACAGGACGGTTTAGCGTGTTATACGACCAACCTAAGTTTAAGTTATAGGTTAAGAAATCACCTTTAAATTCATCATTATAAGTTATTTCAGGCACTGAACATGGCTCATAACCTGTAATTTTGCCATCAGCATCTTTAATTGGTACTAAGTCAACTGGACAATAGCTAGTTGAATGTGTTGCCTTACCGCCATTTGCAAGTAAGTAATCACGCACATATGTAGAAACATATGGACCTGTAGTCACATCAGTTTGATCTACATTTAACCCCATACTGATACTTTGGTTTTCATCAATCGGATAACCGAAGTTAATACCACCACCAAAACTGTCAGTAACGTAGTTGTTAACGTTATAGTCGTCATCTAACTTGGTTTTACGGTAGTACATGTTATAACCACGACGTACACCATCAATAGTGAAGTACGGGTCAGTTACACTGAGGTTATAGTAATCTTGAGTCTCTGAACGAGACAAATCGATAGAAACCGCATTACCTGTACCCAAGAAGTTGGTTTGACTCAAACCTGCTTGGAAAGTCACACCGCCACTTTGTGAGAAACCAACAGCCAAAGTACTTGTACCCGAATGCTGTTCTTCCACATTCACATTTAAATCAATTTGATCTGGTGTGCCCGGAATACGTGCAGGCTTAACATCAACGGTTTTAAAGAAGCCAGTACGCTCTAAACGCACTTTAGACAAATCAATTTTTTCGTTACTTGCTAATGCGCCTTCCATTTGACGCATTTCACGACGTAGCACTTCATCAGCTGTCTTCGAGTTACCTGTGAAATTAATACGACGAACAGTGACTTGCTGACCCGGATTCACATAGTAATTTAAATCAACCAATTTGGTGTCTTTATTGATTTCAGGAACAATGTTCACTTCTGCAAAGTAGTAACCTGCGTTACCGTATTTACGAAGTAAAAGTTGTTTCACACCATTCACTTTTTCTTGTGAATATAAATCGCCATCTTTATAGAGTTTTAAAGCGTTTAAATCAGTTTGCGTATAAAGCGTATCACCTAAGAAATGGGTTTCACCAAACTTAAATTGTTCACCTTCATCCACCGAAACTTCGATAAAGACATGTTTTTTATCTTCACTCAAATTCAAACTTGAGTTGGTAATGTTGAAGTTGATGTAACCTTTGTTGAGATACATCGCACGTAACGCTTCTAAACTCGCAGCCATCTTTTCACGTGCATAGCGGTCATTACGAGAAATGATCGAGTTCCAACCACTTTCTTTTAATGCAAAAATTTGTTTAATTTCGCTTTCTTTAAAGACCGTATTACCAATGATATTGATATCAAATACTTTGGCAGATTGACCTTCTTCAAACTCGATTAAGACATTGACACGGTTATTCGGTTGAGCGGTTGTAATAACTTTGACATCAGCATCATAACGACCTTGCTGCATGTACTGTTGTTCTAATTCAGTTTCAACCGTTTGCAAAGATGATTTCTTTAAAACTTCACCTTCGGAAAGTCCCATTTTCTTTAAGCCTTCTTCCAAGGCTTCTTTAGGAATAAGTTTATTGCCTTTGAGCTCAACTTTAGAAATAACTGGGCGTTCAACCACGGTATATACAAGGGTATTACCGACTTGTGAAGACTTCACATCATCAAACAAACCCGACGCAAACATACTACGAATTGAGTTTGAAATGATTTGATCATTGACACGATCACCAGCGGAGAATGGGATCATTCCGGCTACATTGTCAGGAGTTAAACGCACTAAGCCATCAACACGAATATCTTGTACTACAAAATCATCTGCTGCATATACTTGTTGTGCTACGGCCATAGCACTAACCAGTGCCAATGGCATAAATAAATGTTTGTGCTGCATGCCAGTCTTTTCCGCTGTTAATTTATTTCGTATAACGTTCTTATAAACGCATAATGTCATTGAATAGAGCCAGTAGCATCATGCTACCCAGCAATACCATACCAATTTTTAATCCAACCAATTGTATTTGTTCAGAAACAGGTTTACCACGAATTAATTCAATAAAATAGTAAATTAAATGACCGCCATCGAGCATAGGAATCGGTAGTAAATTTAAAATACCCAAACTTACACTCATCAGTGCCATAAATGAAATGAAGGTTTGCCACCCCATCTCAGCACTTTGTCCAGCCACTTTCGCAATAGTAATCGGACCAGATAAATTATCTAAACCAACCAAACCACGCACCATTTTTACAATAGAATTCAGGATCATACTAGATATCTGACCTGTTTTTTCTACCGCTTTGCCCATCGCCTCTACAGGCGTGTATTGAATGGTTTGTTTGTATTCGGCTGGAATATTGACTTTACCCGGATCACTTTGTACACCTAAAAGCCCTGTGACTTTACCCATTTGGTCACGCTTACCTTGCGGCATCACGCTTAAATGCACAATTTTATTTTGTCGTAAAACATCAATTTTAAGTAACTTTTCTGGAGAAGCTTGTACAACTTGTACAACATCAAACCAGTCTTTCATTTTTACGCCATCGATCGAAACAATTCGATCACCCACTTGCATCCCTTGGCGAATCGCTGCGCCATCTTCACTGAGTTTTGAAACCACTGCAGGAATTTCAGGACGATACGGTGTAAAACCTAGAACATCGAGTGGTGACTGAGTTTGTTCACGTAAGAAACTTTGAATAGGTAAACTGAAGTTTTGAATTTGCCCTGCTCGTTCAGCTTGAATTTGAATATTGCCAGTTTCACCTACACGATCAACCAAGGCATAATTCAAGCGCTCCCAAGTGGATACTTGAGTGCCATCTACAGCAGTAATTTTATCACCAGACTGCATTTGCGCAGCCGCTGCTGGCGTATTCGGTAAAATTTTACCTATGCGCGTATTGAGCTGTTCCTGAGCTGGTAAAAATAAAATCCAAAACAACACTACTGCAAAAGCCAAGTTAATGAGTGGCCCTGCCGCAACAATTGCAATACGTTTCCAAGGGTGTTGTCGGTTAAATGCTTTTGGTAAGTCTTCTGCTCCGACATCACCTTCACGCTCATCCAACATTTTGACATAACCCCCCAGTGGCAATGCAGACAGTTGATATTGAATACCTGATTTCTTCGACGTCCACTTGAGCAGTGTTGGGCCAAAACCAATCGAATACACCAAAACCTTTACGCCCAGTTTACGTGCAACGAAATAATGCCCAAATTCATGAATCGCTATCAGCGGTCCAAGTAGCAATATTGCTGCAATAATCATAAACAAGGCATTCATGTCTTAACTTCCTGAATTCAATACTGCTTTTTCAGCAACCATACGTGCCGATTTATCTGCATGCAAAATAACATCAATATTATTTGCAGCTGAGTTTTCAACTTGCCCCAACACATGTTCCACAATTTGAGGGATTTGAGTAAAGCCAATTTTCTCATGCAAAAATGCTGCCACGGCGATTTCATTGGCTGCATTTAAAATCGTAGGAGCTAAGCCTCCAGCCTTCATGGCTTGACGTGCTAATTTTAGCGCTGGGAATCGCTGTATATCAGGCTGTTCAAAATTTAACTGAGAATGAATAAATAAATCTAATGGAAGCACATGTGTTTGAATACGCTTCGGCCATGCTAATGCATGAGCAATAGGCGTACACATATCAGGATTACCCATTTGCGCCAAAGTCGAACCATCTACATATTGAACCATTGAATGAATGATACTCTGTGGATGGACAACAACTGTTACAAATTGTTCTTCAACTGCAAAAAGATGACAGGCTTCGATCAATTCCAAGCCTTTATTCATCAGCGTTGCAGAATCAACAGAAATTTTTTGCCCCATCGACCAATTTGGATGCTTACAGGCTTGGGCAGGCGTTACACTTTGCAATTGTTCTAAACTATGATGCAAAAATGGACCACCAGATGCGGTGAGTAAAATCTGTTTGACACCCAATTTTGGCTGACCATGACGCTCACCTTGTAGATAAGTTTCAGGTAAGCATTGGAAGATTGCATTGTGTTCAGAATCGACCGGCAGCAACAAAGCATTATTTTCACGTGCGGTCTGAATCATGATGTCACCCGACATCACCAGCGCTTCTTTATTTGCTAATAAGACTCGTTTACCCGCTTTCGCAGCAGCCAATGTCGGCAGCAATCCTGCTGCCCCCACAATAGCCGCCATAACCACATCAACTTGTGGATGTTCTGCTACTGCGATTAATCCTTCTTCATCATGCAGGATTTCAATATCAGTTAATTTTTCAGCTACGAGTAATTGGCGCAGTTCATCCACTTTATTGAATGGAACAACTGCGATTTTCGGTCGATATTGTTTGCATATTTCGACAAGTTCAACAATTCGGCTATGTGCAGTGATTGCAAAAACTGAATACTCTTCGGGGTGCTGTTGCAGAATCTTTAAAGTACTTTGACCAATGGATCCTGTTACACCCAATATACAAACAGATTGTGACATCTATAAATCTACGCCAATTAATTTTAAAACATACATACCTGCCGCAAAGATAGGTGCTGCAGCAAGCAACGAGTCAATACGATCCAGCACACCACCATGTCCGGGAAGAATACGACCAGAATCTTTGATCCCTGCACGACGCTTGATCATCGATTCAAATAAATCACCAAGTACTGAACTAAATACCGTTATTACTGAAAGTATTAAAAATAAAATATGTTCAGCGATGCTTAAATCAAGATAAATAATTTCAACAACAATAACAATTAGCATTGCAGTGAATAGACCGCCATATAAACCTTCGATCGATTTATTTGGGCTCACATCTGGTGCAAGTTTTTTCTTACCAAATTTACGTCCCACGAAGTATGCACCACTGTCTGCACCCCATACCAAAAGGAACAGATACATGAGCCACCACGGTGAGTTCATCCACACAGAAAAAATAGCAGTTACCGCAGCAGGAACTAAGACTAAACCAATACCACTCAGACTTGGGTTATACCAGTTGTCGTATTCAGGATAAGACTTCACCCAATAGACACTTAAGATCCAAGTAAAGATTGAAGCTGCCCAAAGTAGCAATGCAACATCAGTAAAATGCAATGCTAGTGCTGAAAGAATAGCAGTGACTAGACCATAGCCCCAAGCGAAAGGTTTAATCACATTTTGTGTATTACGCGGCATGAGTTTAAACCACTCATAACCAGCGACAGCTGATGCAATAATCATCAGCACAAGCATTGGGTATTTAGACTCGGTTGCAAACATGCAACTCAATACAACTGAAACCAGTACCAATGCGGTTATTATCCGCTCTAACATTTATTTATTCTCAAACTGCTCTTGTTGAATCTGCTCTGAGGTCTTACCAAAACGACGTTCACGACCACCAAATACTGCTAGTGCGTCATCAAATTCTTCAATGGTAAATTCAGGCCATAATGTCTGGGTAAAATAAAGTTCTGCATAAGCAGCTTGCCAAAGCAAGAAGTTCGAAAGACGGAAATCACCACCTGTACGAATTAACAAATCTACCGGAGGTAGATCACTTAAACTGACATATTGACCAAAGACTTCAGCATCCACTGCTTCAAGATTTATTTTGTTAGTTAAAACATCTGCTGCGATTTGTTTTGCAGCCTGTGCCATATCCCACATACCACCGTAACTAATTGCAATAGTTAAAGTCATGCTGTCGAAATTAGCAGTCCTTTGTTCGGCTTGCAACATTAAGTCACGTAAGTTAGGAGATAAACGAGAACGATCACCAATAAAACGTAGGGAAATGTTAAATTTTTCCATACGCGGCAACTGCTCATGAATGGTTTCTTCGAGAAGAGCCATCAACAGATCAACCTCAAACTGAGGACGATTCCAATTTTCACTCGAAAAAGCAAAAACCGTCAGTGCTTGGATATTTCTTTTACGACAATGTTCAACGATGGGATCTAGGATGTCCTTTCCAGAACGATGCCCTTCACCTTTTTGCATTTGATTCTTTTTGGCAAAACGATTGTTGCCATCCATAATGATGGCAACATGTTTTGGAAGACGGGAAGTTTCTTCAGATGAGGTCATTAAAACTTAGACCTTCATCAATTCAGCTTCTTTTGCAGCCAGACGTTTTTCAACTTCAGCAACGAATTTGTCTGTGATTTTTTGAATGTCATCACCCGCACGACGCTCATCATCTTCAGAAATTTCTTTTTCTTTCAACAATGCTTTGATATCACCCAAAACATCACGACGGATGTTACGGATCGCAACTTTTGCATTTTCAGCTTCGTTACGTGCAATTTTCTGCATGTCTTTACGTGTTTCTTCTGTTAATGCAGCCATAGGAACACGGATCGCATCAGCAGTAATCGGGTTTAAGCCCAAGTCAGATTCACGGATTGCTTTATCAATTGCAGCAACCATTGAACGTTCAAAAGGCTGAACAAGTAAAGTACGTGAATCTTCTACGCCTACGTTCGCCACTTGGTTTAATGGCACATCAGAGCCATAGTAAGGAACCATAACACCATTTAAAATTGATGGGTGCGCGCGCCCTGTACGAACTTTAGCAAAACCATGCTCTAGAGAATCTAGAGATTTGTTCATACGGTCTTCTGCGTCTTTTTTAAGATCGTTAATCATGTGATCTTCCTTACTTAATTCGAAAAGATGTAAATTCTAAAATAGCTTGTAGTATAAAGAGCTTTAGGGCCCACGTACATTAGTTAGTAACGTGAGTACCCTCTTTTTCACCCATTACCACTGAAAGTAATGAACCTGATTTGTTCATATCAAATACTTGAAGTGGAACGTTGTGGTCACGGCATAAGCAGATCGCAGTTAAATCCATCACACCCAGTTTTTCATCTAAAACTTGGTCAAATGTTAATGCATCGTATTTCACTGCATCTTCATATTTGCTTGGATCTTTGTTGTATACGCCATCAACCTTCGTCGCTTTAAGGATAAGATTGGCTTCAATCTCGATACCGCGTAAGCATGCTGCTGTATCTGTCGTAAAGAATGGGTTACCCGTACCTGCGACAAATACACACACTTCGCCACGTGTTAAATGACGAATAGCATCACGGCTAGAATATGATTCAACTACAGCACCAATTGGCAAAGCTGACATTAGACGAGTTTTGATATTACGACGTACCAAAGCATCACGCAGTGCCAAACCGTTCATCACAGTGGCCAACATACCCATTTGGTCACCTGTTACACGGCCAACCAAACCATCTTTTTGTAATTGGCTACCACGGTAAAGGTTACCACCACCGACAACGATACCCACTTGAACACCCAAACCAACAAGGTGCGCAATTGCGAGTGACATTTGATCGAGCACTTGTGCATCGATACCCATCTCTTTATTGCCCGCTAAAGCTTCACCTGAAAGCTTAAGCAGGATGCGACCAAAACGTGGTTTTTTAGAATCAAGCATCATCAACTCCGAATTATTTAATTTCAATTATTTTTAATGAATCGTTTAAGCAGACTTAACCGAGATTAGTTTTGCAAATAAGTCATATTCATCTGCATCTGTGATTTCTACTTCAAGTAAATCACCTGCTTTAATCACTGACTTATCGATATCTTCAACAAAAACATTACCATCAATTTCAGGTGCATCTGCATAAGAACGCGCAACAGCAACTGGGAACTCTTCTTCAAGATCATCCACCAGTACTGTCATTTTCTGACCGATACGACTTTGCAATTTCGCAGCAGAGATTTCTTGCTGAACTTGCATGAAACGTTCATAACGCTCTTGTTTGATTTCTTCAGGCACATGATCTGGCAAATCATTTGCAGTCGCGCCTTCAACTGGTGAGTAAGTAAAACAACCCACACGATCAAGCTGCGCTTCTTTTAACCAATCAAGCAACATTTGGAAGTCTTCTTCAGTTTCACCCGGGAAGCCCACAACAAATGTAGAACGAATCACAAGATCAGGACATTTCTCACGCCAAACTTTTAAACGCTCTAGTGTATTTTCACTGTGCGCAGGACGTTTCATGAGTTTTAAAATCTTAGGACTTGCATGTTGGAATGGAATATCCAAATACGGCAGGATTTTGCCTTGTGCCATTAAGTCAATCACAGCATCCACATGTGGATATGGATATACATAGTGCAGACGCACCCAGATACCCAATTGACCCAATGCTTCACACATGTCATAGAATTTGGTTTTAACGGGCTGACCGTTCCAGAAGTCCAATTTGTATTTGGTGTCTACGCCATAAGCCGATGTATCTTGAGAAATCACAAGGACTTCTTTTACGCCTGCTTTTTTCAGCGCTTGAGCTTCAGTCAATACTGAACCTACTGGACGAGAAACCAAATCACCACGCATGCTCGGAATAATGCAGAATGTGCAACGATGGTTACAACCTTCTGAAATCTTCAAATAAGCATAATGTTTTGGTGTTAATCGAATACCTTGTTCAGGTACTAGATCAATAAACGGATTGTGTTTCGGTGGCTCAGGCACGTATTCGTGCACAGCTTCCATCACTTCTTGATATGCCGCAGCACCTGTCACTTTTAAGACATTTGGGTGCATTTGGCGAATTTTGTCTTCGTCTTTACCTAAACAACCAGTCACAATTACGCGACCGTTTGAACTCATCGCTTCGCCAATGGCATCTAGCGACTCTTGTACTGCAGATTCAATAAAACCACAGGTATTTACAACTACTAAATCGGCACCATCATAATCTGATGCTACATCATAACCTTCAGTCTTTAACTGAGTTAAAATTCGTTCGGAATCTACCAATGCCTTAGGACAACCTAAAGAAACAAAACCGACTTTGGGGGATTTCATGAATCTGCGCTCCACTATAATCCGCGTATTGTATGTCTTTTCAAAACATAAAAACAGGTGAAAAGGCCACTCTTTATATCACGCACCAAAATAATGCTATAAATTCATCCATATAATTTCATTTGCACCATTTTAATGCATTTTAGATTTACAGCCTGTTTTTAATCAGCTATACACTTTATTTAAAGTCTTAAATAAGCGCATTTATTCAAATAAGCTTCAAAACTTAGCGTATTTCTCAAATAGTTGGCTTATATCTTGCATAACTTGCATCAATTCGAACCTTATTAGATTGAACGATTTGCTTTATGAAGATGCCATTGCGCCATTTTAAGACAGGAACCTCTCGCTAATGGATCAGATTATGACGATTGATTACCGGCTTTTAGTGGATAATTTAACCACTGCCATTTTATTGGTCGATAGCAACCTGAATATTTTTTATTTAAATTCATCTTGTGAAGCGCTTTTTGACATCAGCTTACTTCGTGCATCAGGTCAGCCTGTATTAAATTTACTCCATATGCCCGATGATGAATTCAATACGCATGATGCATTAATGAATACATTAACTTCTGGTCAACACTATACGCGCCGAGAAGCAACGATTAATGTCAACTTTAAAGACATTCATGTTGATTACACTGTGTCACAGCTCAACTCTGGCAAACCCTACCACCCGTTGCTATTGATTGAATTGAATCAAATCGACCGGATGTTGAAAATCTCTAAAGAAGAAAACCTGATTCAACAGCATCAAGTCGCACGACAACTGATTCGTGGTGTTGCCCATGAAATTAAAAATCCACTCGGTGGTATCCGTGGGGCGACACAACTTTTAGCGCGTAGCTTAAATGATCCGAAGTACAGCGAATTCACCGACATTATTATTAGTGAAGTGGATCGATTACGTAATCTTGCTGACACTATGCTTGGCTCTAGACAATTGCCAAGTTACAAGCCAGTCAATGTGCACGAACCACTTGAACGCGTCCGTTCACTGATCGTCAACCAAACCAAGAAGAAAATTAAGATCACCCGTGATTACGACCTTTCTTTACCGGATGTTTTCGCAGATCGTGATCAATTGATTCAGGTCATGCTGAATATCAGTGTAAATGCCGTTCAGGCAATGACGGAAAACAAAGAGTTCTTTGTTGAGCACCAACCAGAACTCACTTTGCGCACACGTATTCAACGTTTAGTCACCATCAACGGTGTATTAAAACGCTCTGCGGTACGCATTGATATCGAGGACAATGGACCAGGTGTCCCACAAGAAATATTAGAATCCGTATTTTACCCATTAGTGACAGGACGAGCGAAAGGCACAGGTCTCGGTCTAAGCATTGCACAAAATATTATGCATCAACATAACGGAATGATTGAATGCCAATCAGTTCCTGGAAAAACAGTATTTAGCCTATATTTACCTTGGGAGTCAGATCATGTCGCGTAATAAGATTTGGGTCATCGATGATGATCGCGCCATGCGTTGGGTGCTGGAAAAAACATTCAAAGAAGAAGGTTTTGATGTTACCAGTTTTGAAGAAGCACAATCCGCTTTAGATCAGTTAAGTGTCGATGCGCCAGATGTTATTTTGACAGACATCCGTATGCCGGGTATTGATGGACTGACCTTTTTAGGTAAAGTCAAAGGCAACTACCCTGACTTACCTGTAATTATCATGACCGCACATTCAGATTTAGAATCTGCTGTGTCGAGCTATCAAACGGGTGCTTTTGAATATCTACCAAAACCTTTTGATATTGATGAAGCTTTAGCACTTGTAAACCGTGCAATTTTGCATATTGCCAAATTACAACAACAAGAATCTGCTAAAACCATTCAACCGATTCAATCTACAGAGATTATTGGTGAATCACCTGCTATGCAGGAAGTCTTCCGTGCCATTGGTCGTCTTTCTCAATCACACATTACTGTATTAATTAATGGTGAATCAGGCACAGGGAAAGAATTGGTTGCGCATGCGCTGCATAAGCATTCACCACGTGGCAACAAGCCTTTTATTGCGCTCAACATGGCGGCAATTCCAAAGGATTTGATCGAAACTGAATTATTTGGTCATGAAAAAGGCGCGTTCACCGGTGCCAACACACAGCGTCAAGGGCGTTTCGAACAAGCCAATGGCGGGACTCTTTTCCTTGATGAAATTGGCGACATGCCATTTGAAACCCAAACACGTTTACTGCGTGTTTTAGCGGATGGCGAATTCTACCGAGTCGGTGGTCACATCCCAGTCAAGGTGGATGTCCGTATCGTTGCGGCAACACACCAAGACTTAGAAAAGTTAGTACATGAAGGTCGCTTCCGTGAAGACTTGTACCACCGTCTAAACGTGATTCGTATTCATATTCCAAAACTTGCACATCGTAGTGAAGATATTCCGATGCTTGCACAACACTTCCTAGCAAGTGCAGGTAAAGAACTTGGGGTAAGTCCGAAGATTCTGCGTCCTGAAACGCAAGAATACATGCAAAAACTGCCATGGCAAGGTAATGTGCGTCAGCTTGAAAATACCTGTCGTTGGTTAACGGTTATGATCACAGGCCGTGAAGTTTATCCAGAAGATTTACCATCTGAATTAAAACAGATTCCAATTCAAGGCACAGATGGCAATCCTGCTACTCAAGGGATTGATCGTATTGGTGTGCATCACTGGGATGAGTTACTTGGTCAATGGGCCGTACAAAAACTTAAAAATGGTGAGATGAAAATTCTCGACATTGCCACACCAATGTTTGAACGCACCCTCATCAATGCTGCACTACAGCAAACACGTGGGCGTAAGCGCCATGCAGCAGAACTTTTAGGTTGGGGTCGCAACACTTTAACCCGTAAACTCAAAGAACTTGGTATGGACAGTGCCGAAGATGATGTCGAAGAAGAATTAGAAAGTTAATTTTCTGATTTTCATTAAAAAAGCCAGTCACTTGACTGGCTTTTTTATTTTGAGATTTTTTAGCAATATTTTATGCCGTAAAGCCGACATAACGTGAATAACCTTCCACCCCTAAATCAGACTTATAAATCAGAAACTCAGGGAAGCTCGAGGCGGTAATTTCAGTAAACATATGATACTGATCATCATTGGCATGCAAGTCATCGACTGTATGCTGCATGGTTTGCTCAAATTCATCGGTAATAAACTCAAAACCAATATCCATTGCAATAAACAGCACATGCTCACATGGCTGCACATACTGTTCTTCTGACCAATCAATCACTTGCTGCTGGCAATGTGGACACTGAATGTTATCTGACGGAGAAATATCAAGTTCGATCAATTGATAAGACATAAAAGTAAATTTATTCATAAATATTAGATTTATTCTAACAAAACTTAGTTTCAGCTAAAGATATTTATTCAATAAAAAAGGAGCCGTAGCTCCTTTAAATATGACTGGTTTTGACTATTTCTTAAGGGATGACTTATAGGCTGACAATGCAGCCACTGCGATAGCCGACAAAGCAATACCCGGCGCACTTGCAATTAAAATACCTGTCGTTCCTAGACCTAGCGCCAAAATCTTGCCTGTAAGTAATGGACCTGTCATTGCACCCAAACGCCCCCATGAAATTGCACTCCCCACACCTGTCACTTTCCCAGCTGGTGTATAGAAAATTGGGGAGATCCCATACAAAATCGATTGACCGCCTGTAGAGAAAATTCCGCCCATGATGCCTGCCGCAATGAGTACAGGAATGGAATTTGTTGTAAACAGCACAAACAATGCCACAAACAAACCTGAATAGATGATCACTGCCATTTGCCATAATTTTAGGCGATCCAGCAAGTAGCCTAAACCCAGCGTACCAATCACTGCGCCCACTTGGAACATCAACATGATCATAAAAGCTTGTTGCTTTTCCAACCCTTGTTCCATAAGCAAGTTAGGCAACCAACTGATCAGAATATAGTTCACCATTAAGGTAAAGAAGAAACTCAACCAAAGCGGCAAGGTATATTTATAACGCTGTTCAGCAAACAGTATTTGCCCCATCGCTGGAACGGCTTCTTTAGTTTCTGCCTGAACTTTTTCTGTACGCTTATCTTTTAAGATAATCGCCATGAATGGAATCAAGATTAAAGGCGTTAAACCACCAATTAAAAATAGTGTATGCCATGAAATATCTTTAAAAACAATACCCAAGCCAGCAACAAAGATTGCACCTACGGGTAAGCCACAGTACATCAAACTATTTAAGCGCCCACGGTTAGCATCCGTCGCTTCATCACCCACCACCGAGATCATCGTTGGCATCGCAGCACCCAAACCTAAACCTGTAAAGAATCGTGCGATATATAAAATTTCAATACTTGGTGCAACTGCCGTGATCGACATAAATACACCGAAGATAAAAATCGACAGCATCAAGACTTTCTTCTGTCCCAAATAGTCAGCGACACGCCCCCCAAAGAACGCGCCAAATAACATACCAAACACACCTAAGCTAAACACATAGCCCATTTGCACTTGATCTAAGGAAAATGTCGCTGCGATTCCTTTTGCTGCGATACCGGGCGCTTGCAGGTCAAAACCTTCAAAAAATGCTACCCAGAAACACAAAAATACCGTTAGAAATTTTTGCATTTTTCCCGATTGTTGATTTGCCATAATCGAACTCCATTCATGTAGCGTAAACCCACTTGTACGCCATGCCCTGAAGTTTCGGCTTTATTGGGTAGAATAAATACCACTACAAAGGTCGGAATTCACACGACCAAAAGCCCACCATTAAGACCTAAAACTTTGTATATCAATAGTTTTTAGATCTTATTTTTTGTATTTATAATTAATTATCAATCACTTAGATTTATGAAAGGTTTTAATAATCAAACCATAGCTAAAACTAATGATGATCAAAATATTCATTTAATCCGATCAAATAGCAACAGCCAATAATTTATTGGCAAAAAAAAACCCGCAACTGAGCGGGTTTTTTATTTAACTCAAAATCTTATGCAGATTTTTTCGCTTGGTTATTCTTACGAATCGTAATCATCACCAATTGAACAGCCGCAGGTGTTACACCTGGAATACGACTTGCTTGTGCCAATGTTTCAGGCAATACATTTTTCAGCTTCATGGTGATTTCACGTGAAAGACCAGAAACTACATCGTAATCAAAATCAGCAGGAATACGTGTATCTTCCAAACGTTTCATTTGCGCAACGTCTTCTTGCTGACGGTTAATATAACCCGCATATTTCACAGCAATTTCAATTTGCTCTCCAACAAATGCTGAAACTTCTGAACCAGTCAATTCAGCAATTTGCGCAAAGTTGATATTTGGACGTTTTAACAAATCAATTGCATTGGTTTCTTTAGACAGGTCATCACCAGTCATTTCAACGAATTTTTTGCCTAGTGGATTGTTTGGCGCTGCCCAAAGGTGTTGTAAACGACCTTTTTCAGTTTCAACAGCTTCCATTTTTTGGCAGAACGAATCCCAACGCGCATCATCCACAAGACCCATTTCACGGCCAATTGCAGTTAAACGCTGATCCGCATTGTCTTCACGAAGCATCAAACGGTATTCCGCTCGTGACGTGAACATACGGTACGGTTCTTTAGTACCGAGAGTAATCAAGTCATCAACCAACACGCCCATGTACGCTTCATCACGTTTTGGTGTCCATTGCTCTTGATCCCATGCACGACGTGCTGCGTTTAAGCCTGCAAGCAAACCTTGCGCTCCCGCTTCTTCATAACCTGTTGTACCGTTAATTTGACCTGCAAAATACAGGTTATTAATCGATTTGGTTTCTAAAGAGAATTTCAATGATTGTGGGTTGAAATAGTCGTACTCAATTGCATAACCCGGACGCAAAATGTGCGCATTTTCCATACCACGAATCGAGCGAACCAATTCAAACTGAACATCGAATGGTAATGAAGTTGAAATACCATTTGGATAAAGCTCATGTGTATCTAGACCTTCAGGTTCCAAGAACACTTGATGCGAATCTTTATCGGCAAATTTATGAATTTTATCTTCAATCGATGGGCAGTAACGTGGACCCACACCTTCAATCACACCAGTATACATTGGTGAACGGTCTAAGCCGCCACGAATGATATCGTGAGTTTTCTCGTTGGTATGTGTGATATAGCAATTGATTTGCTCAGGATGCATCGACGCATCACCCATGAATGACATAGTCGGAGATGGGAAATCACCCGGCTGTGGCGTCATTACAGAGAAATCAACTGATCGCGCATCGATACGTGGCGGTGTACCTGTTTTTAAACGACCTACAGGTAAGTTCAATTCACGAAGGCGCGCAGCCAATGAAATTGAAGGAGGATCGCCCGCACGACCGCCTGAAGCATTATTTAAACCTACGTGGATCACACCACCCAAGAATGTACCTGTAGTCAATACAACAGTTTTCGCATCAAAGCGAATACCCATTTGGGTGACTACACCTTTAACGGTATCGCCTTCAACAATAAGGTCATCAGCTGCTTGTTGGAAAATATCCAAGTTCGCTTGATTTTCGAGGGTTTCACGAATCGCAGCTTTATAACGAATACGGTCAGCCTGTGCGCGTGTCGCACGAACAGCCGCACCTTTACGTGAGTTCAAAATACGGAATTGAATACCACCTTTGTCGGCAGCCAATGCCATAGCACCGCCAAGCGCATCAATTTCACGTACTAAATGTGATTTACCAATACCACCAATGGCTGGGTTACAGCTCATCTGCCCTAAAGTCTCAATATTATGAGTTAAGAGTAAAGTCTGTCGACCCATACGTGCCGCAGCAAGAGCTGCCTCAGTACCCGCGTGACCGCCGCCGATAACAATGACATCGTAAACTTTAGGATAATGCATAGTGGTAAAGGAGATTAAAAAGGGATGACGGAAGATTATAGCAAAAATTCACCGATAAGTTGACTGATTAACTCGATTTTATTGTTATTGGCTACTGTTTTATGCCTATATATTTCTTTAAGAACATACATACTTTGCATATTCCACATAAAAATATACATTTCTCAAGCAAATGTTACTCGAAGATTGTTGTTTTATTCTGATGATTTTTTATTCTGTTATAGATCCCATGAGAATCATAAGGACTATAAGCATGAATAAGAATATTTTGCTATCCACGGTTTTATGCGGTTTATGTTTATCACCACTTGCTGCCTCAGCCAATGATAAAGTTGAGAAAGTGTATGATGCACAGCGATATCAACAAGTCTGTAAAGGTAAAAGCCAAGGCGCTCAAGTATCATTTGCCTATCGCGGTATTATCTGGAATGGTACCTGCGAACCACAATTTTTTAGCTCTTCCAAAAATGCAAATCTGCATGGCGAAGAAGCAGAATTATTAAGCACATGTAGTGCAGATGCAAAAGCCACTACTGCAACGATTAATGGACAAGAAATTAAAGGAAAATGTGCTTTAGGGTTCACTCCTCCTCGTCCTAAATAAACAGTTGTCGATGAAAATATCGACCAATTAACAGATCAAAAATAAAGCGGGTAAAACATCAGTTTTTACTCGCTTTTATTTATTGCTTATTTATTAAACTGAGATAAACTCAAAAACACTATAAGGATAAAAATATCAGGAAATTCCATGGATTCGGGATTATTTGCATTTTTTCTACCCATTGCTTTAGCCATTATGATGATGGGTTTGGGACTTGAACTTTCAGTCAAAGACTTTTTACGCGTTGGACGCTATCCAAAAGTTATTTTCATCGCTTTATTTACTCAGCTTATTCTACTGACCAGCATTGCGTTTTTCCTGTGTAAGTTGCTGGAGTTACCCCCTTTACTCGCGGTCGGGCTCATGTTGCTTGCGGCTTCACCCGGCGGCCCCACTGCTAACCTTTTTAGCTACCTATATAAAGGTGACGTTGCATTAAACATTAGCTTAACAGCCATCAACTCAGTTGTTTCGTGCTTTACATTGCCTTTTATCGTCAATCTATCCATTTTGCATTTTGTTGGTGAAAGTACAAGTATTCGCATGCCTATCGACAAGATCACCCATGTATTTCTGATTATTTTGATACCGGTATGTTTCGGTATGTTTATTCGAAACTCCTTTCCGACCATTGCATATCACGTCAACAAGCCGATGCGAATGTTGTCTATTTTCTTATTAATTCTTATCTTTACACTCGCAGTTTTGCGTGAACAATCCAACATTATTACGTATTTTGCCA
Organism: Acinetobacter sp. YH12251; assembly: GCF_013417465.1. Classification (NCBI taxonomy): domain Bacteria; kingdom Pseudomonadati; phylum Pseudomonadota; class Gammaproteobacteria; order Moraxellales; family Moraxellaceae; genus Acinetobacter; species Acinetobacter sp. YH12251. Next base: position 62,534 of record NZ_VPDZ01000010.1, on the reverse strand, counting down.
GCGTCGGCATTGCAACCTGTTTACTCTGTTTCAGTGGACTATTTTTGGGTTACTTAATTCCATTCCTCTCGGATGTGCCTGAAAAGCAGGCTCGTGCGTGTACCTTTGAGATTGGTATTCATAACACCAGTATCGCGCTAACCATCGCACTGAGTGTGCTTGAAAACACCACAGTGGCGATACCTGCCGGTGTTTATTCTATTTTTATGTATTTATTGGCGACCTTATTTGGTTTTATTTTGACGCGCCGTGGCAGTCACTTGATTCAACAAGTGAAAACCTAAACTATTTTTTCTAACGCAATCACCATAAGGACTTTGGTGAAACACCATTAAATATGCTCAAGGAGAATAAGTACGATGGATTCTGGAATTATTACGGTTCTTTTGCCATTAGCACTGGCCTTTATTATGATCGGGCTTGGGCTAGAACTTACCCCAAAAGATTTCGCACGTGTCACCAAACATCCTAAAGCCGTGTTAATCGCTTTATTCTGCCAACTCGTGTTACTTGTCGGCGTTGCCTTTTTATTATGTAAACTGCTGGCCTTGCCACCACTGCTTGCAGTCGGACTGATGCTACTCGCAGCCTCACCTGGTGGTAGTACAGCGAACTTATTTAGCTATCTATTTAAAGGTGACTTGGCTTTAAATATTACCCTGACCGCCATCAACTCTGTCATTGCAGCATTAACCCTTCCATTGATCGTGAATTTTTCGATCATGCACTTCATGCAAGAAGGCCAACAAATCAGTCTGCAATTTGGAAAAATACTCCAAGTTTTCGGTATCATTATCATCCCTGTCGGTATAGGCATGCTGCTTCGTCACTATGCACCTAAACTGACTGAGAAACTGCATAAACCACTCCGTATCTTTGCTGTGGTCTTTCTCATCTTAATTATTATCGGTGCTATTTACTCTGAACGACATAATATTGGGGCTTATCTAACCCAAGTTGGCTTAGCAACGGTTCTATTCTGTATTTTCAGCTTATGTATCGGTTATTTTGTTCCGCGACTTTTCGGCATCAATAGTGCTCAGGCACGTGCATGTGCATTTGAAATCGGTATTCATAACAGCACGCTAGCCATGACCATCGCCTTAACAGTGATGGCAAGCTCAGCCGTCGCAATGCCTGCGGCAGTATATTCAATCTTTATGTACATCTTTGCCGCTGTATTTGGCTTCCTAATTACACGTTTTGCACCAATCTCGACAACGACAACCGAAACAATTAAAAGTTAAGGCACTGAAAAGTTAAAAGGATGCTACGTGCATCCTTTTATTTTTTGTCAATTTTGATAATCGCTAGCTGCAAGTTGCCGAGTTCCGTTACAATAGCTTTTTATAAAACTCATTTAGGTTATGTCCGTGAAGTGGTTACAAATTCATATTACTGTTGAAAAAGCTCAAGTTGATTACACTGAAACGCTGCTCAGTTCTTTAGGTGCAGTCAGTGTCACGCTAGATGATGCAGAAAATCAGGATTTACTTGAACCACTTCCAGGTGAAACACCACTTTGGAATAAAGTGATCGTAACTGGTATATATGCACAAGAAGATGATGAAGAAATTGATGTTGCTGCATTAGAAACATTTATTAAAGCTCAACTTCCTGAAGCACCAATGCGTAGCGAATTCATTGAAGACCAAGAATGGGAACGCACATGGATGGATGCTTATGAGCCTATTCAAATTGGTGAAAAATACTGGATCGTACCAGAATGGATGGAAGCGCCAGAAGCAGACGCCGTAAACATCAAACTAGACCCAGGTCTGGCATTTGGTACTGGCAACCATGCATCAACATTCTTATGCCTACAATGGTTAGGTAAAGTTGATCTTAAGGATAAAATCGTCATCGACTACGGTTGTGGTTCTGGTATTTTAGGTGTTGCCGCTTTACTTTTGGGTGCAAAAAAAGTTTATGCCACTGATATTGACCCACAAGCCGTTTTAGCAACACAACAAAATGCCGAATTAAATGGTGTACTGGAAAATTTGTATGTAGGCCTACCTGAAGAGTTCAACCAAGAACTCGCTGGACAAAAAGCCGATGTGTTTGTTGCTAATATTCTTGCAGGCCCTCTAATGGCCTTGGCTGCGGAATTCTCAACTTTAATTAAATCTGAGGGCGAGTTCGCACTTGCAGGTGTAATTGAAGAGCAAGTTTCTGATGTTTCTAGTGTTTATTCTGAATTTTTTGATATATTAGACGTAGAAAAACGTGACGAAACATGGTGCCGAATTTCGGGTAAACGCCAACAGTATTAAAATTTAAAATGTGTACTTATGAGCGACAAATTAACTAACTGCCCAACTTGTTTTACAACATATAAAGTAACTGTTCCGCAGCTTACTGTCGCTCAGGGCATGGTTTGTTGCCCAAAGTGCTCTACATCTTTTAATGCACTGTCTCATTTGGTGGTAGATAAAGCGTTGTCTTTTTCTACCCCTGAGCAAGAAAATGCACCGCAAAAAAACTCCAATACTATTATTAATGTCAGCGAATTTAATAATACGCTTACACCAGTGACTGTTGAAGAAACACCAAGCCACCATTTATTAAAACTATTTGATCAAAAAGTCGAAAACTCTAATATCGATCTAAAAACTTATTTAAATAACTTAAATTATTTCAGCACCGAACCGATCGGCAACCTGCCTGCTGTAAATTGGGCAGAACAGGCTGAAAAAGATAAAAAACGTACACCACTGAATTATTTTATGTGGTTCTGTATTAATGCTTTCTTATTTGGTGCACTTATATTCCAGTTTTTCTGGTTCAATCCTCAATATTTAAAAAATAGTCCAGTGATGGGTGCTGCATTTACTGCGGTCTGTGATGTATTCAATTGTTCACGTCTAGAGGAACATTACAGTTTAATTAGTACCAAAAAAGTCAAAATTCGTAGCATTGGAAATAATGAAACACGTTTTACAGGTGAAATGATCAATTTTCATGACCGTAGCCTAGCTTTACCCAATATGAAAATTTCACTAAAAGAAAATGGTACTGAAATAGCAAACTATACGCTTTTACCTGAAGAGTATTTGGACAAAAGTCTGCATGGCATCCAACGGATCCCAAAAAGTAGTCCTTTTAAATTCCAATTTAGTCTACCAATTGCACGCAAAAGCTTCGATAATTATTCAATTGAGTTGATTCGCCCCTAATATTGGAAAAAACTATTAAAAAAGTAAAAAAAACATAAAAAAAATGCAGTTTTCTTGCTCACTTTTTCCTAGACAATGGTATGATACGCGCCACGAAAGCTTTGTGCTGCAAACTCCTCGCTAATTTTTCACAACAAATACAATCCCAACCGTGCGCTTTAATATTTATTGCGTATTGAGTAGATTTTTTGTTTGTTTTTTAGGCTGTAACAATTATTAATCTATTGTTACGCTTATTTTTCGAACAATTTTGCGAGTTGTGTCAAGCTACAAGTAATGTACAAGTTTTAGAACTCCGCATTAGGAACTAAAACGGAGTTCATTCAAGTTTATAGACCACTTTTAACAAATCACTTTACCCAAGTGATATTTGATTTTTCGGATTAATTCGCATGAATAGCAAATCTCCTATTTTTACTGCACAATCTGATGTCGCTCTTCGTATTCACGTAGATCGCGCAGTTCGCCATTACTTTGCACAATTGCAAGGCGAGCAACCATCTCAGGTATACGATATGGTGCTGGCGGAAATGGAGAAGCCTCTTCTATCTGTAGTTCTTGAATATACACGTGGTAATCAAACCCGCGCTGCTGAGATTCTCGGCTTAAACCGTGGTACTTTACGTAAAAAGTTGAAAGCTCACGGTTTAATGAGTGAATAAATGATAAAATGCTTGCGGCTTCCGCAGGCATTTTTTTTAACCTGCATTTTGCTAATTTTGTTTTAATCTGTTCCTTGAAAACTGTGACGAAGATCATGACTATTAAACGCGCTTTAATCTCTGTGTCTGACAAGACTGGAATTGTTGAATTTGCACAAGAACTTGCTGCTCTAGGGGTAGAAATTTTATCTACTGGCGGAACATACAAATTGTTGAAAGACAATAATGTTGCCGTAGTTGAAGTTTCAGAGCACACAGGTTTCCCAGAGATGATGGACGGCCGTGTAAAAACGCTACATCCGAAAATTCATGGTGGTATCTTAGCTCGTCGCGGTCTAGACGAAGCTGTGATGGCTGAACACAACATCGATGCAATCGATTTAGTTGTTGTTAACCTTTATCCTTTCGCTGCGACTGTGGCTAAACCGAACTGCTCACTTGCTGATGCTATTGAAAATATCGACATCGGTGGTCCGACTATGGTTCGTGCTGCTGCGAAAAACCATGCATCTGTAGGTATCGTAGTAAATGCATCTGACTATGGAACTGTTGTTGAAGAGTTAAAAGCTGAAGGCGCATTATCACATGCAACTCGTTTTGACCTTGCGGTTAAAGCATTTGAACATACTGCACAGTATGACGGCATGATTGCATCTTACTTAGGCGCTCGCGTAGGTAAGGAAGAAGGTCAAGCAGATAAATTTGCGCGTACTTTCAATACTCAATTGAACAAAGTTCAAGACTTACGTTACGGTGAAAACCCGCATCAATCTGCTGCTTTCTATGTAGAAGACACAGCAACTGAAGCATCTGTTTCTACTGCGAAACAACTTCAAGGTAAAGAATTATCTTATAACAACATCGCAGACACTGACGCAGCACTTGAATGTGTAAAATCATTTGCTAAGCCTGCATGTGTCATCGTAAAACACGCAAACCCATGTGGCGTAGCAGTATCTTTAGACGGCATCCAAGCGGCTTATGACCTTGCTTATGCAACTGACCCTGAATCTGCATTCGGTGGCATCATTGCATTCAACCGTGAATTAGACGTTGCAACTGCTCAAGCAATTGTTGACCGTCAATTCGTTGAAGTGATCATTGCTCCTAGCGTTGCTGAAGGCGTGCTTGAAGTGACTGGCGCGAAGAAAAACGTACGTGTACTTGTATGCGGCGAGCTTCCTGCGATCACTGAGCGTAAAGCACAGCTTGACTACAAACGTGTAAATGGCGGTCTATTGGTTCAAGACCAAGACTTAGGCATGATCACGAAAGATGACCTTAAAGTTGTGACTAAACGTGCACCAACTGAACAAGAAATCGATGACATGATCTTTGCTTGGAAAGTTGCGAAATACGTTAAATCAAACGCAATTGTTTATGCTAAAAACCGTCAAACAATTGGTGTGGGCGCAGGTCAAATGAGCCGTGTGAACTCTGCTCGTATTGCTGCAATCAAAGCTGAACATGCTGGTTTAGTTGTTGAAGGTGCTGTAATGGCATCTGACGCATTCTTCCCATTCCGTGATGGTATTGATAACGCTGCGAAAGCAGGTATCAAATGTATTATCCAACCGGGTGGTTCTATGCGTGATGAAGAAACAATTGCTGCTGCTGATGAAGCTGGTATTGCAATGGTCTTCACTGGCATGCGTCACTTCCGTCACTAATTGATTAAAAGTCGTATTTATTAATCCCCCTAAATCCCCCTTTGTAAAAAGGGGGACTTTTCACAAGTAAAGGGACATTTTTATTCGTGAAGCCCCTCTTTTTTACAGGGTGAGAAGCATGGCTTCGCAAGGTGGGATTCTATTCTTTTGAGGGATTTTTAGATGAATATTTTAGTTTTGGGTAATGGCGGTCGTGAACATGCATTGGCATGGAAAATCGCACAAGATGACAAAGTCGCAAAAGTATTTGTAGCACCGGGTAATGCGGGTTCTGCAACTGAAAATAAATGCGAAAATGTTGCACTTAACATTTTAGACAATGCTGCAATTATCGACTTTGCAAAAAACAATGCCGTTGATTTAATCGTGGTTGGCCCTGAAGCACCACTTGTAAATGGTGTGGTGGATGCTTGCCGTGAAGCAGGTGTAAAAATTTGGGGTCCAACTCAATTTGCAGCGCAGCTTGAAGGCTCTAAAGCATTTGCGAAGCACTTCTTAAAACGCCATAACATCCCAACTGCTTTCTATGATGTATTCACTGAAGTAGATGCAGCTAAAGCATTTGTTGAAAAAAATGGCGCGCCGATTGTAATCAAGGCAGATGGTCTTGCTGCGGGTAAAGGCGTAATTGTTGCCATGACCAATCAAGAAGCATTTGATGCGATTGATGACATGCTTGCAGGCAACAAATTTGGCGATGCTGGCTCACGTGTAGTAATCGAAGAATTTCTTGCAGGTGAAGAAGCTTCTTTCATTTGTATGATTGATGGCGACAACATTTTGCCAATGGCAACGTCTCAAGATCACAAGCGTATCTTTGAAGGCGACGAAGGTCCAAATACGGGCGGTATGGGTGCTTACTCTCCTGCGCCTGTTGTGACTGCTGACGTATTTGAAAAAACCATGAATGAAGTGATGCGTCCTACCGTTGAAGGTATGAAAAAAGACGGTCACGTGTATACAGGTTTCTTATACGCAGGTTTAATGATTGATGAACAAGGTCAGCCTAAAGTGATCGAGTTCAACTGCCGTTTTGGCGACCCTGAAACTCAACCCATTATGATGCGTTTAAAATCATCTTTGGTTGATTTGGTTGAAGCAGGTATTGCGGGTAACTTACCTGCAGAAGCTGAATGGGATGAGCGTAAGACTGTAGGTATCGTACTTGCATCTAAGGGCTACCCTGAAACTTCTAGCAATGGTGATGTGATTTCAGGTTTAGACACTGAAATGGCAGATGCGAAAGTTTTCCATGCAGGCACTAAAGCACTTGAGAATGGTGACATTGTAACTGCTGGCGGCCGTGTACTGTGCGTGACTGCGCTTGGAAACACCATTGGTGAAGCACAAGCGAAAGCATTAGAGCTATGCCAAAAAGTAACATTTGACGGTGTTCAATACCGTAAAGATATTGGTTACCGCGCAATTGCACGTGAAAATGCTTAATTAGATTTAAGAATAAAAACCCCGCTAAGTGCGGGGTTTTTTGATATATTCAATTAAATATCAAACAAATACTTTCTAAAAATGCGCTTTAATTTATTTAATCAACCATCTGAAGAAATACAATATTTAGGGACACCTTATACGCAAGATTGCATTGAAGCAATTGCCTTAGTTCTACAATTTGAAGAACAAGTTGAACGAGCACTTGTTTTAACTAATGATCATAATCATTGTTTTTTAATTAAAGGTTATCGAACTGTTTATCTCATTAGATATGGCTTTAGATCAGATTATATCTCAGAAGGTTATAAAGGTTTTGTTAAAGCTTTAAAACTATTGCAAAGGCATAAAATTGAAATCAAAGAGCTGCTTATATCAACTAAAGAATTTGAAATCATTAGGCAAAATTCGTTAAGTGATAGTAACGTAGAGTCTTTCTTAAATAGTTCTTATAGCCAGACTAACACAATTTATGATTACATTAGCAATTTAGATTTTATGCTTAATGAACCTTTAAAAATAAATGACTATTATCCTAGCGAATTGCCATTAAATTTAATTGACGAGAGAATTATAGATTTAGCTTTTAAGTTTAACTTAGATGCTGATGCATCAATAATGACTGCGTATACTCGATTAGAAGATATTATTCGAGAAAAAATAAATTCGCAAAAATTCTCTAGCTCACTAATGGAAGATGCATTTTGTTCAGACGTAAAGAAAAATAAGTTATCCCCCTTCAAATGGGAGGCAGAAAATGAAGAAGCCTCTAATGCCATAGGCAGACTATTTGTAAATATGTTTAAAGCTTATCGCAATCAACGCGCTCATAGTGAAGTAAAAAAATCCTTCTCTCAGCTCCAAAGAGAGTTTTTACTAATCAACGAGCTGTATCAACTAGAAAATGAGTCAATCAAACGATAATCTATTGTCACTATGACTAATCAACTTCAAACCCCTCGCCTCATTCTCCGCCAATGGCAAGACTCCGACACTGCTCCATTCATCCACATGTGTGCAGATGATGAGGTCATGCGTTATTTCCTTAAAAAGCTCAATGCTGAGGAAGCCACTGCATTTCTGCAACGCTTAAAAGATGCTATCGAAACACGTGGTTGGGGCTTATACGCTGTAGAGCTAAAAGCCACAGGTGAATTTATTGGCTTTATCGGTTTACACATACACCCGTCCGAATTTGAAATAGCCGATGCCCCTGAAATTGGTTGGCGCTTACTGCCGCAATATTGGCATCAAGGTTATGCCACCGAAGGTGCAAAAGCTGTACTTAAACATGCTTTTCGAAACTTAAGATTAGATAAAGTCATTTCATTTACAGCGATTTTAAACACGCCTTCGGAACGTGTGATGCAGCGCATTGGCATGCAAAAAGTCCGCGAGTTCAATCATTCGCTTGTACCAGCTGAACACCCACTAAACCGTCACGTGCTTTATGAAATACAGCGTAGTGATTACTTGCACATTCCATTTTGCTAATTCAATAATTATTCACGGCAAATTCAAAACTCTAACTCTGGCAAATATTGGCTATGGATGATGTTAAAAACTTTAATTTTTGTTACCGCAGGAATTCGTATACGAAAACTAAATTATCCATTAAATCATATAAAAAACCCCGCTAAGTGCGGGGTTAAGAAAAAATATCAATATCGATCACTAGCAATTAAAACATCTTGAGGTGTAAGCTGAAGCAACTGCAAACTTGTCTAAGCATGCTTAATCAAAATGGAATACATAGTCGACAACATCAGTATATTGCACTTTAAAAAATTGAATCTTGAGGAACAATAAACCTTTCGCCAGAAATATATTGAACAAACTCGACCTGCTCCCCAATTTGCACAACACACTACCCCGATGTGATTTCAACACGTTCTTTGACATGCACCTCAAACGTTATATGTTATTCTGATGACAAAAATACACCAATGGTTTTTTGGCTACCATCTTCAATTTTTAAAACATGGCTCACCCATCTACCGCCATAATGAACCGTAGGCTTTTTTACAATTGAGACGAAATCAAACTGATTTAACATAGCGTGCCTCACATAGCAATTTATTATGACCAATTATTAAGCAGTTCATATTAAACAATATAGTGGATTCAATCTTCCTCAGATTTAGATCTAAAATTTTGAAAAACCATGAATCAAAGTTGAACTTCAAATATATCAATAAAGATTTCGATGCAGATTAGATTGAAGCTCTCCGTTATTTTCACATGTGAATGTGACAAATTTTGTGTATGACAGGACTTATTTCATTTTTATCATTTTTTCAGCAATACATTTTAAAATTTGTTATATAGACCCAAACTTATACAAATGACGTAATTAAATAGCTTAATTATAAATAATATATTGTTTTTACTTATTAAATTATTTAATTAAACATATTCCATATACATTTTTGGTGCTAAGCATAACTTTTTAAATCACTATATTGAATAATAAAAAATTGATATGATGCCTAGCGAAATATAGAGATTTGCTTTATTAAATCTTTTGTTTACAGCAGCTTGCAATGGCTATCTTTTCCCATTTGGAAATAGACTCAGATCTAATTGTATAAGTCTGTGTAGCATTTTAAATTATTAAGCATCTATCAGCCTGTCTGATAAAAGACTTAAGTAAATCTCTCCATAATATGATTTGTGAATTTATTAATTTTATAAATTTACTCGGGTGAATATATGAAAAAGCTCCTAGGATTAGTTCTCGGTTTATCTGTGGGCCTTTCAGGCTGTGGTAAACAAGAAGCTCCTGCAACTGACGCCGCACAACAAAAAGACACTGCAGAAGTGCAAACTGTTACCATGGCTTCGACTGGTTCAGATGCTGATATTTGGCGCTATATTGCTACGCTTCCTGAAACTAAAGAAGCTGGCATTAAACTTGAAGTGAAAAACTTTACTGACTATGTGTCTATGAACACTGCTGTAGCGAACAAAGAAATTGATGTTAATGCATTCCAGTCATATGCCTATATGGTTGCGTTTAATGACAATAATAAAGATAAAATCGCACCGCTTTCGACTACTTATTTAGAGCCAATGGGTATCTATTCAAGCAAAGTCAAAAAACTTGAAGAGTTCAAAACAGGTGCAACAATCGCGATTCCAAATGATGGCGCAAACGAATCACGTGCATTGTTACTACTTCAATCTGCTGGCTTAATCAAACTTAAAGCTGATTTTGACGATGTAAAAGGTACACCTGCTGACGTCACTGAAAATGCGAAAAAAATCGTAATCAAACCAATTCAAATGGCGACTGCGGTTCGTGTTAAAGACGAAGTTGATGCGATTGTTTTGGGTAATACCCTTGCGATGGAAGGTGGTTTAAACGTACTGAAAGATGCGGTTTACTATGAGCCAATCGACCAAAGTACAAAAATGAACGTGAACATTCTTGCTGTTGCTGCTGACCGTCAAAATGACCCAGTTCTACAAAAAGTCGGCGCGCTTTACCACACTCCAGCAGTTAAAGCTTACATCGATGAACATTTTGGTGGTACTAAAATTGATGTAAACAAACCAACTAGCTACCTCACTGAAGCAAAATAGTAATATAATTTCTTCAAATAAACAGGCAAAGTTTACTTTGCCTGTTTTTTCATTTCTGAACCTTTTTTGACGCTATGATCCAATTTAAAAATATCTCCAAGCATTTTGAGCTAAAAGGCCAAACCGTTACAGCACTGGATCAGATTAATCTGGACATTCCAGATGGCTGTATTTTCGGTCTAATTGGCTACAGTGGTGCAGGCAAAAGTACCTTAATCCGTTTAATTAATTTGCTAGAACGTCCTAGTGAAGGGCAAATTATTATTCATGATAAAGACTTTACTGCTTTAAATTCGGCAGAGCTACGTCAAGAAAGAACCAATATTGGCATGATCTTCCAGCACTTCAATTTACTGCAAACCAAAACAGTTGCAGAAAATATTGAAATGCCGCTTAAACTTTTAAGTGTTTCTAAAGCTGAACGCCAAAAACGTTTAGAAGAGTTGCTCGAATTTATTGACTTAAAACATAAGAAATATGCCTATCCGGATGAGCTCTCTGGTGGTCAAAAACAACGTGTCGGGATTGCCCGTGCGCTTGCCAATCATCCTAAAATTTTACTGTGTGATGAAGCAACATCTGCTCTCGATCCGCAAACCACTAAGTCGGTATTGGCGTTATTAAAGAAAATCAATCAAGAACAAGGCATTACTATTGTGATGGTCACCCATGAAATGGATGTGATTGAATCTGTTTGTGATTATGTTGCGGTGATGGAACAAGGGAAAATCATCGAACACGGCTCAACCTTAGAGATTTTTAGTCAGCCAAAACACAATACAACCAAAAACTTTATTCAAACTGTATTGCAGCAACAGCTTCCTGTTAATATTTTAAATAATCTAGAAAATCAAAACCATAACAGTATTTATTGTTTAAAATTTCTGGGCAGTTCGGCACAGGAAACCGTCATTCAAGCGGTAATTAAACAGTTTGATATTAGCCTGAATATTTTGTTTGCCAATATGACTGAAATTAATGGTGCGGTGATTGGACAAATGTTCGTTCAGCTATTAGGTGATGCAGCATTGATTCAACAAGCGGTGGCGTTCTTAGAACAACATGGCGTTGAAGTCACTCAAGCAGGAGTTCAGCAATGAGAGATTTAATTGTTCAATGGCTGACTCAAATTACAGCACCCTTTTGGAAAAGTTCTTTGTCCATGGATCAGTTCGTCACTGCCCTACAAGAAACTTTTCACATGGTGTTCTTTGCCATGCTCTTTGGCTGTATTTGGGGTTTTATCCAGGCCGTGATTTTATATGTCTCACGTCCACAAGGCATTTTGCCTAACCGTGTCATCTACCATGGTTTGAACCCGATTGTGAATGCGCTGCGTTCATTGCCATTTATTATCCTCCTGATTGCGGTCATCCCTTTGACCAAAGTCATTGTGGGTACTTCAATTGGTACTTGGGCTGCAATTGTTCCTCTCACAATCTATGTTGGTCCTTACATTGGTCGTCTGATTGAAACTTCGTTGCTTGAAGTGAATGACGGCATCATTGAGTCTGCTCAAGCGATGGGTGCATCTCCGCTGCAAATCATTACTAAATTTGTCCTACCAGAGTCTCGTAGCTCTTTAATTTTAAACTTAACGACTGCAACCATTAGCTTAATTGGTGCAACAGCCATGGCGGGTGCAGTAGGTGCAGGCGGTATCGGTGATCTTGCCATTTCTTATGGTTATCAACGTTTTGATAGTAGCGTGGTCATCATGACCGTGATTGTCTTATTGATCTTGGTTCAAATCGTACAAAGCCTAGGTGATTGGTTATCAAAATTACGCTAAGCCTGCATAATTCATATATTTAAGCTCTCCTCGGAGGGCTTTTTAGTTTCTTAGATTCTAAAATTTAGTTTTTAATGCCGCAATTAAACCAAAATTTTTTTTAGTTTTAAATTATTTTGACGGCAAATTAGCAACACCATAAAATTTAAAATATAACCTTCAATATTACGTTTACAAAAATTTGAATGAGTACAAAATATAAAAAGAACAGGATTTTATATTCCCCATGCAAACAACACTGACAGCAAAAATTTTCCGCTTAAATTTTTTTCACAACAGCAATATTGATCACTTCAGCAGCATCTGCATCCATTGCTGATTATAACTATGTGACTAGTATTAAAGTAAATGATATTGACTTAGCCTTACCCTTGCCTGCATCAAAAGCAAATGCATTAATCAGCAAAAATCCAGTAAAGCTTAAATATGAATATTCAGAATGTGCCGGCAATACTTAATTTAATGTCACATCAAAAGGTAAATTTCTAAAATTTGAAATTTATGCTGAGGACAATCCTCAAGTTAAAAATGATTCATTCTATAAAAATATAAGCAGCTTCGCCCAACTTGGACAAACCAAAGGGGATGGGATGGAATGGGATAAATCCACTCAAATACGCGATAAAATTCAAATTGGGTCAAAACATCTGATAAGCCAAAATGACTATCAACAATTTGTAAAAGACTTTACCAAAAGTGCAAAATTGGCCAATCCAAATGAAGTGGCTTATGTGATTTTACTCTCACCTACTCATGCCAAATCCGTGCTGAAAGAGCCGCAAAATTATGATTTACCCTATATTGGTAACCTAGCCTTCAACTTTAAAAATGGCAAATTACCTGCCTTTTCAGTGAATCAAGGTATTGCTTGCTAAATCGTGATTGTCATACAGCGTTTATTGATTAAACAGTGAATTTATAAATCTGTATAAAGCCATGCAATAAACGCAAGTTTGATCTCAGAGCATGCTAAAATCAGCAGCTGTTTTCGCAGGGACTCATCTATGCACTTTGTACATCTTGGTATTTTTACAGAATTTTCCATTACTGAATCTATTGTACGTATACCTGATCTTGTAAAAGCTGCAGCTGCAGATGAAATGCCCGCTCTGGCCATTACTGACCTTTCAAATCTACATGCTGCTGTAAAATTCTATAAAAAGTGCTTAGATAAAGGCATTAAACCCATATTTGGTTCAACCATTCGTTTGAATGATGCTGAACACAAAGCTACTCTTCTAGCGATGACCAATAAAGGTTGGCGCAGTCTAACAGAGTTGGTTTCTGAAGGTTATATTTCTGGTCAACAGCTTGATATTCCTTGCGTAAAAAAAGATTGGATTTTAAATCAACACCAAGACTTGATTGTTTTACTGGGTATGCAAAGTGATGTCGGCAAAATGCTTTGCTCTTCCAACCCGCAAAAAGCTGAACCCCTGTTAGCTGAATGGGTCGAAAAATTTGGCAATCGTGTTTATTTAGCGATTACACGAACTGAGCGCTCGGGTGAAGAAGACTTTATTCACGAAGCAGTAAAACTTGCGAAGAAATTTAACATTGGTGTGGTTGCTCATAACGATGTGCATTTTATACGTAAAGAAGATTTCGAGGCACATGAAGCACGCGTTTGTATTGCCGATGGCTATGTCCTCGGTGACAATCGTCGCCCTAAAAATTACAGTCCTGAACAGTATTTTAAAACTGCCGAGGAAATGACGGAGCTGTTTGCAGACATTCCAACGGCTATAGAAAATACCTATCACATTGCGCGACGCTGTAATGTGTCATTACGTTTAGGCTTCCATGACCTTCCCGATTATCCAATTCCTGAAGGTCATACAATTGACACCTATTTTGAACATTTATCAAAAGAAGGTTTAGAAGAACGTTTAGCGCATTTGTACCCTGTCGAACAACGTGGTGACGACTGGCCAGAAATTCGTAAGCCTTATGATGAACGTTTAGCTTATGAAGTCGGGATCATCCTGACCATGCAATTCCCAGGTTATTTCCTAATTGTCATGGACTTTATTCAATGGTCTAAAGGTAATGGCGTGCCTGTTGGTCCAGGCCGTGGTTCGGGTGCAGGTTCCTTGGTTGCCTATAGTTTAAAAATTACTGACCTAGACCCACTACGTTATGACCTACTGTTCGAGCGTTTCTTAAACCCTGAACGTGTATCAATGCCCGACTTTGACGTCGATTTCTGTATTGCAGGTCGTGACCGTGTTATTGACTATGTTGCACGCACTTATGGTCGAGATGCGGTCTCTCAGATTGCAACTTTCGGTACCATGGCGGCAAAAGGTGCAATTCGTGACGTAGCCCGTGTCTTGGGTAAATCTTATGGTTTGGCTGACCGTATTTCTAAAATGATTCCGACCAAGCCTTTAGGTTTAAGTTTGGAAGAATCCATTGAGGCCGAACCACAGCTAAAAGATATTGTCACCAACCCATCAAATCCTGATAACGACGATGCAGCCGAAATTTGGGAAATGGCACTCAAACTTGAAGGCATTACCCGTAATACAGGTAAACATGCCGGTGGTGTGGTTATTGCACCAACTAAGTTAACTGACTATTCGGCTGTACTGTGTGATGCAGATGGAACTAACCGTGTAGCCCAATTCGATAAAGACGATGTGGAAGCTGCAGGTCTAGTTAAATTCGACTTCTTGGGCTTACGTAACTTAACGGTAATTGAAGATGCCATTAAGCACATTAATGCCCGTCCAGATATCACTACACCTATCGATATTTCCTTAATTCCTTTGGATGACAAACCTGCCTATGCTGTGTTCGCAGATGCAAATACCACAGCAGTCTTCCAGTTTGAATCCGTCGGCATGAAAAAAATGCTGAAAGAGGCACGTCCAAGTAAGTTCGAAGAAATTATTGCTTTCGTGTCTTTATACCGTCCAGGTCCGATGGATCTGATTCCTGACTTTATTTACCGTATGCATGGTGGCGAGTTTGAATACTTACATCCATTACTAGAAAGTGTCCTTGAACCGACATACGGCATTATGGTGTATCAGGAACAGGTAATGCAGGCAGCGCAGTTCTGTGCTGGCTATAGCTTGGGTGGCGCGGATTTACTTCGTCGTGCCATGGGTAAAAAGAAAGTCGAAGAAATGATTAAGCACCGTCAGATCTTTACTGAAGGTGCTGCAACCAAAGGTATTGATGCAGATACGGCCAACCATATCTTCGATTATATGGAAAAATTCGCAGGCTATGGTTTTAACAAATCCCATGCCGCAGCCTATGCTCTTGTTGCATATCAAACCGCTTGGTTAAAAGCACATTTCCCAGCTGAATTTATGTCAGCAGTGATGACCTCGGAAATGCAGAACACGGACAACGTGGTGTTCTTGATCGATGACTGTCGTATTAATGGTCTTGAAGTCTTACCACCTTCGGTCAATATGTCTTTATATAATTTCCATGCCAGCGATCCAAAAACCATCGTCTATGGTTTAGGTGCGATCAAGGGTGTCGGTGAAGCTGCCATGCAGTCTGTGATTGACTCACGTATCCAAGATGGCCCATATAAAGATCTGTTTGACTTCTGTCATCGTATTGACCTAAAAAAAATCAATAAGCGCACGCTTGAAGCATTGATTCGTGGCGGCGCATTGGATTGTTTAGGATTAGAACGCGCTGACTTGATGGCGCAATTGCCAGAAGCTGTACAAGCGGCTGACCAAGCCCGTACAAACCGCGAAACAGGGATGATAGATTTATTTGGTGAAGTTGAAGAAGTTCAGCGTAAACCTTCTAAACCTGTTAAACCGTGGTCTGATGAAGTTCGTCTTAAAGGTGAAAAAGATACTCTTGGGCTTTATCTAACAGGTCATCCGATCGATGTGTATCGATCAGAGCTAAAAGCCTTTATTTCACAGCGCATTAATGAGCTTACGCCTACACGACGTGGTGTCACTACAGTATTTGCAGGCCTCGTCGTCGATATTGCCAACTTCCCGAACCGCATGATGGTGACGCTCGATGATGGTACTGCACGTATAGAAGTGTCTGCGAATCACGAACGTTTTAACCGCTTCAAAGATGTGATTCAAAACGAAAAAGTGGTGGTCATTGAAGGTGAAATTTACGAACGTGAAGGTTTTGATCGGCCAATGGGTCGCTTAACTAAAGCCTTCAGTTTGAATGAAATCCGTCAAAAACGTGCCAATGCCATTCAAATTAAATTAACACCTGAACATTTTAGTAAAACGCTATCACGCGACATCCAAAATATTTTACTGCCTTTTTGCAATGTCGATATGTGTACGCATATCCCTGTGCAGTTATATATAGACTATCCATATGCGACGGCCGACATTCATTTGGGCTTAAACTGGAAAGTTGCCCCACTAGATGAATTACTGTCTAAGCTGCGTGACTACTTCGGTAAAGAATCTTTGCATGTCGAATATCATGTCAAATCCAAAGCAGCCAAAGCGGTAAGTTATGAACAAGCTTCTATTCCTGCGCAGGTTCCGCCACCGCCAGATGGGATGAGCATGGATGATGCCATGGATTTATACCAAGCAGAAGCCAATCAATTTTCTTAAAGTTTAAACGCTGTTTGAACTGCTTTTTTAAATAAACATATTGGAAATATCATGAATCAAACTGACAATGCTGCGGTTTCAGCACATCTCTCTCATGTGCGTATTGTCATGGTGAATACAACATTACCCGCAAATATTGGTAGTGCATTACGTGCCATGAAAACCATGGGACTTTCAAAGCTGGTCTTAGTTGCACCTAAGACTTACCCGCATCCAGACATTAATGCTTTGGCTGCCGGTGCTGTCGATTTAATTGATCAAATTGAAATCGTTGAATCATTAGAAGATGCTATTAAAGATTGTCATATTGTCTTTGGTACCAGTGCGCGTAGTCGTACCATTCCATGGCCATTACTTGACGCTCGCCCTGCTGCCGAAATGTCTCTCAAAGCGGTCTGCGAACAACAACAAGAAATTGCCGTAGTATTTGGCCGTGAAGACCGTGGTTTGACCAATGAAGAATTGGCAATGGCCAACTACCATGTCACTATTCCAGTGAATACTGAATATGGCGTCTTAAACGTTGCCCAAGCGATTCAGGTGATTTGCTATGAAATGCGCATGGCTGCCCTTGCACATACTGAGTTAACTGCAAATCCTGATGCCAACATGCATGTTACTGATGACATCGATATGGAATGGGATGAACCTTTGGTGACCCATGAAATGATGGAACAGTTCTACCCGCATATTGAAAAAATGCTGGCAGAGATTGAATTTATGGATCCAAAAAATCCAAGATTATTACCTTTACGCTTGCGTCGCCTATTTGGACGTATACAATTAGATCGTATGGAATACCACTTATTACGTGGCATTTTTAGCCGAGTACAGGCTTTAAATAACGGAACATGGAAAAAATCTACAGACAATGAGGATCAATCTAATGCTTAAGCAGCTTAAAGAAGATATACAGGCTGTATTCGCGCGCGATCCTGCTGCACGAAATACGCTCGAAGTCTTAACGACTTATCCAGGAATTCATGCCTTAATCATGCATCGTATGGCACATGAACTTTGGAAAAAAGAGTGTAAAGGCTCAGCTCGTCTATTGTCTTCTTTTAGCCGCTTTGCCACAGGCATTGAGATTCATCCGGGTGCGAAAATCGGTCGTCGTTTCTTTATTGACCACGGTATGGGTGTGGTGATTGGTGAAACAGCTGAAATTGGTGATGATGTCACCCTCTACCATGGTGTGACCTTAGGTGGCACGACTTGGAACAAAGGCAAACGTCACCCAACTTTGGAAGATGGTGTAGTGGTTGGCGCTGGTGCAAAGATCTTGGGCCCATTTACGGTGGGTAAAAATGCCAAAGTCGGTTCAAATGCCGTCGTGACTAAAGAAGTTCCTGCAAATACTACTGCTGTGGGCAATCCAGCACGCTTTATCACCAAAGATAAACCAAAAGATGAAGCGGAAACACGTCGTCGCGACTATGCAGAAAGTATTGGTTTCCAGCCTTATGCTGCAACCCAAGACCAAACTGACCCGATGTTAGAAGGTATGCGTGTATTGTTAGATCGTATTCAGCACAATGAAAAACGTATGAATAATTTGTGTCAGCGTTTGTCTCTCCTTGACCCAACGTTCAAAAAGCAACAGCTTAATGAACAACCTTTTAGTCAGGAAGAACTTAGAATCATTGAAGATGTGCGCCGCGAATGCGAAGCTCAAAGTAGTCAATCTAAAGCTTAACCAAAAGCAATCAGAATAAATTGCCTTTAACTTGCATGTTGTTCTGAGTTTTTTTAGACTGACCAACATGCTTTTTTTTATAAAATAAATTTAATGGATGAATCATATGACGCTTAAGCCCTTGGCAGTTGCTTGTATTGCTTTAACCCTTGCCGCTTGTGGAAGCGCCCCAACTAAAAATAATGCTCCTAAAGATGCCATGATTTTTGTAGAGCCTGAACTAACTCCACCTTTCTACGCACTCAACCCATTTAACTACGATGCACCACCTCCTTTTGAATTAAATTTACAAAAAGCTGCAGCACAGCCTGTGACTAAGATGGTGGTAACTAGCCCAACCGACCCATCCAAGCAATTAACCCTTGAAGAAAACCGCCTGATTATCCCCACTGTTGACAGCAAAGAACGTTCGATGAAATTTGCTGCTTTAGCAGGTGACAATGAAATCGACATTACTGAAATTGATGATTTCTTACAGCTTGTTGAAGGTAAAGCACGTCACTATCCACCACGTTTTGTTCAACGCCAAGAACGCAAAGGGTTTGAGCTTAAACTCAAGGAAGTTACGCAAAAATTAGATACGCTTGCGTCTAAAGACAACGCCTCTTTTGATATTTTAGTTCGTGCATTTAAAGCCAGTGTGATGGCACGTAACCTTGATTTGGGTTCTGTGTACACAACTAAATCATTAACTTACGCACAACGTATTTTAAAAATCAACCAAGATGATGCAGAAGCAAACTTCTGGTTCGGTTTTGGTTTATCTGAAGGTGGTGGTCAACGTGAAGCGATTCCATACTTAGACAAAGCAATGAAAGCCGGTGTTCAAGAAGCGTATCTTTCTGCAGCAAATAACTATATTGCCATGGAACAAAAAAAGAACGCCATTCAGGTTTTAAAGAACTATAAAGTTAAATATCCACAAGAAGCAGAAGTTGCTGATCGTTTAATTCAAGAAATTGAAAAGCAAGGTCGCTGGAATGTTTGGCAAGTTTTAAATCCACCAAAAGCTGCGTCTTAAATCAGACGATTTAAAAAATTCTTTTGAAAAAAGACCGTTTTAACGGTCTTTTTTCATTTAAGGTGAATTGAAAATCCTGACAATTATCGTATGATTTGAAAATACTTAACCTTATGCGCGGCCTCTTTATGCAGCAAAATATTAAAAAAATACTGCTCCTTGGAATCATAAGTACAAGCGTACTGAGTGGATGTCAGGTCGTCAGTGTCAAAAATCAAAAACTCAATGTTTCGATTGCCAATGAACGTGAAAGTATTATTTCTCGAAATAAACTTAGCGAAGCCAGTTTAAATGTCTTGTCGATGACAGGTCGGGAAGCCAAAGCCTGCACAGAAGACCCGAAAGCCTGTGTTGATGAGTTACAACAAATTCCTCAGATTCAAGATGAACAATTACTTTCTACAGCAAGTGAATTATATTTAGCTAAAGCTATAGAATATGAATCTTCTTCAGCCTGCAAGTTAGGTGTGCTCAGTAGTCACAAATCTGAAGAAAAACAAAAAATTGAACAAGACACTTATAATAAGTGCTTAGATCAACAATTGATACTTCTCGATAAAAGTATTCGCTATAGCTATGCGTACATGTTTAAAACCAAACGTGCGCCTGCTGATCGTATTTTTGATAACCGTCAAGTTCAAATCCGTGATTTCTATAATCAAGGGATTGCCAAATTGGTTAGCAGTTATGCACTACGTTATAAACCGCAAGAAGTCACCCAACAGATTAAAGTTGGGCAAACCACCTATCACATAGACTTCAGCCACTACCCAGAACTCAAAAATCGTAAAATTGAACAATTGATGTCAACCTATAACCTTAACTTCTCAGGTTTACGTTCAATTACCCGCCGAGATGGTTTTGGCTCCGAATTTCTTGTAGTTTTACCCGAAGAACATACGATTGAAACAGGCAAAGCAAAATATATTATCAACCCGATTGATTTTAAATATCCGTCTGGTTCAAATCCTAATATCCATCAAGCGCGCTATTTAGCTGCAACCTTAACGGCTGAACCACTAAGCGCTACAACTACAGTTGATCAAATTTTGAATCAACATGAGTTTCAAATTAAAGCTTACGACCCGTATAAGTATGAACAGGTCAATATTGCCAATAAAAACTATGCGCTTGCTGCCAATTTTTCTGCTCCATATGGTCTTTGGTTAGCACAAAATAACTTGGGTAAGGCAGCTTATTTATCACTGATTGACCGAGATGAAAAACTGACGATGCCGCATCTCTACATGCTTGAACCATATAATCCTGACAAGAAAGTTATCGTCTTGGTACATGGTCTTGCTAGCAGCCCTGAAGCATGGATTCGTCTGACTAACGATATTATGGGCGATTCAGTGCTACGTGAACATTATCAAGTGTGGCAAGTCTTCTATTCAACGAATATGCCGATTATTGAAAGCCGCTTCCAAATTTATTCCATTTTGACTCAGACCTTTAGCAAAGTAGACGCCAATGCCGCGGCTAAAAAAGATGCTGTTCTAGTCGGTCATAGTATGGGCGGCATTATTGCACGACTATTGGTCAGCCAAGCCGATACCACGCAAGCAGCTTTGAAAATGATGAATTCACGTCAATTAAATCAGTACCGAAATATTCCAGTAGTGAAGCAACGTATGGTGATTGATGATATTCCTAATTTCAGCCGTGCAATTTTTTTGGCTGCACCGCATCGTGGTACTGAATATGCAGATCGTTGGTTTACCAAAGCTGCTCGAAAAATTATTAAACTCCCAGGAGCTTTTTTATCGGCTATGGGTGATGTGTTAACTCAAGAAGAAGACCTGAAAGATTTATTTCGTGAAATTGACCATGGCTTGATCCAAAATGGACCAAGTGACTTAAGTCATCAATCAAAATTTATCGCGCTCACTGAAAATATTCAGCCGCGTAAGGGTTTGAAGTTTCATTCAATTATGGGAAATAACACCAACAGTCAAGATAAAAATATTATGACGGATGATATCGTACCATACACTAGTGCTCATCTAGAGGGTGCTGTTTCAGAAAAAATCATTAAAGGGGGGCATTCGATTCAAGAAACCCCTGAAGCTGTACTCGAACTACGCCGTATATTACGTTTGCATTTGATTGAACTTGGCCTCTATAAACCATAAGGCAATACAGCATTTAAATCGATCTACATATTTTAAAACCGATCTCAGGATCGGTTTTTTTTATTTCTGCATTTACTTGAATATGCCATTATTCAGGTAATTACTATATAAGCTTTTTTTTAATTATTTTAAAACTCAATGGCACTCGTTAAACTTTACATAAACCTTATATTGGAGATAAATTATTGTAAAATAAATTCAAAATATTGTGCCCATTTCCTAATTTTTTATGAGCATATCGAATTATGAAATTTTAAGGCTTTAAGTCACTTCTTCTGTGAAATTAAGGGTCTAATCATAACTATATAAAATTAAGTTTATTTTACGTCAAGTTTATAATCCATTTATCAACCGCTCTACCGCGATGAAGCGGCGAAAAAATTTTGTTTTCGCGGAATCATTATTTTTCTCCTGTATGCCCTGTCATGTACGGGGATTTATCAAGTGATTCCATAACGCAGTTTTGTAGATTCCTCTGTATATTTGGGTAGTGTTTATCATTCTGATTGCATGGGATTTATCTTTTTTCCGCATTAAACCCTTATTTTAATGTTTATACTTGTCTAGGCTCGATGTGCGCTGTTGCGATCATATTTATCATCTTTACTATGATTTGTAATGATCACAATGATGCGCTATTACATGCAGCCATGAAGTATGCCTTGGTCATCATCTATGCCTTTGTTGGTATGCGTTTTTATATTGCCATGGTTGCGGGTTGGTAGAACATGACCCACTGACTGGGCTAGCAAACCGTCGTCCGTTATAAGGAGCTTTAGAACAGCTATGGCATTATGCCCTACGCCATCAACAGCCTTTAAGCATCATGGTGATCGATATCGATATTTTTGAAAATTAAAATGATCATTTAGGTCATCAGGCGGGTGACATCTGCCTCACACAAATTACTGAGTTTTTGTCTCAAATCACCAATCGAAATGGTGAGTTAGCTGCACACTATGGCAGCGAAGAGTTTTTACTCCTCTTTAGGGTGTTAACTGAAGCTGAAAATTGAACCTTTGGCTGCCGATTTATTACGCAGAATTTAATCACTCGAACTTCCACATCCAGCCAGCCATATGTCTAAATTTGTGAAGATTAGCATCGGTACGGAAACGATCATTCCCTCTGAATCTGATCAAATTCAAAAATTTATATTGGCCACCGATCAAGCGCTTTACCTTGCAAAAGGCAGCGGTCGAAACCAATATCGATTAGCTCAGGCTGAAGCACAGGTTGATGTTTGAGTCACTTTATCGCTTTGTAAATGTATCCATTGTTGAATTTACACACAGACTTTTTAGCGTTTATAAATAATATTTTGACTGCTTTTTTTACATGCAGACAAACCTTTTCTGGCATTTTCCTGTCACTTTTTTTGCTAGAATCAGCAACACGATTTGTTAACGTACACCTGTGGTTTTGAACGAAGAGACAATATAAATATAAAGACTTTTTTTAAATCCAATTTTCATCAAAACAGTGTTATTCGTTTAGCAGCGCACAAATTTTTATTTTAAGGTATTTCGTTTCATGCAAGCTGATAATTCCAAAGTTGACCTTTCAACCCTGACCCCAATGATGCAACAGTACATGTCAGTCAAAATGCAAAATCCGCATTCACTGATGTTTTATCGGATGGGTGATTTTTACGAGCTCTTTTTTGAAGATGCGCATAAGGCAGCAAAACTTTTAGGAATTACACTAACACATCGTGGTAAAGCCAATGGTGAGCCTATTCCTATGGCGGGTGTCCCATACCATGCAGCTGAAGGCTATTTAGCCCGCCTTGTAAAAAAAGGGGAAACGGTGGTGATCTGCGAACAAATTGGTGAGGTAACTGGCAAAGGGCCGGTTGAGCGCGGCATTGTTCGTATCATTACACCGGGGACATTAACGGATGATGCACTAATTGCCTCTCATCAAAGTTCAAATTTAGTCGCGATCTGCTTACAACAAAATCAGATCGGGATTGCTTTACTAGACCTCAGTGCAGGTATTTTCAAAGTTCAGCAAATGGACTATCAGCTGGAACAATTGGCAATCGAACTTTCGCGTTTAATGCCGAGTGAAATTTTGATTGATGAAGATCTCATTGACCCGAATATTGTCGAGCAAATTAAACGTCAATTAGACTGCCCTGTCACTAAACGTCCAAACGTCGACTTCAATTTAAATAACGCACAAAAAACGCTGTGTGACCAATTTGCAGTTGCCACACTTTCAGGTTTTGGTATTGACCATTTACCTTTGGCGAAAGCTGCCGCAGCGGCTTTGATTCACTATGCAAAAGTGACTCAAAAAACTGCTTTACCACATATCCGCAGCATTCAACTCGAACAAAGTAGTGATTTTGTGGCGCTCGACCCCGTCACTCGTCGTAACTTAGAACTGATTGATCCCCTATTTGAACATGGCACTTCCCTGTTCCAACTTATCAATGATTGCCAAACTGCGATGGGTGGCCGTCTATTAAGTCGTACCTTAATGCAGCCTTTACGAGATACCGCTTTATTGGATGCACGTTTAGATGCATCACAAGCGATGCTGCAAGGCTATCATGAGTCTCCGATCCGCTTAGTTCTCAAAGAAATTGGTGATATTGAACGTGTGCTATCTCGTGTAGCTCTCGGCAGTGCTCGTCCACGAGACCTAGTTCAGTTACGTCAAACTTGTGCACAAATTCCCTATCTTCGACATGCACTTGAACCGATCATTCAGTCACACCAATCTAAGCTGATCGCTCAGTTAAATGATGAAATGGGTGATTTTCACGGCTTACATGAGCGTCTCATGTCTGCCATCGTAGAAAACCCGCCAGTGCTTTTACGTGATGGAAATGTGATTGCCGAGGGTTTCGACACTGAACTTGATGAACTGCGTAAAATTCGTGACCATGCAGGACAATTCCTCATTGATCTCGAAATCAAAGAGCGTGAACAAACCGGAATTTCAACCTTAAAAATTGGCTATAACCGTGTCAGTGGCTACTATATTGAACTCACTCGAGCGCAGGCTGAGCAAGCACCTGATCATTATATTCGCCGCCAAACCCTAAAAAATGCGGAACGCTACATTACCCCTGAGTTGAAATCTTTTGAAGATAAGGTGCTTTCGAGTGAGTCACGTGCATTAGCGCGCGAAAAAATGCTCTTTGAGCTATTACTTGATGAGTTACGTGCAGATATTGGCAACTTACAAATGATGAGCGCCGCTATAGCGCAAATTGATTTACTGGCTAATTTTGCCCATCAAGCTCGATTACGAAATTGGTCACGTCCTGAATATAGCCCTGAAGTTGGGATCAAAATCAAAGCCGGTCGTCACCCTGTTGTGGAATCTCTGAGCAAATCAGCATTTACTCCAAATGATACTAGTTTGGACTTTAATCACCGCATGGCGATTATAACAGGGCCAAATATGGGCGGTAAATCGACCTTTATGCGCCAAACTGCCTTAATCAGCTTATTGGCCTACTGTGGTAGCTTTGTCCCTGCCCAATCTGCCATTTTAGGGCCGATCGATCGGATATTTACACGTATAGGATCTGCCGACGACTTGTCTACAGGCAAATCAACCTTCATGGTGGAAATGACTGAAACCTCTCAAATTCTTCATCATGCGACCAATCAATCATTGGTACTGATGGATGAAGTTGGGCGTGGTACGAGTACCTATGACGGCTTATCACTAGCGTGGGCATGTGTACTCGATCTCACGCGTCGTATTAAATGTTTATGCCTATTTGCAACGCATTATTTTGAACTCACCGAGTTAGGCAAAGACGCTAATATCGATAACTATCATGTGACTGCTCGTGAGCTAAATGGCAACCTGATCTTACTGCATAAAGTTCAACAAGGCCCGGCGAGTCAAAGTCATGGTCTACAGGTGGCAAAGCTTGCAGGTATTCCTGCGGCAGTGATCAAAGAAGCACAAAATCGCCTTCGCATTTTAGAAACTCAGCAAAAGCAGCAACTCAATACGGCTGTACAAACCGATTTATTCTCTGCACTAGCAGAGCCAGAAGTCATCGAACGCGTGGTTGAAGTTGAAAAAACATCGCCCGTACTTGATGCCTTAGCAGATTTAGATGTCGATAACTTAAGTCCACGTGAAGCACTACAACAACTTTACGCCTTGAAAGATTTACTTAAGATCTAAATTTAGCAGAAGCGATAGATGAGATATGCAAAGAGCACCTATAAAGGTGTTCTTTGCATTGACACCATTCAAACGCGTAAATTAGTGAATGTTTGCTATCTACCACTGCGGCTATTCAGCAATAAATTGATAAAAAAAATTATGTTTTAAAATATTTCATGCTTAAAATGCACATAAAAATATTGTTCGATAAACAGATGTAATTTAATTAGTTTTTGAGTATGATTCTCATTCATTGTGAAATTTACATAAATTGTTCAGTTTTTAGTGATTTTAACAGCACTGCATATAATAATTATCAATAAAAGGAATTGTTAGTTACCCTATTTTTTGCCTAAAATACACCATTAGTTTATTAGAACCATATTTTTTAGGTAGCTGTCGCCATGACCTTTGTTGTCACTGAAAACTGTATTAAATGTAAATATCAAGACTGCGTAGAAGTTTGCCCTGTTGACTGTTTCTATGAAGGTCCAAACTTCCTTGTTATTAATCCAGATGAATGTATCGACTGTGCGCTATGTGAACCTGAGTGTCCAGCTAACGCGATTTTCTCTGAAGATGAGTTACCTGAAGGTCAAGAAGTATTTATCGAACTTAATACTGAACTTTCTCAAAAATGGCCGAACATCACTCAAATTGGTGATCAACCTGCCGACCGTGAAGAATGGAACGGTAAAGCTGATAAATTACAATATCTTGAAAAGTAATTTTACGCTTTCATGAAAAGATCAGCACATGCTGATCTTTTTTTATACTTAAAGCACACATTTCATTGCAAATTATTCAAATTTTCTCAATCAAATTGGATTAAAATAGAACGAGTTTATAAATAATTGATTTCTATAATGAAGCATTTACTCAAGGGATTATTGTCCGTTGCAATATTCCCTCTTGTTTTCATTGGTTGTACAACTACACCACAAAAACAAGGTCACACTATTACAACTCCCGACGGTAAACGTATTTACATACCTCAAGAAAAAGTGGCGACCATCAGACAAGCCCCGCCTAAAGTGGTGCCTTATGCATACAACTCATGGGTCGCATCTGTTGATAATTTACGTCGCGTTCGAGACTATGAAGTCTTTTTAGAGAAAAATGGTGTAGGCAATATCATCCCTTCATTTGAGCTGATGCGTACTGCACGTGATTGGCAAAAATGTGGTCGCTCAGAATATATGGTGCCTAACCGTGAATTATGGCAAAACCAAATTGCAACCTTACGTGTCTTTAAATATTTAGTTGCGGCCAATATCTTAACGGACTTTGAAGTGACTTCGGTTTATCGTGATTTGCCTTTGAACCAATGTGCCGGTGGTGCAAGTTCATCTCGTCACCTATATAACTCGGCGATTGATTTCCGTATTGGACCTGCGTACCCGCAGCCCGAAGACTACAGTTATATTGAAAATACCAAGTTCCGTTTATGCCAATTTTGGTCACAACACGGGCAGAGTCTCAATATGGGATTAGGTTTATATGCCAGCGGACAAATTCATATTGATACTCAAGGCTACCGTACTTGGGGGCCTGATCACTCAAGTCGCTCATCAATGTGTAATTACTAAAACATTACATCGTCATAGCAAGACCTCTTCGTAGGTCTTTTTTGTACATAAAATATTCAAATATAGAACAATAAATTGCGATGTTGGTGGAAAGGTTTAAAATGCTTGCATCAATCACGAGGTGCGACAACATGCAACAAATGTGGACAGACATTGATGCTTACATCGATTCACATTTAATTCCTGAAGATCCAATATTGACCCAAACACTTCAACATACGGATGAACGTGGCTTTCCTGATCATCTTGCTGTAGCGGCTAATCAAGGCATGCTGCTTCAAATGTTAATCCAAATGAACAAGTGTAAACGCGTTTTAGAACTTGGAACTTTTGCAGCCTATAGCACCATGTGGCTAGCACGTGCATTACCTGATGATGGTTATATTCTGACCATTGAAGGTCGTGATACACATGCTGCCCTCGGTCAAGAAAATATTGATAATGCGAAGCTTGCACAAACGATTGAATTGAAATGTGGTCGTGCGGCAGATATTTTACGTGCCCTTCCTGAAAATACCGAAGCTTTTGACTTTATTTTTGTCGATGCAGACAAACAGAGCTATCCTGAATATTTAGAATTAAGCCTAAATTTATCTCATTCAGGTACAGTGATTGTTTTAGACAATGTGATTCGTGCAGGCGAGATTCTGAACGCTGAAAACCACAAACCAAGCATTGAAGGTATTCGTGATATGTTCAAAGCTATGCAAAATCATCCGAAAATTTTATCTTGCACAGCACTTCAAACTGTTGGTTGCAAAGGTCATGACGGTTTTGCAATTGCAATCGTTAAATAATCTCAATCGAGGTGTTTTTTAAACACCTCGAATAAAGGTATAAAAAACAATCAATATAATATTTTATTTTAAAAACAATTACTTACAAATACTACACACAGAGTTATCCACAATTTTTGAGGATAACTCTGATTATTTTTAAATCAACAACTTATTATTTATTTACTCGTAATTGTCCGTCTATTAAATCAACTCTGTTCGTTTGCTCAACTTATTTTACAACCAACAATGGAACACTCGAATTTCTGAAAATACTGGTGGTGATACTGCCCAAGAAGAACTGATGGATTTTACTGTGGCTAAACGCACCCAGTACGATTAACTGAATGCCATGCTCTTGTTGATAGTCCAGAATATTTTCCGAAACATCGCCATAGCGGTATTCCGTCACCACATCTAGACCGGCATTGGTTAAATAATTTTTTGGATCATCCAAGATTTGTGGGTGATCTCCAACATAAACCAAATGACATTGTAAGAGTTTGAGTAGATCACTTTGTGCCACACGCTTCATTAACTCAACGCATTTAGGCGAATATTCATAGGCAAAAATAAAGCGAGTCGGTGGTTTAAACGTTGGTCCTACGGTCATAACTGTACAACTTGCACCACGAATAAAGTTTTCAACATTACTACCGAGCGGCTTATTGCGCTCTGCTGAACGTTCACCTACCCGACCAATTAAAACAATATCGTCATCTTGCAAAATATTAAAACTTTGCTCTAAGAAGTCACCCTTTTCCTGAATATGGGTGGTTTGAATCCCATGCTTATCTTGGATCATTTCAGAAATGTGTTTGAGCAAATTATTACTATAATCTAAAGCTAAATCACTTTGTTTTTGTTCTAACTCCGCGAGTTCTTTCAAGAGCATGGCATTACTTTCAAACCCAATCACGCCACTGATTTCACCTAAGTGATAACTTGCCGGATAGTAATCAAGTATTTGTAGTAAAACCAACTCGCGGTGAGTTTGTTTAGCAACCCAAGCAGCAGCATCAGCTAGTGCATTAATGCATGGAGAAGAGTCGATACAGGCGATAACTCGTTTCATGATTAGCCCTCGTTTTATTATTGCTTGGCTATAAAATGTTGTTTGTTATTTTTAACTTATCACAACTCTGTTTCACTGTGCATGCAATTGTGTAAGCATAAAAAATATTTATGACGTATTTGGCGATTATTTATTCACGATATCGAATGAATTTTGCAGGATTTCCAGCAATGATTGCACGCGCTTCGACATTTTTCGTCACCATACTGTTCATACCGACTACAGCCTGCTCAGCAATGTGAATGCCATCCTTGATTCCAACATGCGTACCTAACCAAACATCACGCTCTATCTCAATCCCTTGTGATCGTACAGCCTGCTGATAGATCGGTTGATTGACATCCATTCCATGATCGAAAGCATATAGATGGCAATAAGCGGCCATACGAACTTGATCATGAATTTTTATGCCCACGCGCCCACCATCTAAAATACAGTGATGATTGATCGCCACTTCATTGCCAATTTCTATTGGGCCATGCAGGGTACAATCCGCCGCAATAAAGCTGTTATCTCCAATAACAATCTTACGTCCCGGTTCGGCAAAAATATGAGCCAAGGGTGATATAAAACAATTTTCACCAATTTCCACAGTTTCCATCGATTTGAGATAGTCTTGATATTCTTGTTGCCAAGCTTCAGCCCAACCACGATTTTTCGGTTTGAGTGACCAATACAACCAAGGCATATAATTCAAACGATGCTTATGTTGCTCTCGATATTTCAATAATGGATCTATTTCATTCATCTTCAGCAGCCTCAACGATATGCAATTGTTCACGTCCGCGAGTTACATCTTGAATCTTTAACTGTAGCGGTTGGATTTGATGAATTTGCAATGCTGCAAGTACATTTACGCCCTGCGCTGTATAGTCTTCCTGAAATTCAATTTGCTGCTGACTGAGTTCGTATTGGAAAATTGCCCATTCATTAAATTGACAACTAAACTGCACTTTTTTCTTCTCAATAAGTTCAATTTTTTCAGCTTGTAAAAGGCATTGACCTGCACAGCCACCATAGGCACGTACCAATCCCCCTGTCCCGAGCTTAATTCCGCCATACCAACGATTAACCAAGACCAACACGTTGGTTAGGTCATTCCCTTCTATGGTTGCTAGAATGGGCCGACCTGCTGTGCCTGAAGGCTCACCATCATCATTAAAACGTACGGTATGTCCAATTTTCCATGCCCAACACTGATGTGTTGTTGAGATATCCTTATGGGCTTCGAGAAAATCTTTAACGGCTTGTTCATTTTCCACAGGAACTGCGATGGCTTGAAAACGACTTTTTTTAATGTCTTCTTCATATTCAAACTGTGCGGCGAGTGTAAATGGCATAACGTCTTTAGATCCTCTATCAAAGGATATTATAGCGTTTTTTGAAAGACTTACATCCACAAAAAAGCCCCCAATACTGGAGGCTTGATTGGCACTGCGTTATTAACGTTCGCGAAGTGCTTCTTTTGCTTTATTGAATGGCTTGATTAAGTATTCAAGTACAGTTTTCGAGCCGGTACGGATATCAACTGTCGCCACCATACCCGGAGTGATACTAAAACTTTTACCTTCTTTATTGCTTAATTTATCACTATCTGTACGGATATAAACACGATAATAGAACTGATCTTGTTTCACTTCATCACGTAAAGTATCTGGTGAAATGACGGTCACTTTACCTTTTAGACCACCATAGATCGAATAGTCATATGCCGTAATTTTCACTAAGGCTTCTTGACCCGGACGAATAAAAGCAATATCTCGCGGTGAAATACGTGCTTCAACCAGAAGCTGTTCATCCAAAGGTACGATGGTCATCAATTTACCATTTTGCGGAATCACACCGCCCAATGTCATCACATCAATTTCTTTGACCACACCACGAACTGGAGATTTAAAAACGGTACGGCTCAGCGTATCCGATTTGCCTTTCACCACTTGTTGCTGCGATTCAATATCAGTATTGGCTTTCGACAATTCTTCCCGTGATTTCACCAAATATTGGTTACGGACATCATTTAACTGATTTTGTAAGTCATTCGCTGAACGCTTTAAACGAAGTACTTCAACTTCACTTGCTGCCCCTTTAGCAACGAGCGGCTCAGTCATGGCCAATTCTTGTTGAACTAACACCAATGCCTGTTTTAAGCCGGCAACAGATTCTTCCAAGTTTGCACGCCGGGATTGATATAAAGCTGTTTCTTCCTTCACTAAAGCTGGAATCTTTTGAACATCTTCAGGAAAGCTTAATGGTGTACCATTCACTTCTGCACGTAAACGTGCTGCTGTCGCACGTGATGCCACAAGTAAAGACTCGGTTTCACCAACATTTGATGCGAAGCGTGTTGGATCGAGTTGCGCAAGGACTTGTCCTTGTTCAACAATTTGACCTTCCTTCACATTCAACTTGGTTAAAATACCTCCCTCAAGCGACTGAACAATTTGTTCTTTCGAAGATGGAATCACTTTACCTGTCCCTGTAGAGACTTCTTCTAATTTAAACAACCAAGCCCAAACTAAAAGGATTGCCAGACCAATCGTAATAATCCAAATGATTAAACTCGATTTCGGTAATGGTGGCTCTTTAAAGCTGACTTTGGTCGAGCGTTGTATTTCTTGTTTATTTTCACTCATGATTTAAGCCCCAGCTACTTTTTTCTGAGCATTCTGATTCAGAATTTGATCACGTGGCCCATCCATGACAATTTTACCTTCATTCACCACAATAATGCGGTCAACCAACTCAAGTACCGCACGGCGATGTGTTGCCACCACCATAGTTCGGTTTTGTAAATAACCTTTTAAATGATCGATCAACTGCTTCTCAGATACGTCATCAATGGCTGCTGTAGGTTCATCAAGCAATAAAATATTGGGTTGACGAATCAATAAGCGTGCAAGCAACAAAGCTTGGCGTTGACCGCCAGAGAAGCCTACACCACCTTCTAAAATGATATGGTCTAGCCCTTCTTTTTTCTCTTGAACAAAGTGAATTGCACCCGTAATTTTCAGTACTTCAATCAATTGTTCATCAGTCGCCAGCGGAGCACCCAAGGTCAAGTTTTCACGAATCGTACCATAAAATAACTGTGAATTTTGGTTCAATAGCCCCATATCACGGCGTACATCTGCGGGGTCAATTAAAGACAGCTCAATCCCATCTAATTTAACTTTGCCTTGTACTGGCGTTTGCATACCCGATAACAATTGGAGTAGCGTCGACTTACCAGCACCGTTACGGCCCAAAATTGCGATTTTTTCTCCAGCCTTAATTTCCAGTTTTGGAATTAAAAGACTTGGACGTGGGTCATCTTCACCATACTTAAATGACACACCATTGAGTTCATAATGACCATTAATTGATGGTCGATGAATAAGATGAGAATAATCCGGTTGATCGACAGGTTTCTTCATGAGTTCATCAAGACCTGCTTTCGCCACTTTAGCCTGTTGTAAACGACCTAATACCCCAGCCAGTGCAGAAATTGGTGCCAACATTCGTGAGGACAAAATCGAACAAGCCACCAAAGCACCTGTGGTCATTTCACCTTTCATCACAGCAAAACAGCCGACAAGTACAACAATTGCAAACGTTAGACCCTGAATTTTTTGTGTCCATGCCGACATTAAGCCCACGATTTTACGTTGACGCATGCTGACATCAGCAGACACTTCATTCATGTGGTTCCATTGGTTTTGGAAACGTGATTCAGCACGAAGTAATTTGACATCCTCCATACCTTGCACAGATTCAACCAATAAGGCATTACGAATCGAAGACTCGCGCATACCCATTTGTGCAAGTTTAGCCAATGGTTTTTGCGCCAAAATCCCTGGAATAATCATCAAAGGAACCACCAACAGCATAACCCAAAATAGATTGCCACCAATTAACCAGAAGATGAACAAGAATAGGAAGAAAAACGGTAAGTCGGCAATCGCAGTAACAGTCGTCGAGGTGACCATCTCACGCACGCCTTCTAATTCACGAATCTGTGAAATAAAAGTTCCCGTTGATTTTGAGCGTTCGCTATTTTTAATTCTTAATGCATGACCAAACACACGATCAGATATTTTTAAATCGGCACGTTTACCAATAATATCCGACAAATAAATTCGTGAAACACGTAGTGCAAACTCAAATATCGCCGCAATTAATACCCCACCTGCAAGTACCCATAAGGTTGGCACAGATTGAGATGGAATGACACGGTCGTACACGTTCATCGAGAACAAAATGGTGGCAAGGGCCAAAATATTTGCCATTAATGAAGCAAACATAATGTCGATGTAGCGTTTCCAGTCTTTTAAAACGATCGACCAGAACCAATTTTTTTCAAACGGCTTGATGTATTCATCAACACGTGCATCGGGTACAGATGACTCTGGACGCAGAATATATATATTGCGAACGCCATGGCTCAATCGTTCAATAGAGAAGACTTGAGATAAACCTTCATCTCCGCTCAATTGGACACTGGCATTACCGTCTACGTCGATGCGTTCTACCACACCCACTTCACCACTGATAAACTCAACCAATACAGGTAAGCGCCATGGGTTGAGCAGATTTATGTCATATTTATTTTTTCGAACACTTAATCCAATTTGGCGTGCCATGACTGCAACCAGTTCATCGGCATTTTTGTGTTGATCCCAATCCAACTGCAACCGTATACGTTCTTCAGAGGGTTCAATTCGATAATGCTTTGCAATATTCAGAACCGCTTGCAGCCACGGTTGATAATTTATTGTATTACTCATGGCTGAACTTCAAACCCCTGAATAGATATATTATTAAGTTCATAAATATTTCGTGAACGCCCTGTCACTTGGATGTACTGTGCAAGTGCTGAGTAGATATCATATTGCGATGTCACAATTTCTTGTGCGGCACTATGTATGGCTTGCTCTGCATTCAGTAGATCGACAACCGTTCGAGTTCCTAATTTATATTGTTCTTGATACAGCTCTTTGGTTCTTACCGTTGTTTCACGGCGCTGCACCAATATCGACATTTGACGCTTTTTATTTTCGATTTGTTCACGAATCATTCGGACTTGATCAATCACATCCAAATACACTGTATTTACTTGTGCTTTTGCTGCTTCTTCTGCATAGCTTGCGGCACGTGTTTGCGCTGCAATTGCACCACCTTGGTAAAAATTACTGGTGGCTTCCAACATGATTGAATTATATAAACCATCATCTTCATCATTATTTGGATTACGGCCATTCACCGCCTGACTCAGACTGCCTTTGACATTGAGGGTTGGATAAGCACTTAATTTTGACTGTTGCTTTTGCAATTTGGCAATTTCAACCCCAGCCTGTGCTTTCATCATGCTCGGAATCATCTTGAAATCCGGATCCTCATATAGAGCTGCAGCCGTTAAGATGCGATCTGGGATCACCCAATTGATCTGACTTACATCAAAACCTAACAAGGTACGAAGTCGCTGTTGGTACTGTCGAAGTTGAGTTTCTTGCACAATTAAATTTGATTCTGCAGCTTCTAAATTTGACTTGGCTTGAATAGGGTCTGCTTGACTACTGATCCCTGCGGTTGCACGTAAGTTAGCAATCTCAGCAATCCGACTCACACCGGCAATTTGCTGCTGCGCAATTTTAGCCACTTCTTGATATCGTTTAATGTTGATAATTGCATTTGCAACATCAAAAGAAACTTCATCTAAATTTACAAGTACATTAGCCTGCTCTTGTAACATTTTTGCTTCTTCGATACCGACAGCACTTTTGGTTTTACCAAAGTCATATAACATCTGCGTCGCATTTAAAGATACCAACTGACGTCCACGCTCGCCTTTTGTCAGATCTGCGGTACTTAATCCACCTGAAATTTGGGGATAATATGCAGCATTCGCTAGGTCAATATTAGCGTTTTGCGATGCGACTGTAGCAATACTTTGTGTGATTTCTGGACGTCTTTGGACGGCGATATGTATCGCATCAATAAAACTTAGATTCTTCGCTACTGTGCTTGGATTATAGCTGCCTTGTTGCGTTCGACCATAAGCAACGGCTGGCATTTCTTGGACACGTGAGGTATCTAAATTATATTTACTGAGTTCTGTGATGTTAATTTTTTCGGCAGAAGGTTTCGGCTTATTAGGTAAAAAAATCTTATCTAATGTCTTTTGAATGGTACTTTGTGCAGTGCCGGTATCTGCTGCATACACTGAACCAATGGAAAAGGGTAATAATAATATACAAAAGAAATTGCACTTATTTTTACGCGGACGCCCAACTTCTGGACCATTCATCTTTCGTAATCGCATGATTTTTGCAGGTCGTATTTTTAGTTTAAAGTATACTGAATTCTTGTTAATTTTTTAGATTAATCGCTCAGTTTTTGTCATTTCAGACAATAACATAAACCCGCTGAATGAAACTAGCGCCATTCAACGGGAAATTTCTTATATTATTCAATTAAACGGTAAAATCATCACCAAGATAAACTTTACGTACAGTTTCATCCGCAAGGACTTCTTCTGGAGTACCTTCTGCAATCACTGAACCTTCGCTCACGATATAGGCATGCTCACAAATCGCAAGGGTTTCTCGCACATTATGGTCGGTAATTAATACACCAATACCGCGATCTTTCAATGTTCGGATAATGTCTTTGATATCACCCACCGAAATAGGATCAACCCCTGCAAAAGGTTCATCGAGCAACATAAATTTAGGATCTGCTGCCAAAGCACGCGCGATTTCCGCACGGCGTCGCTCACCACCTGACACACTCATACCAAGAGAATCTTTAATATGTGTGATTTTAAAGTCGGCAAGCAATTCCGTTAGACGTTGCTGACGTTGTTGCTTATTTAAATCTTTACGGGTTTCTAAAATCGACATGATATTTTCAGAAATGGTTAATTTTCTAAAAACAGATGCTTCTTGAGGTAGATAACCAATACCTTTACGTGCGCGCTCATGCATTGCCAAGTCAGACAAATCAAGATCATCTAAATGAATCTCACCTTTATCCATACGCACCAGGCCAACAACCATATAGAAACTTGTGGTTTTACCTGCACCATTTGGACCAAGTAAACCCACAATTTGACCACTTTGCATGCTAAAGGATACATCCTTTACCACCCAACGCTTACTGTAGTTTTTGGCTAAATGTTTAATACATAAAGTTTGAACTTGCGAGGTTTGCTCCATTAATCACGTGCTCCCGGAAAGGACTTAGTGCTTGACGGTGGAATCACGATTTGAACACGACCTGAAGAAGATCCAGATTTATTTGGTGTACCTTCAGCAACGATGTCACCTTTATTCATACTGTATTTCAGGCTATTACCACGAATACTTGCACCATCTTGTTGTAACAAAGCACCACCCGTCATGGTGATAATTCCTGTTTCAGCATTGTAGACGATTTTCTGTGCTTGGCCTTTTGCATAGCCTTTGGCAGGGTCAGTTTTTTGTTGGAAATGTGCTGGCCCACCCGTTGCTGTAATCGTACTGATCTCTTTTTTACTGTTTAAGTTCGCAACGATTGAGTTTGCCTGAAGCTTCATCGAACCCTGTTCAATGATGACATTACCGGTATACGTCGTAATCCCAGTTTTTTCATTAAATGTTGCACGATCGGCAACCAATGAAATCGGTTGATTACGATCTGAAGGCAAAGCAAAAGCTGCAACTGAACATAACGCCAGTGAACCGAGTAGCGCTGTACGTTTTAGGAAAGTTTTTGCAGTTTTTCGATTAAAATTATGGTTCATACTTTCCTCGAATATTAAAAAATTCGTATTGACCGTCGTTTAAATTTGCTTTTAAACCTTGGCTGACAAATTCGGCTTGTGGTGAAATCACCGTTACAGTCTTGTCCGTTTCTATTTCACGCTGTTTTGGAAAAGCAGTTAGTTCCTCAGTACGAAACTCCATTTGCCCTTCACTCATCAATTTTGTCGCAACCACATTGTCACTCAGTACGACTTTTTGGTTATCGTCCATACCATTGGCTTGTTTGGCAAAGAACGTGGCATCAACAGCACCATCTTGATAGGTCGATGCTTTCAGATTGACCAAATGAGACGTTTGCTTTTGCAAATCCTGCTCAAGTCGATCGACTTGCGCACGAATATGCAATTTTCCCTGCTCATCAGTCTGCGTCAGGTTAATGTTTTCAGCTGAGTAAGTCATACTTTTCGAAGAGTCCGCCTGAAGCTTATTACCCTTTCCACCGAAATAGTAAAAACCACCGCTTACTGCAGCAATGACCACAGCTGTCACGTATAAAACTTTAGTATCCATAAGCGGAGATTCAATCCAATGACTGCATCAATTTATTAATAAGGTGCACTTGCATATTTTTCAAGTAGTTCCTGGTATACACCTTTAGAAACTAAAAGCATATCGCAGATTTCACGAACAGCACCACGTCCACCCATCGCCTGCGTAACAAGATCTGCACGGCGACGTACTTCTAAATGTCCATTTGGTACGGTCACTTTCATCCCCGCAATAGCGAAGGCTGAAAGATCGGGCCAGTCATCGCCCATATATAGGCAATCTGAAGGATCAATACCGAACTGTGCGCAGGCTTCAGTCAAGGCAACGCCTTTATCTTCACGACCTTGAAAGACCAAATCGACACCTAAGTCAGACATGCGTTTTTCAACAATATTACTTTTACGGCCAGTAATAATGATGACTTTGATACCCGCTTGTTGCACCAACTTCATGCCTAAGCCATCTCGAATATCAAAGGATTTGATTTCATCGCCGCTATTTGTCAACGTTACAAATCCATCACTTAAAATTCCATCTACATCCAGTACTAGTGCTTCTATGTGACGCGCTTGTTCTAGCAATACATACGATGCCATTTTCTTAATTTACCCCAGCCTGAATCAGATCATGCATGCTGATAATCCCAATCACTTTATTGGCATCATCAACAACCACAAATTGTGTAATTTTCTTGTCGTTCATACGTTCTAAAGCATGTACCGCGCGTTCTTCTTGTGAAATCGTCAAAGGATTTTTAATCATCACTTCTGAGACTTTCATATTCACATCAAAGCCTTGCTGTTTATCAATCAAACGACGTAGGTCACCGTCGGTAAAGATACCCAATAAGGTATCGTTTTCATCGACAATTGTGGTGAGTCCCAAACGTTTATTTGAAATTTCGTAGAGAACTTTATTCATTGGTGTCTCTGGCGACACTTTGGGTAAGTCTTCACCTGTATGCATTAGATGTTTTACATGCAATAACAAACGCTTACCCAACGCTCCAGCAGGATGAGATCGTGCAAAATCATCCGAGGTAAAGCCACGTGCATCCAATAAAGCAACCGCAAGGGCATCACCTAAGGCTAATGTTGCAGTGGTACTTGAGGTCGGAGCTAGACCCAAAGGGCATGCTTCTTGAATATTACCCAAGGTCAATGCGACATCAGCATTTTGTGGCATTGGGCCTTTATTGTCGCCACTCATAGTAATGAGAGGAATGCCCAAATGTTTGATCAATGGCATCAGCATCATAATTTCATCACTCTTACCTGAGTTTGAAATTGCAATGAGCACATCACCTTTAACCAACATGCCCAAATCACCATGTCCAGCTTCACCCGGATGCATGAAGAAAGATGGCGTACCAGTCGAGGCAAATGTAGCGGCCATTTTACGACCGATATGACCCGATTTGCCCATACCAGTAATCACTAAACGCCCTTTGCACTGTAAAATGATTTCGCAGGCTTGGCTAAAACGATCATCTATTTGCGTCGCTAATACTTGTAAAGCATGCTCTTCAATACGCAAAGTTTCTAATGCGACTTTCTGAAAATCGACTTGATTCGGCATATTTGGTGGATTCAAAGTTGTTATACCTTAAGCCGTGAGAGGTGCGCTCTCACTTTCAAAATAAAAAATTTTCACAATTTTATCATATCTATGCAAATAGCACGTTTCCAAATGTATAAGAATTCATGAATTATGCAGAAAAGATGCATTTCTTCTTTTTAACTTAGGAACAGATAAATTGAATTAAACTCTCAAATGAAATTCAGCCCGAATCAAATGAGCCTTCAACTTCTTTTTCCAGCAGTACAATTACATCAAGCATTAAAAAATATCTGCTTTTTTGGGTTTTAACTTTATGAATAAAAATGCTTAGGTTAAGATGAGCCATCTTTTGGTAGAAACAATTTGAAGACCTATGCAACCTTTTGTTCTATATAACTCAGAGCAACGTAAAAAAGTAGAATTCGTACCTCGTAAAGAAGGACATATCGACATGTATGTCTGTGGAATGACCGTGTATGACTACTGTCATATTGGTCATGCTCGAGTTATGGTTGCATTCGACTACATTATCCGTTTCCTGCGCAGTCAGGGCTGGAACGTTAAATACGTTCGCAACATTACCGATATTGACGACAAAATCATTGCCCGCGCCAATGAAAATGGCGAAAGCATTACTGCTTTAACCGATCGCTTTATCAAGGCCATGAACGAAGATGCTGCCAATTTAGGTTGTGCAGCACCTGATGAAGCACCACGTGCAACAGACTATATCGATCAAATGCAGAATATGATTGGTAACTTGGTTAACAAAGGTACAGCATATCCATCTGCAAATGGCGATGTTTATTTTGAAGTTGAAAAGTTTGCCAAATATGGTCGTCTTTCGGGTCGTAAACTTGACGATATGCAGGCTGGTGCTTCTGAACGCGTTGATGTAGAAGTAGAAAAGAAACATCCTTTTGACTTCGTGCTTTGGAAACATGCCAAAGAAAATGAACCTTCTTGGGCTTCGCCTTGGGGCAATGGCCGTCCGGGCTGGCATATTGAATGTTCCGCGATGTCGACCTGCTGCTTAGGTAACCATTTTGATATTCATGGTGGCGGTTCAGACTTAACTTTCCCGCATCATGAAAATGAAATTGCGCAATCTGAGGCATCTACTGGCGAACAGTATGTTAATTACTGGATGCATGTCGGCTTTATTAATGTCGATGGCGAAAAAATGTCGAAGTCTTTAGGTAACTTCTTCACTATTCGTGATGTGATGGATAAATTCCACCCTGAAGTGATTCGCTTCTTTATTGTGTCATCACATTACCGTAGCCCAGTAAACTTCTCTGACACTGCTTTAAAAGAAGCGAAAAATACCCTTTCCCGTTTCTATCATTCATTTAAAGCTTATCAGCAAGTCTATGGTGAAAAAACCGTAGAAACTTTGGATGATGCTTTAGTTGAGCGCTTTAATGCCGCTATGCGTGATGATTTCAACACCGCAGAAGCAATTGCGGTATTGTTTGAAGTCAACAAAGAATTGAACCGTGCCGTAAAAGATGAAAATGCTGAACAAGCGGCTGTGTATTATTCGACATTGCGTCACTTGACCAATATTTTAGGTTTGGTTCAGCACAATGTTGATGAATTTTTAAAATCAGATATTGGTCAAGAAGCACTAGGTCTCTCTGAAGAGCAAATTGAAGATTTAATTCAACAACGTAAAGATGCGAAAAAGGCCAAAGAATTTGCCAAAGCAGATGAAATTCGTCAGTCTTTACTGGATCAGGGCGTAGTTCTGGAAGATACACGTCAAGGTACTATTTGGCGCCGTGCTGATTAATTAAGCAAACAGAAGCATAGAGAGTTGACAGCTGTGTGAAATTCTCTATAATTCACCTCATTGCGGGAATAGCTCAGTTGGTAGAGCATAACCTTGCCAAGGTTGGGGTCGGGAGTTCGAGTCTCCTTTCCCGCTCCAGAATACGAAAAACCCTCATCGAAAGATGAGGGTTTTTTTATGTTTAAATTTTTCTTCAAAGGCTTATTTTTAGATGTATTTACTCATGTTATGCACATGAAAGCAATTTCGCATTTTTAAAATAATATATAAGTCTATTCGACGGAGTCTTACATTTAGGGATTAAATACAGGGATTAGCTTTCGGCTGGAAATACTCTTACGAGACGTTGTTTCTCACTCGGCAAAATGAGATGCGAAGCTTCGCAAGGAAAGCATCTTGCGGTGCAATGACTTCACTGACAAAACTCATTCATTACCGTCAAATTATTCAACGTATCGCAAAAACATTTTTGAAGAGAAGTCGTCCTGTCTCAAACAATTGCGGATGACATGACCGCGTATCTTTATTATTTGAAGCAAAGTACGCTTCTGATGCTACTGCGTCATCAGTGATTTATTATATTGTAGCGACGTTAATAGGCCTTAATTTTCCCCCAACGAATAAGGCTTCCCCTATTGCCACACAACCTTTCACCTACCTGTTAAAAAATAATCTGATGAAATGCTCATCTAGGCTATTTTCCTCAATTTTTCTCCATAATTTTCCGTTATTCTTTGCCAAAATTACATTTGGACAACCAAATAATGCACGGCGCGCACACCACACTCAAACTGACCAGCTTAAGTTACGCATTACTTACGATCTCAACATCAATTTGGGCCGCAGATACTGTTCAAAATCCCCAAGAATCTGCAGCAGTTCAGCAAATGGAAGCTTTAACATTTGAAGTTCCAACAGCCAGCACTAAGCCCAAAGACCCAGATATCAGTGCTGTCGCAAAAACCATCATAAGCCGTGATGAAATGTTGAAATTTGGCGATCAGTCCATCAATGATGCACTGCGTCGTGCTGCAGGGTTTCAACTCCCCGGTGCTGGCAGTGGTCCACGTGGTGGTGCAGGTGCTGGCGGCATGCGTTTTCGTGGTGGTGGCGCACCCGTGTTCTTAATCAATGGTGAACCTGTACAAGGTGGTCCTCGTGGTGGCATGTCAGTTGTTGATAGCATTACACCGGAAATGATCGAACGCCTTGAAATCACCAAACAACCAAGTGTAGCTCAAGGCTCGGTTGCTTCATCTGCTGTCATTAATATTATTTTAAAAGAACCACTAAATGGCACGCGTTTGAGTGGTTCTGTACGTGCTGGTTATGGTCTAACAAAGTCAAATACACGTGAAGAAGAACGCACTAATTTAAACTTTCAAATGGATGGTCGTTCAGACCCTTGGATCTATAGTTTATCTGGGAGCCAAATGTGGAATGATTCAGATACGCTCACCCGTACACAAGATGCAACAGGAACGAAAACCCAGAAACGCATCACCAATCGTACGTCGCAAATGCTTACCCCACGTGTTGAATATCAACTTGATGATCAACAAAAATTGGTCGCTGAAATGTTTTATCGCAACAATGAAAGCAAAGGCACAAGTGGCACCCAAGTCCAAAAAGATAAAAATGACAGCATTCGACTCAACACACGATATGAGCGTAAAGACCAAGGTAATTCCGACAAAATTCGCTTATCAATCGAGCAGCAAAATGAAACGGAATTAACAGAGTATAGAAATTCTCAATCATATATTGATGAACAAATTAATGAATATGGCTTAGGCTACGACGGTGTCCGCAAGTTCGACTCAAAACGCCAAATAAAATTTGGTACTGATCTACGTAGCAATGAACTTGAAAGCAATATTGCAGCGACCTTAGATGAACAATTGTATGCTGCTTATGTTGAAGGAAGTTGGAAATATACGCCGCGCCAAACCTTAACTCTAGGTGTACGCCAAGAGTGGATTGATCGTTCAGGTTTAGTGGATTATCAAGATCAGCATTTAAGTCCTGTATTAGCACACCGTTTTGACTTTAATGACCAATGGTCACTTCAAACCAATTTGAGTCAGGCTTTTAAAAACCCACGTAGCAATCAATTAATGCCGACTATTTCAGTTTCTACAGATAGCGATGCAGGGACACTAAACAACCCTGATCGTGGTGGTAATCCTGACCTAAGACCTGAAACTATTAATGCTTACGAAACAACCTTAGGCTATAACACCCCTGCTGGCGGTGTAAATATTACAGCTTATTATCGAGAGATTAATGACTATATCGAAAAATCGATTCTGTCAGAAAATGCTACAGGTGGTCGTTGTGAAACAGGAAATACCGATTGCCGTTTTGTCGAACGCCCATATAACCAAGACAGTGCAACCACCTATGGTGTGGAAATTTCTGGACGCTATGCACTGAAGCAAACGGATAATGGCCATTCATTTATGTTGAATGCTCAACTTTCAACTGTACGTGCAAAAATTGAAGAAACTGACGGCTCTGATCGTTTGGCAAGCGATGTTGCACCTTATACCGCAAGTGCTGGTTTATCTTATAACTATCAACCGTGGCGTATTGCAACAAGTGTGAACCTCAATTATACCCCTGAATATACACGTGCGTTGAGTAACGAACCGTACAATCGCACCAGCAATGAACGCGTCAATATGGATGTGAGTTTTACTAAGCGCTTTGATCAAAATTGGTCTGCATCTGTGAATGCACGTAATATTCTCAGCTCAGATTATAAAGAAGTGTTAAAAGAACAAAGTTCTGGCGCGCTATACCAATCTCGTATCAATGAAGCAATTCCAAGCTTTATGTTTACCTTAGAAAAGAAATTCTAAACCGTTTCTAAGAGCTTCCAATGAGATTTAAACTAAAAAAACCGATACGGATACGTATCGGTTTTTTTATTCGTACATGACCGCAAACTAGCGCTCAATTGCCTTCAACATTTTCGCAATTTTTAGGGTATGTTCCTTCTGCCCTTTTTTCTCTAAGACCTTTTGCTCGACCCACCATAAATATTCAAAAATTTCTGATTCACTTGAATCCTCTTGAATTAATTTAAAAATATTGGGCAAATAATCATCATATTCATCACGTAAAGCAGGAATACGGCGAATCCCTAAAGGGTCCCATTCCTTCAATAAAATTTTATGTATCGCATGCAAGAGACTGGCATCTCGATTATGTTTTGACTGCATACAAGTTCCCTGGCTTATATTTTTTTACTTTTAAAATCAGTTATCTAATTATGTGATGATATTAAAAGAAAAATGAACTGTTGTTTGTCGAAGATTTCATCATACGCATCTCTAAACGCTTTTCCATTGGTTTTTCATCTTTTTTTTATACTAAACCAAAGCTTTATCAAAATATCATGCACTTTTTCTCATAAATTTTGCCAATAAAGTCTTTCGAGAATCCCTTACTTCACAGTACAAAAGTTTTAA
Organism: Acinetobacter sp. YH12251; assembly: GCF_013417465.1. Classification (NCBI taxonomy): domain Bacteria; kingdom Pseudomonadati; phylum Pseudomonadota; class Gammaproteobacteria; order Moraxellales; family Moraxellaceae; genus Acinetobacter; species Acinetobacter sp. YH12251. The sequence continues at coordinate 18,084 of NZ_VPDZ01000010.1, read as the reverse complement.
ATGCTATGTTCAATTTTCAGACCTAATCATTCAAAGAAAAAAACAATACGCTTCAGCCAACTTCTATATTTATCTCTTTTCGCAATTGTGAAAAATTTACAGTTTTCCTTTTTAATCTCCGACAATTCAAGCTACATTCTATTTTGAAATTTTAATCCTGAAAAATCCCTATGAGTACTGCATTAAACGAAACCATTTACGTCATTCAACACCTTGCATTTGAAGATTTGGGTTCATTGGAAGATGTATTTTATCAACTGGGTTATCGGGTGAGATACTTCGAAGCTGGTATCGATGACCTCAGTAAAGCTATGCAACATACAGGGCTTACCATCATTTTGGGCGGCCCGATCGGAGTTTATGAAACTAATGACTACCCTTTCCTACAAAAAGAAATAGACTTACTTAAAGTACGTTTAGAGAGTAATTTACCGACTTTAGGCATTTGCTTAGGTGCTCAGCTAATTGCGCATGCATTGGGAGCGAAAGTTTATGCAGGTCATAGCAAAGAAATCGGTTGGAGCAACTTAGAACTTCATGCTATTACTCACAATATATTAGCGCCATTAGATCAAGTGCCTGTACTGCATTGGCATGGTGATACCTTTGATTTACCTGTAAATGCACAGTTACTCGCCAGCTCAGCAATTTATCCAAATCAAGCGTTTAGCTATGGGCCCAATATTCTAGCTCTACAGTTTCATATTGAAGCAGAAACACAGGCCATGGAAAAATGGCTAATTGGGCATACATGTGAACTGCATAAAGCACAAATTAACATCCCAAATTTACGCATGGAAAGCCAACAACATGCACCTCATTTAGAACGTGTTGCTCCCCTTATTTTGCAACAATTCTTACAAGAGCTTGAGCTTTAAAACAGCTATTAATTTAAAGCTAAATGGCTTATAACGGTTGCACTTCAAAACGTATAAGCCATTAGAATGACTCCCTTACTCAGCATTGCGCTCATCCACTTTTTTGCTCTCATCAGCCCAGGCCCAGACTTCTTTTTTGTCACTCAAAGTGCTATTCGACAATCCAGATCACATGCATTATTTGCCGCATTAGGTATATCACTCAGTATTTTAGTTTGGTCAATTTGTGCAATAAGTGGCTTACATTTTCTATTTCAAAAAATGGCTTGGTTACAACAATGCCTCATGATTTTGGGTGGCTTATATCTTTTATATTTAGGCTCTCAGTTATTAAAATCTGCATGGAGTAAAGACCTCGGCACAATAACGAAACCAACCGAGCAAGCTGTACAGAAAAAATCGCCTTTGACGCTGTTATTCCAAGGTTTCTTGACCAATATGGCCAATCCTAAAGCATTGGTTTATTTCACTAGTGTATTTTCCATTGGGATCAGTGCAAAGGTCAGCATTTTTGATCAAAGCTCTTTATTGGCTTTAGTCTTTATTGAAAGTTTGATTTGGTTTGCATTGGTTGCGGTCTTATTCTCAGCACCTAAAATGACCCATTACTATCAAAAATTTAGTAAAAAAATTGACGCCATTACCGGTGGAATTTTCATCAGTTTTGGCTGCCTATTGCTGCTCAATCGCAGTTGATCACACACCAGTTAAATAAGACATAAAAAAGCACCCAAATGGGTGCTTTCTTAACTTAGCTGAGGGAGCTAAATCTTATTTCGCTGCTGCCTTTGCTGTAGATACAGCCGCTTCAGTCGTAATATTTACCGTAATTTTGTCGCCTACATTTGGTACATATGCACCGACACCAAATGCTGAACGATCAAAAGAAGTCGTTGCATTAAAACCAATCGTTTCCGCCTTAGTCATTGGGTGAACGGCTTGCTTGTTCAATACAGCATCCAATACCACTGGTTTAGTCACATTTTTAACTGTTAAATCACCCGTGATTTTGTATTTAGTTTTGCTGATCGCTTGAACTTTTGTACTTTTAAACGTGATATTTGGATATTTTTCAGCATCAAAGAAGTCAGCTGTTTTTAAATGATCATCTAATGCTTTGACATTGGTATTTAAGCTCGATAATGGAATCGTCACATTCACAGACGAATTTGCAGGTTTTGCATTATCGACATTAATTGTCCCTTGAATGTCACTAAAGTTTGCAGAAGGCGTTGAGAAACCAAAATGATTCCAAGTAAATACTGTTGCTGTATGAGTAGGATCAATTTGATAGGCAACAGGTTTTGCCATAGAAATTGTTGTAACTGATGCTACCGCCAAACCGATTGTTAATGCTTTAAAGTTCATGTTTTTATCTCACTATTGAATACTATTAAGTCTATAGGTTTTTAGCCGTATTACAGCTTTAAAGATAAAACGTTTTGTTGCATGTTTAGAACGATAGTTTTGTAAAATCTGTAGCAGCATCTACAACCACTCTGAATTATTAAATTTCACATATATTTCAAATAATTAATAATTTAATTGATCCATGAGTTATTTATCCTAAATTTAGGAAACATCAACCTATCTGAGTTGTAGGTTTTCTAAACAAATCCACTTAAGATTTTTAGACATCATAAAAATCTGAGTACCCAAAAATGACAGAACAATCGCTGGCTATTGAAAAAGCCTTAAAGACTAAAACTCCCAAAGATGTCGTGTTGGCATTTCTTATGAATACTTCAAAAGAACTCGTCGAAAATGCAACTCAACTGCTGGTTGCAGAAGACGCAGCGTATGTTTCCCTAAACTTCAGCAACCCAGAACTGAAACAAATTGAGCCGTGGGCTGGGTCTGGCACAGGCAGAGACATTTATATTTATACCTTTGCCAACGTCGGGACCTACTGGAATATCGACGACTTTCAAATCACGGATATGATCGCTGAAGATGAAACCGTAGCTGTATTTGGTCAATTCACCTACACCTCAGTCTATGCAAAAAATACTTTCACCTCGCCTTTTTCAATTAAAGCCAAAGTTCAAAATGGTTTAATCAGCTTTTTCCAATTTATGGAAGATACCTATGCCTCTGCATCATCATTCCGCGTAGGTGGAGAATGGATCATTCAGCAAGATGCTGACTCAGCTAAAAACTTTAAAGTTTCAGCTTAATACTTAGATGCGCAAAAGCTGCTGTTGATTTGGAATAGCTTTTTACATTGAGTTAATGACAGCGGTATTGGATAAATCCGGTTTTTCTCGCGATTTGATCATACAGCTTTTGCGCAGTTTCATTGTCCTGATGCGTAAGCCAATACACACGGTCACACTGCCGCTGATCACAATATTCTTTCACTTTCGCGATCAGCGCCTTGCCAATACCCTGCCCGCGATATTCTTCAAGCGTATATAAATCTTGCAAATAGGCATAAGGCTGCAATTTCCAGCAGCTCTCATGTTCTATGACATGCACGATCCCAACCACTTGATGTTCAATTACGGCTGCAAAGCCATACATATGTTCGCACTCAGCAGCATGTAACCTTTGCCATGTTCGCTCGGTCACTGCATCCACCACCTGACTTTTATAAAATTCTAAATACAGCTCCCAGAGCGGCTGCCATTGGTTTTTTGATATTTCTGTTAAATTTTTAATCTGTATTTACACGTTTGATGTCTTTTTAAATGAGCACTGGATTTTTATAACTGAAATAAAGCTTTTTGTGTTGAAAACACTGTATTTTATGCGCTCTTTTTAAACATGATGAGTCTTGAAAGAACGTTTTCTTATCTGTTTTATAAATACGATAGGCAAATAAAAAGCCCGAAGATTCGGACTTTTTAACCATTCAGCTTATAGCTTTTCAACCAAGATCCGATCTACCTGTTTTAGACCTGTATGCTTTTCATGGTTCTTACGGCGAATCTTAATCACTTTGTCTTCTTGCAAATCTTGCAGCATCAATTCTACTGCAACCATGGCTTCAAGCTCTAAGTCTGTGCCAATCCATTTCTGTTCACCAGCATCCATCAGTACAATTTCATCATTTATCTGATCATAAAGGCTCATCGTTTCCTCACTTGGGGCAACATTGCACCCGTGGCTGAATACTGCATGAATGAATTAATTTTAAACCAATGCTTTAATTCATTCGTTACAAATCGTTATTTCACAATTAAAAATAAATTTAATCTCTGCAATAAAAAACGCCCCTTCTCTGGGGCGTCTTTATTACGGTTAATCTTTACAGATTAAGCGGTAATTTCTTTCACAGCAGCAACAACAGCATCAGCAGTAATACCAAAGTGTTGGTACAAGTCTTTTGCTGGAGCAGATTCACCGTAAGTCGTCATACCGATTACACGACCATCAAGACCTACAAATTTCCACCAGTAGTCCACATGCGCAGCTTCAACAGCAACACGCGCACGGATCGCAGCTGGAAGAACCGCTTCACGGTAAGCAGCATCTTGTTTTACAAATTCTTCAGCACATGGCATAGAAACAACACGTACGCCTTCAAGCTGTGCGTAAGCATCCATTGCCAATGAAACTTCTGAACCTGTCGCAATGATGATTGCTTTCAATTCACCTTTTTCTTTTGCAAGAACATAACCGCCTTTCGCAACGTCAGCAATTTGATCTGCTGTACGAGTTTGGAATGGCAAGTTTTGACGAGAGAAGATTAACGCTGTAGGGCCTTCTGAACGAAGCAGCGCAGATTTCCAAGAAATAGACGCTTCTACAGTGTCACATGGACGCCAAGTGTTCAGATTTGGTGTACCACGTAAAGATGCAATTTGCTCTACAGGTTGGTGTGTAGGACCATCTTCACCTAGACCAATTGAGTCATGGGTATACACATGAATCACACGCTGTTTCATCAATGCAGACATACGTACTGCATTACGCGCATATTCCATAAACATCAGGAATGTTGCTACATAAGGAACGAAACCGCCATGAAGTGCAACACCGTTAGCAATCGCAGTCATACCGAATTCACGTACGCCGTAATGAACGTAGTTACCCGCTGGGTTAGATTCAACGCCTTCTGCGCCTTTCCATAAAGTCAGGTTAGAGCCTGCAAGGTCAGCAGAACCACCTAGAATTTCTGGAAGCTGTGGTGCAAATGCTTGAATGGCATTTTGGCTAGCTTTACGAGTAGCGATTGTTTCAGCTTTAGCATTTACTTCAGCAATATAAGCATCCGCTTTTGCTGCGAAGTCAGCAGGAAGGTCACCAGAAAGACGACGTTTTAGTTCAGCTGCTTCTGCTGGATATTTAGCAGCATAAGCAGCAAATGTGTCGTTCCAAGCAGATTCAGAAGCAGTACCTTTGGCTTTTGCATCCCAAGCTGCATAAACATCAGCAGGAATTTCAAATGGACCTTCTGTCCAGCCCAAAGCTTCACGAGTCAAAGCGATTTCGTCATTACCAAGCGGCGCACCGTGGCAATCTTCTTTACCTTGTTTGTTTGGTGAACCTAAACCAATAATGGTTTTACAGATAATTAAGGTTGGTTTCGCAGTTTCAGCTTTTGCTTCAACAGTTGCCGCACGGATTGCGTCTGCATCATGGCCGTCAACTTTAAGTACTTGCCAGCCGTATGCAAGGAAACGCTGTTCTGTATCATCAGAGAACCAGCCTTCTACTTCACCGTCAATCGAGATGCCGTTGTCATCGTAGTAAACAACTAATTTACCTAGACCCAAAGTACCAGCCAATGAACATGCTTCGTGAGAAACACCTTCCATTAAACAGCCGTCACCTAAGAAACAGTAAGTGTTGTGATCTACAACTGTAATGTCTTCTTTATTGAATTGAGCCGCTAAAGTTTTTTCAGCAAGTGCAAAACCTACAGCGTTCGCAATACCTTGACCCAATGGACCAGTCGTTGTTTCGATACCCGGTGCATAGCCCAATTCTGGGTGACCTGGCGTTTTAGAATGCAATTGACGGAATGATTTCAAATCTTCAATAGACAGGTCATAACCTGTTAAGTGCAATAGCGCATATTGCAACATAGAGCCATGGCCGTTTGACAATACGAAACGGTCACGGTTTGCCCATTGTGGGTTTGCAGGGTTGTGGTTGAGGAATTCACGCCATACCACATCAGCAATATCTGCCATCCCCATTGGAGCACCTGGATGTCCTGAATTTGCTTTTTGCACAGCATCCATTGCCAATACACGAATTGCGTTTGCAATACGACGTTCGTTAAGCGGGGTTGTCATAGGTCAGAGTCCAAACAAATGGTTTAAAAGAGTAAGATGAATAAGAATTCAAAGATGCGCATATTGTCTTAAAAAAAGCGGAATGGGTAAAGCCTCAGGGGCAAATTTTCGCTAATTATTCCTGCACCACCTGTATTTTGGGTGCTTATTGCTCAATTTCAAGCCTATGCATGTCGTTTATTTTGTATACAGTGACGCTTTTATATGGCGAATCAATGACAGCGCAATGCATATTTAGAGTTTAGTGGCGAAAGCAAACGCTTCGTAATTGATAAAAGTCCAATACATCGAATGGAAATTGTGAATATAAATAGCAGCCAAAGACGATCCAGATAAATGACCATTAGAAATATGAAATATATTCAATAAAGAAACCTATGAATGTTTGTGAAACTCTAAGAGCATACTCATCCCTGTGAAATCAGCACTGATCCAATATACTCACGGTTTCACATTCAATACTTTAGATCCCACGACATGTAGCAGGTAAATTTCGCTGCGAAATATCATCCGATTGACAATTCCAAGCACCATTTAAATCATCTGGAATATTAAAATAGATCTGCTTTGAGCGAAGAGCAAAATTGACATCTGTTGATTTAAACGTAAAAACCACTGAACACGTTCCTGCCACATCAGTAATGTCACTACTCGCAATATATTTGGTACTGATACTTTCATTCAGCGCTGTATTCAAATCTACACAGCTTTGTTCCTCTGAATAATTTTCAATCAGTTTCAATTTATAGGATGAAATCATTGTTAAAACTTCAGCCACTTGCGCTCGAGCGACATAGCCATTGTAAGATACAGTAGCAATTGCAGCCAAAATGCCGATAATTGCCACTACCATCATGATTTCAATGAGTGTAAAACCAGACTGTTTCATTACGTTTCCCCATTCAACGTAATGACAAATAGGCAATTTGCGTACCAAGTCTCAAAAGCGCGTACTTATTGTGTTTTATTTTTCAAATTAAACGAATAATTGTCGTTTACAGTCATATTCTGGCAGTTCATGACATTCATTATTGATAAATCTCAGGATATTGATTTGATTTTTTCTTATAATTGATTCACTTAAAATGCTACTTTAGGCATTTTAACGCCTAATCACATTGTTGCTTGTGCCAAAACAAAAATATCTCAATTTTATCTCATCATAAAAAATTAAATTGATAAATCCATAGCTCATATCAATTTTTTAGATGCCTATATCAATTAAAAAGTCATTGAAATGAATTAATTTCATCCAATTTGGTCATGTTAAGCTAGTCCTAAACGCTTTCTCGATGTAACATATTGCGTCTTTAAATTTAACTGTGATAGGACTTATGCGCGAGTACGCTGTATTTACCTCGGAATCTGTAAGCGAAGGCCATCCGGATAAAATGGCTGACCAAATCAGTGATGCTATTTTGGATGCAATCTTAAAAGAAGACCCATATGCACGGGTTGCTTGTGAAACGCTTGTAAAAACGGGTGCGGTTGTACTTGCCGGTGAAATCACAACAACTGCAAATGTTGACTTTGAAGCGATTGTTCGTAATACCGTAAATGGTATCGGATACCACCATTCAGATCTTGGCTTTGATGGCTCAACTTGTGCCGTGATCAACATGATCGGGAAACAATCACCTGAAATTGCTCAAGGCGTTGACCGTCAAAAACCTGAAGATCAAGGTGCGGGCGACCAAGGTTTAATGTTTGGTTATGCAAGCCGTGAAACTGATGTGCTTATGCCGGCACCTATTTCATATGCACATCGCTTGATGGAAAAACAAGCTGAACTACGTAAACAAGGCAAACTTGCTTGGTTACGTCCTGATGCAAAAAGCCAAGTAACATTTGCTTATGAAAATGGTATGCCAGTTCGCTTAGACGCAGTTGTACTTTCAACTCAGCACGATCCAAAAATTACCCAAGCTCAATTAAAAGAAGCGGTAATTGAAGAAATCGTGAAAAAAGTGATTCCTGCTGAAATGTTCCATGCAGACACTAAATTCCACATCAACCCAACAGGTATGTTCGTCATTGGCGGCCCTGTAGGCGACTGTGGTTTAACAGGCCGTAAAATCATTGTAGATACTTACGGTGGTATGGCTCGCCACGGTGGTGGTGCGTTCTCTGGTAAAGATCCATCAAAAGTGGACCGTTCTGCTGCTTATGCAGGCCGTTATGTTGCTAAAAACATTGTGGCTGCTGGTCTAGCTGACAAATGTGAAATTCAAGTGTCTTATGCGATTGGTGTTGCAGAACCAACATCTATCTCGATCAACACATTCAATACTGCAAAAGTATCTGAAGATTTGATTATTGCACTTGTACGTGAACACTTTGACTTACGTCCATACGGTATTACTCGTATGTTGAACTTGATCCAACCGATGTACCAACAAACTGCTGCGTATGGTCACTTCGGTCGTGAAGGTTCTGATACAGCATTTACATGGGAAAAAACTGACAAAGTGGAAGCGCTTAAAGCATCTGCTGGTCTTTAATCTTAATAGATTAATTTCCCAAAAAAGCCTGCATTGATTGCAGGCTTTTTTATGCCCCATATGTCCATAACTAAATCATCTAGAATAAAAATAACGAGTGTAAAAAATATTGACTAAAATTTACGCCTAGCTTATTCATAAATCACCAAAATAATTTAAGAACAACATCATGCCCTTTCCATTAGACTTAAAATTTATTACTGCAACTGAAGAACAATTAGGATTTAAGTTTCCAGAAAAATATAAAGCCAAAATGCAAATTGAAAATGGTGGCGAATTCGGCATTAGCTTTTCTAATGCGGATGAATTTGAAGATGATGATGACATCGAAGCTTGGTGGCTTTTTCCCTTCCAAGACACCAGCGATGTGAAAAGAATAAAACGTACGATGAATCATCTAGCCGTAGAACATCAATCCATAAGTGAAATAGAAGACTTCCCTGAAAACAGCATTGCTATTGCACATAACGGCGATGGCGATTATTTATTGATGCGTACGGTAGACGATACACAATTGGGGGAAGAAATATATTTATGGCGCCATGAAGACAGTGAATTTCTCTATCTACTTGTTAACTCAATTGAAGAATTATTTACTCAAAATCCTTAACACCATAAGCAGATATAAAGCCTTTCAAACTACAAAATAAGCTGGATAAAATTACACTAAATCAACAATTTTTGATCGATTTTTAAATATTTTTTCAGCTAATATAAATTCAGCCCATGCTACGGGCATAACAAAAAAAGGAAAGATCAAAATGAATAAATTACTTGTTGCTTTAGGTTTGGCTGCAACTGTTGCACTTGTTGGCTGTAATAAAGACAAAGCGCCAGAAACAGGTGCAACAACTGGTGAACACTTAGAAAACGCTGCTGACCAAGCAGGCCATGACATCGCTGATGCAACTTCAGATGCGGCAACTGCGACAGCGACTGCTGTTGATAATGCTGCAACTGCAACTGCGACAGCAGCCGAAAATGCTGCAGAAAATGCTGAAGCTGCTGCACACAATGCCAAAGAAGCAGCTAAAGACGCAACTGCTGCAACAGCAGGTGCTGTTGAACAAGGTGCAGCTGACGTGAAAGAAAAAGCGCAGCAATAAGCATTTTATAAAAAAAAGCACCTTCGGGTGCTTTTTTTACATCTGTATTTTATTCAACTTACTGTTTCAATCTATTTTTAACTTGAAATTTAACTGATGTCAGGTCAATCTTATGAGGTCATATAAATAACAAACTTAGAGAAAATAATGTCTTACTCACATCATGCCGAAAAACATTTTATGGAACGTACAGGTTGGCTACGTGCATCTGTACTCGGTGCAAATGATGGCATTATCTCCGTCACTAGTTTAATTATGGGCATGGCTGCAAGTGGTGCTTCTAGCCATACCTTACTCATTACCTGCATTGCAGGACTCATCTCTGGTGCAACCTCTATGGCGGCGGGTGAATATATCTCTGTGAAATCTCAAGAAGACGTCGAAAAAGCAGATCTTCACATGGAGCATAAAGAACTACAAAAGAACCCTGAGCTAGAACTTAAAGAACTTACCCAAATTTATATTCAACGTGGTTTAGAGCCTACACTGGCCCATGAAGTCGCAGTCCAATTAACTGCACATGATGCACTTGAAGCCCACGCCCGAGATGAAATTGGAATCCATGACAATACAGCAGCAAAACCCGTTCAAGCAGCGCTATCATCGGCTTTAGCCTTTTCAATTGGTGCAATATTTCCGATGGTTGCGATCATGGTCAGTGCTGACATGCATATTGAAAAAACCGTTATGGCCGTTGGCGTGATTTCTCTAGCACTACTCGGTGCCTTAGCCAGTTATGCAGCAGGTACTTCTATGTTGAAAGGCAGTCTACGTGTTGCACTCTGGGGCATTGCAGCCATGCTATTTTCAAGTTGGATTGGTTCTTTATTTAATGTAAATCCAGTTTAATGTTTCTTTTATCAGTTTTACAAATATTGAAAATCAATTATTCACAGCAATGATTGTGTGAATTCTAAACAATATTAATTTTTACAATATATAAAAACCGTAAAATAGAGATACATTTTTTAAGCTTTTTTTTCCATGTCTTTTATTGCTGCGCCAGCCAATCGATCCAATATATCGATTTGGGTGGCTTTTATTTTATTAATTTTAGGTACCATTGGTGCTTATCTGATTGTAGGCGTTAACCAAGCATTACTATTTTTAATTGGTGGTGCTTTGGGTATGACCCTTTATCATGCGTCTTTTGGTTTCACCTCGAGTTGGCGTGTCTTTATTAAAGAGCGTCGTGGTCGTGGCTTGCGTGCACAAATGATCATGTTGGCATTGGCTGTACTGCTCTTCTTCCCTGCTTTAGGTGCGGGTGAATTATTTGGCAACCCAGTCAAAGGTAACGTTAATCCTGTTTCAATGTCCGTGATGATCGGTGCCTTTATTTTTGGTATTGGTATGCAACTTGGCGGAGGCTGTGCATCAGGTACCCTGTACACTGTGGGCGCAGGTAGTGCACGCATGATTGTAACGCTGATCTTCTTCTGTACAGGTTCATTGATTGCAACTTCACATATTCAATGGTGGTTTGACCTTCCCCACTTTGAGCCGATTTCTTTAGTCAAAAGCTTTGGTGTAGTTCCTGCACTGGCATTAAACTTTGTGCTTTTTGCAATCATTGCCGCAGCAACAGTTTACTTTGAAAAGAAACGCCATGGTCAGCTTGAGGTTGAGCCGCAAGCAATGCAACACGGCTGGAAACGTTTTCTACGTGGTCCATGGCCATTGGTTTGGGGCGGAATTATCCTAACTTTACTGAACTTTGCCACACTCGCACTTGCAGGCCGTCCTTGGGGCGTGACCTCTGCCTTAGCCGTATGGGCCGCAAAATCAGCAAGTGTTATGGGGATCGATGTTGCATCTTGGGCATATTGGCAGCAACCTGCAAATGCAAAAGCACTGACCGAGTCATTATGGTTTGATATCACGTCAATGATGAATTTCGGCATCATGCTCGGTGCATTACTCGCAGCGAGCCTTGCTGGTAAATTTGCACCGAACTTTAATATCCCAAAACGCTCACTGCTAGCAGCTGTGATCGGTGGTTTGATGTTGGGTTATGGCGCACGTTTAGCATACGGTTGTAATATTGGTGCGTATTTCAGCGGTATTGCTTCAGGTAGTTTACACGGCTGGTTATGGTTAGTATTTGCCTTCATTGGGAACGGTATCGGCGTCAAACTACGTCCAATCTTCTTCCCTGGCGAACGTCCACAACCGGAAAAGTTAACAGGCTGCTAATTTCTGTAAAAAAAAGCCCCTCATTGAGGGGCTTTTTTTAATCTGCTATTGCGGCTTTTAGATTACAACCATATTGCATGGTTTCTTGTGCCTGTTTATATGTGGTATAGCGGTTGATAATAAAATCATAAAATTGGTCTGCATTCGCAAATACCTGACTCAAATCTTCGTTTGCGGCATTTGGTAGTTTAACGTCTTTCACCAAGGCCAAGTTCACATGTCCGAGATGATACATTTCGGCAAAATAATGATTCATTACTTCGCAATAGGCAATTTTGGAGCTTTTTAAAGCGGTGTTGGCAACAAAATGCTGATTTAAAGTTTTTAAGTTCTGAACATCTAAAGCGGATTGGTCTGAAAAAGCCAAACTTTCTACTTTTTTCAGTTGGCTAAAATCTATAGCTAGAGTTTGATTTAATTGTTCAAAGCGTAGTTGTAATCCAGCAGCATCGGCAACTTGATAACTTTTTGGATCGAATGTTTTCTTTTCTTGCTCATTTGCAGAACACGCCGTGAGCGTCATTGCCGTCAGAACGGTTGTAACAAGAAATAATTTCATCAAAGTCTCATTTAAACAATCAAAAGCGCAATCATTATGCCCGAAAATTGCTAGATGATTCGCACCTAAATCGCTTTTTCATTCATATAACGCCAATAACGACGTGGCACATACTGCACATGTAATTTCATATTACGTCGGGCTTCAATATTGACACTTCTAAAATAATCTTTCCAAAGCTGATCATATAAAACCTCATCATCATCCAGTTCGATATTAAAGGATTGACTATGGCCTGATTGTATTTGCCTATCTATGGTTGTGGCATCCATATCCACTTGATGCACCTGTTTTAAATCATAATAAATGCCATAATTGCGTTTTTCATCGTAAATCAGCCAACGTTGATCTTGATAGCGTGATTTGAAATGCCGTTCGATCAAAGGCAATACATTAAAGTCAGGTGAGACTAAACTAATAAACAAACCATCCTGACATTTTTTAAAGCGCACAAAAGCTTCCATTCGGTGCTTTTCACGCCCCACTTGCTTCGCCCACTGACTCATCCCTAATACATCAGCATGACCATAGTTTTTAGACACATCACGCTGTTGCTGGAACACATAAATCGCAAAATTAAAACAATATTGAAAAGCCTGCTGCTGCTCGGATAAAAACGCATAATAAAACTGCTTCAAAGCACTTTCAGATGCTTTAAGCTTTAATCCTTGCCATACCCGCTGTGCTTGTTCATCATGACTAGCCACATCAATGACATCGGCGAAAAGACCTGCCTGCACTTGCCCATCTGTACAAATCTGAATGTCAAATTGCTTAAATTGAAAGGCCCGAAAAACACAGCTTAACAATCCTGTCATCGTGCCATCAAAGACATAAATACTCACGACTGTATCCTAAAAACCTAAGTTCAATTGTGGAGAAATTTGCTGCGTATATTTCGACTGGCCACTTTGCAAAATCTGCTGTCTTATTTGATGAGGCTGTTGTTCACGAATAAATTTAGGTGAATCTTCACAGCGTATAAAATGTTGTGCTCTGTTGTAGGAAATACCCATACGTTTTAATTGGTCGATATGAATTTTACCAAAACGTCGTGCTTGAACAATTTTTTTAGCAGAACGCACACCGATGCCCGGCACACGTAAGATCATTTGATAATCAGCACGATTGATATCCACTGGAAATTGCTCGGGATGACGCAGTGCCCACGCTAATTTAGGGTCAATATCCAATTCTAAATTTGGATGCTCTTCATCGACCAATTCCGTCGCTTCAAACCCATAAAAACGCATCAACCAATCACTTTGATACAGCCGATTTTCTCGTAATAAAGGTGGCGCAGATCCCACAGCTGGCAGCGCACGCTCCTCTTCATTAATTGGAATATAACCCGAGTAATACACACGCTTGAGCTTAAACTCTTTGTAATGACGGTCTGCCATCAGTATGACATCACGGTCAGACTCTTGATGTGCGCCCACCACCATTTGCGTCGTTTGTCCTGCGGGTACAAATTTGGGGACTGTACGTATTATTTTTCGTTCATCTTTGAATTGAATCAAACGATCTCGCACAATACCTAAGTCTTTTTGGACTTCGACATGACTTTTTTCAGGTGCAAATTTTTTTAAACCATCTTCTGTCGGCATTTCCAAATTAATGCTCATACGGTCAACATATAAACCTGCTTCGGTGATGATTTCCTGAGATGCCCCCGGAATGGTCTTCAGATGAATATAACCATTAAAATTTTCTTCTAAACGCAGCTTTTTCACCACTTGCAACATGCGTTCCATGGTGTAATCCGCCGATTTAAAAATCCCCGAACTTAAAAACAGCCCCTCAATATAGTTCCGACGATAAAAATTCATGGTCAAATCTACCACTTCCTGTACCGTAAATGCTGCGCGCTTTACGTCGTTACTCCGACGGGACACACAATATGCACAGTCAAAAATACAGACATTGGAAAATAGAATTTTTAACAATGATACGCAGCGGCCATCTTCGGTATAGCTATGGCAAATACCGTTTCCAGTATTACCCAGACCTTTATCTTTATTTTGGCGCTTGCTACCACTCGAAGAACATGAGACATCATATTTGGCAGCATCAGCTAAAATTTGCAGTTTTTCACGGATACGTTCAGACATGGGAGAATTATAAAATTTAAAGTGAACACAGCATTATTTTAAAAGGATCCACCTCAAAAGTCGGGTCATACATCATTACTACGACACGAGGTGTCGCTTAATTTCAAGTACAACTTTCGTGTAAGCATAAGACCATTTTGATATGAAATAACGAATATTATTTGCTTAATTTCACTCGCTTGGGCAAAGTATTTAGAGTGATTGGAGTATGCACATGACTTTATTAGAAAAACTTGGCATCAAACACCCTATATTTCTTGCCCCAATGGCAGGTGTTTCTACACCTGAACTTGCTGCAGAAGTGTCAAATCAAGGTGGACTTGGTTCACTGGGTTTAGGTGCAAGCAGTGTTGAGAATGCACGTCAACAAATATTACAAACTCAAGAACTCACTGAACAACCTTTTCAGGTCAATTTTTTTTGTCATGACACAGTAGAACTCGATGAACAAGTTGCTGCCAAATGGATCATGCAATTTAAATCACGCTTTGCTCAATATAATGCAGAAGCTCCAGAAGCACTGAACTGTATTTATCCAAGCTTTAAAGACAATGACCATTTTCTAAACCTCTTACTGGAAACGCGCCCTAAAGCGGTAAGCTTCCATTTTGGTATTCCACATCCACATCAAATCCAAGCCTTGAAACAAGCGGGTATTTTGACTCTAGTTTCTGCTACCAACTTAGCAGAAGCTAAACTGATCGAAGCTGCAGGCATTGATATCGTGATTGCTCAAGGTATTGAAGCTGGTGGTCACCGCGGCATTTTCAATGAAAACTTTGATAGCAGCGTCAAGACTCGTGATTTGGTTCAACTCTTGAAACGCCATATTCAATGCCCCATTGTTGCTGCTGGCGGCATTATGAATGGACATCAGGCCTATCAAATTATGGAGTTGGGTGCAGATGCTGTTCAATTGGGCACTGCTTTTGTGCAATGCAAAACATCAAATGCAAATGAAGCTTATCGCAAAGCATTATTTGATGCACCCATCACGCAGATTACATCAAGTATTTCAGGCCGCCCTGCTCGTGGCATTATCAATAACTGGCACACAGATATTGACACACCAACACGCCCGACCGTTCCGGCTTACCCATATAGCTATGATTTAGGCAAACAATTACATGCCGCTGCTAGCAAGCATGGTGTACATGAATATGGTGCTTTTTGGGCGGGAACCAACGTCTCTCAAATACGTGAATTTGAAGCACCCGACTTGATCAATCAATTGGTTTTAGAAATGCGCTTCAACTAAAACTTAGCTCTACGCGTCATTCAAACATGAATGCCTAAAAAAGCCCTCTAAAACGAGGGCTTTTTATTAGATACTGATTTCAAATCATTTAAAATAAATTAGTTTTAATCTATTTCAATAAATCTAACTAACTTAAATATCGACCTACATTGTATCGAATTGAACATATTTCGTTTGGTTTTCAGTTATTTGGTTTCAAGCAAATTGACATGATCAACCTGAACATCACTCATGATCTGACCATGATCAAGTAAGTGATTGAAATAGTCCTCGACGACTTTATATTGATCTGCTGTAGATTCAACTTTATACATATTTTGGCGGAACTCATTACTAGAACGTAAACCTTTGGTGTACCAAGCAATATGTTTGCGTGAAATTCGACAACCTGAATATTCACCATAAAAACCGTATAACTCAGATAAATGTCCGAGTAATACGTCACGGACTTCCATAATACTTGGCGCCGCCATATGCTCACCCGTCGTCAGGTAATGTCCTATTTCACGGAATATCCATGGGCGACCTTGAGCTGCACGGCCAATCATGACTGCATCGGCACCGGTATAATCCAGTACATATTTGGCTTTTTCAGGTGTATCAATATCACCATTGGCAATCACAGGAATATTGATCAACGATTTCACATCTTTAATTAAGCTATAACGCGCCGTATTCAGATACATATCTTCACGTGTACGACCATGAAGCGCCAATGCAGCAATCCCTGCTTCTTCGGCACGTTTCGCAACACGCATAATGTTTTCATGGCCATTGAGATAGCCCAAACGGGTTTTTAAGGTCACGGGCACATCAACTGCATCAATAACAGCATCTAAAATACGAGCCACCAAGTCTTCATCTTTGAGTAGCGCTGAACCTGCCAACTTATTACAGACTTTCTTCGCCGGACACCCCATATTAATGTCGACAATTTGTGCACCATTTGCCACTTGATAGCGAGCGGCTTCAGCTAGTTCAGCTGGATCTGATCCTGCAATTTGAGCTGAGATAGGTGCTATTTCACCATCAAAATTCGCACGATAAAGACTCTTTTTACTCATGCGTAAGGTCTTATCTGCCGTCATCATTTCACTGACAGCATGACCAGCGCCAAAGTATTTGCAAAGGGTACGAAATGGGCGATCTGTAACCCCTGCCATAGGTGCCACCCACAGTTTTCTCTCGATGGGACGATCGAATAATTCTTGAATGACATTGTTTTTACTCAAAATCTTTTAACCTCGTTTAACTTCGTTTAGTCGCTTCGTATTGACTTTTAATGCTCTTTAGTTGCAACCTATTTGCACCACGAAATTTCAATGTTGCAAATTTATAGGTACAGTCACTAAGCGACAAACAAAAGACGGTACAACTCGGTATAGAGCTCAAGTCCGCGTACAACTTCAAGGCTACCCAGAATTCAAGCAATCCAAAACATTTAGCTAAAAGTCTTTGGCTGATGAGTGGATTAAACGCGCAGAGGCAGAAATTGAATTGCACCCTGAAAAAATGTTGAACCCTGAGGTGCAACTTAAGCAAAAACACTCAGAGAATTCATATTTCAGTATTTGGATGAGGCGGACAGTTTTGCTAGGACAAAAACAGGAGCACTACAGCATATCGCTAGTTTAGATATTTCTGAAAAGAATATCTATTATTTAACGCGACAAGACTTTTCTGATTACGCCGCTTCTTATAAAAGTATTAATCTTTCTGAACACCAACATTATCTGCATCAAATTCTAATGACATTTTCTCAAATAGCTTGCTTTCAGCTGCATCTAAGCGAGCTTTTGCGGCAGCTAATGGTTTCCGGTAATAAAGATAGCTTTTCATATCTTTATCACAGCTATCCAGTTTTTCCTCACAATCACTATCATTCCTTTTGGCTTCTCTAGATTCTCTGATTATTCTGTTGTAATTATTTTTGGCTTCGTACCATTTAAATTCAATTACATTATGAGCATTTGATGGTTCATCTTTAGCATAGCAGTTCACTGATGCTAGGAAGCAAATTGTTATTCCGTTAATAATTTTGGTTAGATAATGCACTTTTGATGCTCGTTAAATTGGATGTTATTGTAAATAGTAACGTATGATGTGTGCTGAATTAGCAGGAGACTTTCACTTGGGAGATTCTAGGCAGCTAACCGATAAAAGTCTTCTGCCATTTGATTTGGTGTCTTAAAATCCAAGCCTTTTTGAATTCTTCGCTGATTATAA